>NZ_JBHMIQ010000050.1:0-42398 GCF_048060315.1 Micromonospora sp. LOL_013
AGACCGGCACACGACACCAGATTCGGATCGTCGAACGTCGCGCGCACCACCGGCGCGTCCTCCTGTGGTGGCTCAGCCGATGCGGCCGACACCGCCGAACAGGTAGACCTCGGGCTCGTCGGACTCCGGGTCAGGGCGCCAGCGTGAGCAGGTGACGACGCCGGGTTCCAGCAGGTCCAACCCGTCGAAGAAGCGTTCGAGCTCCACCTTGGTCCTGGCGCGGATCGGCGTGCCGCCGCGTTCGGTGGTCTCCCGCATCACGCGCAGCATCGGCTCGCCGTGGATCTCCGCCGTGGAATGGGTGAGCACCAGGTGGCTGCCGGCGGGCAGCGCCTGCACCAGTTGCGCGACGGAGCCGTACGCCACGTCGTCGTCCAGGATGTGGTTGACGACGCCGAGGAGCATGAGCCCGATCGGCTGCGTGAAGTCGAGCGTCCGCCGCGCGGACGCGAGGATCGCGTCCGGCTGCCGCAAATTGGCTTCGACGTAGTCGCAACTGCCTTCCGGCGTGCTGGTCAGCAGCGCACGCGCATGTGCCATGACGAGCGGGTCGTTGTCGATGTAGACCACCCGGCAGCGCGGCTCGAGGGACTGTGCGACCTCGTGGGTGTTGTCCGCCGAGGGCAGACCGGTGCCGACGTCGAGGAACTGGCGGATACCGACGTCCCTGACGAGGAACCTGACCACGCGCTGGAGGAACGCACGCTCGGACTTGGCTCCGATGGGGATGTCCGGGATGTGCGCGATGACCTCATCGCCGGCGGCCCGGTCGACCGCGAAGTGGTCCTTGCCGCCGAGCCAGTAGTTCCAGATCCGCGCCGAGTGCGGAACGGCGGTGTCCATCTTAGAGCCTGAGGGGAGCTCCCAGTCCTCGGTCATGGAACGATTCTTTCGCACCGGCGGGGTGACGACGCAACTGGGGCGGCGGTTCGACGGCCCGGCCGAGCTCCGGACTACGAGCTGAAGCTCACCGCCGATGTCCTGGCACAGCTGGTCGCCGACTACGGTATCGCCGCTGCGGAGCTGACCTCGCCGATCACGGTGACCAGCGAGCGGGATCTCGTGGTGTCGATCCTCGGGTATGTCGCTCGGGGCGGCGAACATGACGTCGCCTCCGCCCCGGCGCTGGAGCTCTTCGCCGGCCGGTTCCCGCACCGGTGGCGCTGGGCGGTACCCACCGGTACGGGCCGGGATCCTGATGAGCCGCCTCGGCGTGCCGTCGACCTTGCACCTGGTCAGCGTCGACGACACCGTACGTCGGCTGCCGCCACCGGACGGCGCGTACCTGTCCAGCGGCGTCGAGGACACCTTGCACCCGCACCTGATCGTCCAGTACGACCAGGGTCTGCGGATCCGCGCCGGAGAGATCGACATCACCGCGCCGTTCCCGAACCGGCTGATCTACCTCAACGACCCGGCCAACAGCACGATGCTGCTCAGCGGCGAGTTCGGCGACCGGCTCAGCCGGGCCGACGTGTTGCTGATCTCCGGATTCAACGCCATGCGCTCCGCCGAGAAGCTCGACCGCCGACTCGCCGAGCTGCGCGTGCACATGCGGCGGTTGCCACCCGGGCGGTGACCTACTTCGAGGACGCCGCCTACCACGAGCCCGCGCTCAACCGCCGGGTTCTGGCCGCGCTGCGCGACGCGATCGACGTGTACGGACTGAACGAGGACGAGACGCAGTCCTGTCTCGGGCACCCGGTCGACCTGCTGTCGGCGGCGGAGGTCGCCGACGCGCTGCCGGCCATGCACGCGCTCGTGTCCGTACCGATGCTGGTCCTGCACACGAAGTACTGGGCCGCTGCCTTCGTGACCTTGGCAGACGGGCTCTCCGAACACGGTGACCTCGACCAACGGCTCCGACCTGCCGAACGATCGCTACCGGGACGCGGTGGTCAGCACGGGCATCGGGATCTCGAAGTGCACCACCCGGGAGGCGTGCGGGCTGCCGTCGCGGGGGTCGTGCACCACCTCGGCCACGCTCCGCCAGAACGCCTCCGCCCCGGGGACCCCGGTGTCGGTGTGCAGGTAGACCGCCCGGTAGCCGGGGTGTCCGGCGGCGAACGCGACGGCCCGTCGGACCAGTGCGCGGGCCAGCCCGTTGCGGCGGTGTTCCGGGCGTACGTAGACCCGGAACAGTTGGGCGGTGCTCGCCGCCGGGTAGCGGTCGACGAGCCAGCGGGGATGCGGCGGGCTGTTCGGCGCGGCGGCGCGGACGGCGGTGGTGGCGACCACCTCGTCGCCCTTGACCGCGACGAACAGCGCATGCCGCTCCGGCCGTAGGTAGGTGCCGGCGAGGTCGATGACGTCGGCGTGCCACCGCGGCTGGTAGCCGTAGCCGAACACCTGGTAAAAGGTGTCGAGCATGACGCTGCGGGCACCGTCGAGGTGCTGCGGCGTGGCGGTACGGATGTCGTACGGACCGATGTTCTGGTCGTTCACGTGGTGCTCATCTCTCCGGTACTGGACGTGGTTGCGGGTCGCGGCAGATGTCGCGGCAGGTCGGGGTCGCGCGGTCGCGGCAGGTCAGGGTCGAGCAGGGCGCGGGTCAGCGGCTGCCGGCCGGCGCGCAGCACGGTGGCGGCGGGACCGTGTTCCACGACCCGGCCGTGGTCGAGCACGGTGACGTGGTCGGCGAGCCGGTCGACCACGTCCGGGTCGTGCGTGATGACCAGCAGCGCGAGCCGGTGGGCGCGGCACACTTCGTCGAGCAGGTCGAGGATCCGGTCCTGGTTGACGCGGTCGAGACCTGACGTGATCTCGTCGCAGACCAGCAGCCGGGGTCGGGCCACCAGGGCGCGGGCCAGAGCGGCGCGTTGCAGTTCACCGCCGGAGAGCCGGTCGGGGCGGCGGGCGGCGAGAGCATCGTCGATCCCGACCTGACGCAGCAGGTCGTGGGCGGTCCGCAGCGCGTCGACGGTCGGTTGGCGGTGCAGCCGTACGGCGGGGCGGGCGACCTGGTCGAGCAGGGCGGCGGACGGCTGGAAACTGGCCCGCGGATCCTGGAAGACGTACTGCACGGTGGTGAGGTCGCCCCGCTGCCGGCGGTCGATCGAGCCGGCGAGCCGGCGGCCGTCGAGTTCGATACTGCCGCCGCTCGGTGGGTGCAGGCCGGCCAGGCAGCGGGCGACGGTGGTCTTGCCGCTGCCGGAGCGGCCGACCAGGGCGAGGCGCTGACCGGGGCCGATGATCATGTCGATGCCGTGCAGCACGGTGCGGCCGTGGTGCGCCGCGGTGAGCCCGGCGACCCGCAGCAGCTGACCGACACCGCCCGGCGGGTCAGCGGCGGGGGTCCGCGCTGGCCGAGCTGGGGTGTCATGGAGGACCGCGTCCGGTGGACCGGAGGCGACGACGGTGCCCCGGTCGAGCATGAGGACGCCATCGGCGACCGCCCGGACCAGGTGCAGGTCGTGGGTGAGCAGGACGACCGCGACGCCGGAGCCGGCGAGACGGCGTAGTTCGGCGGCGACGTCGCGGCGGTTGAGGCTGTCCTGCCCGGTGGTCGGTTCGTCGGCGACCAGGACGCGGGCACCGGCCAGCAGGGCGTGCGCGATGACCAGCCGCTGCTGCTGGCCGCCGGAGAGCTGGTGCGGGTAGCGCCGCAGCAGGTCGCGGTCGTCCGGCAAACCGACCCGGGCCAGCACCGCCCGGACCGCCTGCCAAGTGGCGGCGCGCCGCGTTCGGCGCGACGGCGCCGGGGTGTGCCGGCGGGCGATCTCACGCAGCACCGGGCCGATCCGGCGTACCGGGGTCAGCGCCGCCGCCGGCTGCTGCGGAATGTAGCCGACGGTGCCGCCGGCCGGCGGTGTGTCGGGGGTGACCGGGCGACCGTCGATCTCGATGCCGCCGGTGAGCCGGACGCCTGGGCCGGCTTCGCCGAGCAGCGCCCGCCCGAGCGTGGTCTTGCCGCTGCCGGACGGACCGACGACGGCGAGGACGTCGCCGGCCGGCACGGTGAACGACACGTCGCGCAACAGCCGCTGTCCAGCGGCGTCGGCGCACAGCCCGTCGACCCGGATCACTTCGCGACCTCCGGCCGGGCGGCCAGCAGCTGATCGGTGACCAGGTTGACCCCGACGGCGAGCGCGACGAGCAGCGCGGCGGGCACCACCACCGCCCACGGTTGCAGGAAGATCCCGGCGCGGTTGCGGTCGACCATGACGGCCCAGTCGGCGGCGTCCGGGGCGACGCCGATGCCCAGGAAACTGGCGGTGGCGACGAGGTAGACGGCGCCGATGAACCGGATCCCGGCGTCGGCGAGCAGGACCCGGCGGATGCCCCGGGCGACGTACCCGACCGCCCGCCGCCACCACGTCTCCCGGTAGAGCCGCATCGCTTCCATCGCGGGTCCGTGGGCCAGCGGCAGGGCCGCGGCGCGGGTGATCCGGGCGATCTCCGGCAGGGCGATGACGGCGACGACTACCACCAGCGTCACCGGCCCCCGGGGTGCGGTGGCGGCGAGCAGGATGAGCAGCAGCAGCGACGGGACGGCGAGGAGCAGGTCCAGCGGGCGCATCAGCACCTCGTCGAGCCAGCGGCGGCGGGTGAGCGCGGCGACCAGACCGACGGGTACGCCGATCAGGTAGGCCAGGGCGGTCGCGGCGGCGGCGACCGCGACGACGGACCGGCCGCCGAGCAGGAGCTGCCCGGTGACGTCCCGGCCGACGAAGTCGGTGCCGAGCAGCCCTGCCTGGTCGAACGGCCGGGTCCGGTCCGCGCCGGTGCCGACCAGGGCCAGATCGACCAGGGCCGGACCGGCGAGAGCGAGCAGCAGCGGTACGGCGAGCAGGACGACCCCGGTGAGCAGGCGCGGAACCCGGCCGGTCCGCCGAGCCCGGCTGATAATTGGAGCCCGGCCGGTCATCGGGCACCGGCCATACGCGGGGCGAGCCGGAACGCGATCAGGTCGGCGGCCAGGTTGACGACCACGGTGGTGACCGCCACGATCACGCACAGCCCCTGGACGGTGGGGACGTCCCGGGCGGCGACCGCGTCGACCAGGGCGGTGCCCAGACCGGGGATGACGAAGACCGCCTCGACGACGATGACGCCGCCGAGCAGCCAGTCGGTGGTCCGGGCGAGCTGCTGCACGACCGGCGCGGCGGCGGTGGGCAGCGCATGGGCCAGCCACCGGCGACGGGCACCGAGGCCGAGGCGTCGGGCGTGGGCCACGTACTCGGAGCGCAGCGCGTCGACCATGCCGGCGCGGGTGAGCCGGCTGAGTGAGCAGATCGGTCGGGCCAGCAGCACCAGCAGCGGCAGGACCAGCACGGCAGGCTGGGCGAGCAGGTTGGGGCCGGTGCCGACGGCGGTCGGCGGAAACCAGCCCAGCCGTACGCCGAAGACCGCGACCAGCAGGATGGCCAGGGCGAACTCCGGTACCGCGTAGAGACCGACGGCGACGGCGCTGATGGCGCGGTCGAGCCGGCCGCCTTCGCGCCGGGCGGCGAGCATGCCGAGGCCGATCGCGAGCGGGACGAGGACGAGCAGCGTCGCGGCGGCCAGCAGTACGGTCGCTGCGGCGCTGCCGACGATCATGTCCAGGACCGGCCGTTGGGAGATCAGCGATACGCCGAAGTCTCCGTGTAGCAGCCCGGCGAGCCAATCGAGGTACCGCTGCCAGGGTGGCTGGTCGAGGTCGAGCTGTTCGCGGATCAGCGCAATCCGCTCCGGGTCGGGCTGGTCACCGGCGATCACCACCGCCGCGTCGCCGGGCAGCGCCTCGGTGAGCACGAACACGATGGTGGTGATGCCGGCGACCTGCCCGACGCCGAGCAGCAGCCGCCGAACCGTGTAGCGGGTCAGGCTCAAGCCAGCCACACCTTGTCGAACCGGGCCCAGTCGAGGGTGTTGGCGGGTGCCTCGGCGGACACGCCGCCGACCCGGGGCGCGGTGGCGACGAGGAAGTCGGCGAAGCCCCACACCAGCAGCCCGCCCTCGGCGTGCAGCATCCGCTGCATCTCGCCGTACGCCTGCCGCCGGCCCGCTTCGTCGGCGGTGGAGACGGCGGTGGCGTAGAGGTCGTCGAACTCGGGCCGCGTCCACTTGGTGGCGTTCGTCGTCGAGGTGCTCAGCAACCGCTGCGAGATGTGGGTCTCGATCGGCATGGCACCGGAGCGGAAGCAGGCCATCACTCCGTTGTCGAGCACCTCTCGCCAGTACGTGTCCTTGTTGCGTTGCACCGGTTCGACGTTCAGCCCGACCGCGCGGGCCTGGTCGGCGAAGACACTGGCCGCCTCGACGAACCCGGCGGCCACCGGCGCGGTGTCCAGCGGGATTCGCAGCCCTCGCGCGCCGGCCCGGTCGATGAGCGTGCGGGCCCGGTCGAGGTCGGGTTCGCGCTGCGGGATGTCGTCGGCGTAGTACTGGTAGCCCTTGCCGAACAGGTCGTTGCCGATCTGCCCGGAGCCGGACAGGACCGTCTCGACCAGCTGCTGCCGGTCGGTGAGCAGGAACATCGCCTCCCGTAGGTCCCGGTTGTCGAACGGGGGCCGGTCCAGCTTCATGGTGAAGCCCTGCAGGCCGCTGTTGGCCATCCGGGTGATGGCGATCCGGTCGTCGGCGGCGTAGCTGCGGGCCGTGGTGGGGCTGATGTCGTGCGCGTACTCGACCTGCCCGGCGAGCAGGGCGTTGACCCGCGCCGACTCCTCGTTGGCGATCACGTACTCCAGCTCGTCGAGGTGCGCGGCGCCGTCCCAGTAGTCCGGGTACCGGGCCAGCAGCAGCGACGTACCGGGGGTGAAGCTGCTGAACGTGAACGGTCCGGAGCCGATTGGCCGGTCGAACGATTCGCTGCCCTCGGGCACGATGTACGCGCCGAACGCGGCGAGCACGTTGCCGAATTCGGCGAACGGACGGGTCAGCGCGAATTCCACCGTACGGTCGTCGACGGCCCGGCTCGCCCGCAGATCGATCAGGGACAGGCTGGCCTTGGCGCGGAAGGCCCGGTCCGGGTCGGTGATCCGGGCGTAACTGGCGAGCACGTCGGCGGCCCGCACCGGCCGTCCGTCGTGGAAGGTGGCCTCGCGCAGCGGCACCCGCCAGCGGGTGAGATCGGCGTTGGGCTCCCAGCCCAGTGCGAGCCGGGGCTGGATCGACACGTCCGGGCCGTAGTCGGCGAGCTTGTCGAAGATCGCCTTGGCCCGGGACGCCTCGTTGAACAGGTTCGCCAGGTGCGGGTCGAGGCTTTCGGTGGCGCCGCCACCGGCGAACGCGACCCGCAGCCGGCCACCCCGCTTCGGCGTGCCGCTGTTGACGGCGGTGTCGGAACCAGCGGGGGCGTCGGCGCCGCAGCCGGCGAGGAGCGCGGCGGTCACGGCGGCACCGCCGCCGAGCAATGTTCGGCGGCGTAGTCGGGCAACAGTCGACATGTCAGTTCTTTCCTTCCGAGGGGATTTCAGCGGGGATTTCAGGCCGCGTCGTCGCGGCGGCGGGCGACCAGGTGCAGGCGGTCGCCGCGTAGGCCGGTCGCCAGCTCGGCGCCGGGACGCCAGGGCGGTTCGGTACGCGGGCCGGGGGCGTCGAACAGGGCGAGGATGTCGAACCCGGCGCCCTCCAGCAAATGGCGCAGTTCCTGCGGGAAGAGCAGCCGCCACGCGGAGTTCTGCACGAGTTCCTGCTCAGCACCCGGCCAGGTCCACATCCGACGGCGGCGCAGCAGCTGCGCCGCGGCGTCGATCCACAAGGTGGTACGGGACGTGTAGGTGACGCCCTGCCAGCGCACCGACCGGATGCTGGGCCCGTCGACCAGGTCGGTGTTGCCGAGGAAGTACGCGCCGTTGCGCATCTCGGCGATGAGCAGCCCGCCGGGGGCCAGCTGCCGGCGGCAGCTGGCCAGCGCGGCGGTCAGGTCGGCGTTGCCGTGGCAGTACAGCAGCGCACTGTCCAGGCAGGTAATCACGTCGAAGCGCAGGTCGAGGTCGAACGTACGCAGGTCACCTTCGACGAACCGGACCCGCTGGTGGCGGCGGCGGGCGTAGGCCAGCATCCGGGTGGACAGGTCCAACCCGGTGACGTCGAAGCCGGCGTCGGCGAGGTACCCGGCGTCGCGGCCGGTGCCGCAGCCGAGGTCGAGCAGCCGCCGGCCGGGCGGGCCGGGCGCGAACCGGTCGACCAGGTCGGCCACGAACCTGGCCGCCCGGTGCTCCGGGTCGGGAAACTGGGCCTCGTACAGCTGCGGGTTGTCGGTGAGCAGGTTGCCGCCCGCCACCACCGGCCCGCCCGCCACCACCGGCCCGCCCGCCACCACCGGGCCGCCCGTCACGACAGGTCCGCCCCCGACCACCGGCCCGCTCACCGGGCCGTCTTCTCAGCGGCGGCCGGCACCGTACGTGGGGCGAGCAGGCCGCGGCGGTGCAGCGTCCACACGGCGGCGCCGCAGGCCAGGCCCAGCCCCACGCAGAGCAGCCACGCTCCGGCGGGTACGGCCGGTGCCGCCCCGTCCGGCTGGCCACCGGTCTGCATGAACCGGCCGACGGCGGTGGTGGCCAGCGCCGCCACAACCCCGGAGGCCAGGTAGAACACCCCGAAGTAGGTGCCGGTCAGCCCGTCGCGGGCAAAGCCGGGCACCAGCTCCAACACGAACGGCTGCGCCATCATCACCCCGACCGCCAGCGCCAGCGCGGCGACCAGCGTCGGCAGTGCCCGCACCGGAGGCGGGCCGGTCACCGGCAGCAGCGGCAGCAGGAAGCTGAGGCCGGCCACCGCCATCCCGGCCGCGATGGACACCCCACGGCTGCTCCGCTGGCGCAGCCACCCGGTCAGCCGGACCTGCCAGGCGAGGGTGGCCACCGTGGACACGACGAAGAGTGCCGCCACCGCCAGCGGGGTGCCGGCGGCGGCCTCGGCCTGCACCGGCAGCACCAGGTACAGCTGGGTCTGCAGGGCGAACAGCGCGCTCAACGCCACCGTGAACGCCAGGAACCGGCCGTCGGTCAGCGCCTCCCGCCAGTCCCGGCCGACGCTCTGCCCGCTTCGGGTCACCGGGTGCGGTGGCAGCACCAGCAGTTGCGCCACGGTCAGCGCGGCGAACACCGCCGTCGCGCCGATCGCGGCGGCCCGGAAGTCGACCAGCAGCAGCGCGCTGCCGAGCAGCGGCCCGAGTAGCGCACCGGCGCTGGCGAAGACGTTGAACAGGGCGAACGCCTCGGCCCGGCGCTCGGGAGCGGCCTCGGCGAGGTAGGCGCGTACCGCCGGATTGAACAGCGCCCCGGCCAGCCCGGTCAGCACCGAGGCGGCCAGCAGTGCAGGCAGCGACCCGCCGACCGCGAACACCGCGAAGCCGACCGCCCGCAGCCCGCAGCCCGCGATGATCACGCCGCGTGCGCCGAGCCGGTCGGCGGCCGACCCGCCGACCAGGAACAGTCCCTGCTGGCTCAGGTTGCGTACCCCGAGGACCAGGCCGACCAGGGTGGCCGACAGGCCGATGTCGTCGCGCAGGTAACCGGCCAGGTAGGGCAGCAGCAGGTAGAAGCCGACGTTGACCCCGAGCTGGTTGACCACCAGCAGCCGGATCGCCGGTGGAAAGCTGATCAGCGTCGTCCAGGTCGCCCTCACCGCACCGCCTCCGTCACGCCGAGGCCGGGGGTCTCCGCCAGGCGCAGCACGCCGTCGTGGCCGCCGATCCCGGTCCACGGGTCATCGGCGATCAGCAGGTGCCCGTCCAGGTCGACCCAGCGGGCGAGGCCGGCCAGGTGCACGGCCGGTGCGACGCCGAGCGTGCTGGCGACCAGGCAGCCGAGCATGATGTCCAGGCCGCGTTCCCGGGCCGCCTCGACGATCCGGGTGGCGGCGGCGATCCCACCGCACTTGGCCAGCTTGACATTCACCCCGGCGACCGCGCCGGTGAGCCGGTCCAGGTCGGCGAGGCGCTCGGCGTCCTCGTCGGCGACGACCGGGATCGCGGTGCGGGCGGCCACCCGGGCCAGCAGGTCGGGTCGCCCCGGCGGGGTCGGCTGCTCGACGGCGTCGATCCGGTACGGGGTGAGCGCGTCGAGCCGCCGTACCGCCTGCTCGGCGGACCAGCCGCCGTTGGGGTCGAGCAGCAGCCGGGCCGTCGGCGCCTCGGCGCGTACCGCCGCCACCCGGGCCACGTCGGCGTCGTCACCGGCCTTTACCTTCAGCACCGCGAACCCGGCGGCGACCAGCCGCCGCGCGGTCGCCGCCGCGTCCGCGACCGGCACCAGCCCGATCGTGTACGCCGTGGCGACCGGCGTCGGTACCGGCGCTGCCAGCAGTCGGTGCACCGGCAGCCCCCGGGCCTGGCCGAGCAGGTCGTGCACGGCGGTGTCCAGTGCCGCGAGCACCCCGGCGGGTCCGTCGAACTTGCTCAGCTCGTCGCGCAGCATCGCCGGATCGACGCAGCCGGCGAGCCGGTCGGTCCAGCCGGCACAGGTACGTTCGACCGCGGCTCGGTCGAGTCCGTAGTAGCGGCTGGTGACGACCTCGCTGTGACCGGTGAGCCCGTCGTGCGTGACGGTCAGCCGGACCGCTTCGCGGTGCGCCATCACCGACCGGGAGATCCGCAGCGGTTCGCGCAGCACCAGCCGGTACGGGTGCCAGGACAGTTTCATGCCGGCACCCGCTCGTGGCGCAGCGGGTCGCTGACCACCCGGCAGCGGCTCCACCGGGTGACCTCCACCGCACCGGGGTGCGGTATCTCGACCGGATGGCCGGGGGTGGGGCCGAGTAGCCCGTGCCGGCCGCACCAGCCGTCGTCGAAGATGGAGTCAAGGTAGCGGTGCGGTCCGTCCGGAAAGACCGTCAGCACCCGGGTGTCCGGCTGGGTGCGGGCCACCCAGGCGGCGACTCTGGCGACCGCGCCGGTGGACCATCCGCCGGTGACGAACGCCGTCCGGGCCAGCCGGCGGCAGGTGTCAACCGCCTCCGCCGGGCCCAGCCAGTGCACCTCGTCGAACGCCGGATAGTCCACGTTGTTTGGATAGATGCTGCTGCCCAGCCCGCGCATCACCCGCCGCCGGGCCGGCTGGCCGAAGATCGTCGAACCGATGGTGTCCACGCCGATCAGCCGCAGCCGCGGCCAGTGCCGGCGCAGCGCCCGGGTCAGCCCGGCGCTGTGCCCGCCGGTGCCGACGCTGCACACCAGCACGTCGACCGCGTCGACCTGGGCGGCGATCTCGTCACCGAGGCTCGCGTACCCGGCGGCGTTGTCCGGGTTGTGGTACTGGTCCGGCCAGTACGCGCCGGGCAGCGCCGTCAGCACCTGCGTCAGCCGTTCCCGGCGGGCCTGCTGCCAGCCACCGGTCGGGTGGGGCCGCTCAACCACCTCCAGCCGGGCCCCGTACGCGCGCAGCAGCGCTCGCATCGACGGCTCCAGCTCCCGGTCGACGACCAGCACCACCGGGTGGCCGAGAGCCTGCCCGGCGAAGACCAGCCCGATACCGAGGGTGCCGCTGGTCGACTCCACTACCGGCGCGCCGTCGCGGAGTTCGCCGCGTCGCCGCGCGCCGGCCAGCATCGCCACTGCCGCGCGGGACTTCATCCCGCCCGGCGCGACGGACTCGGCCTTCGCCCAGAAGCCGCCGTGCGGGTGCGGCAGCGGCGCGTCGACGTAGATCAGCGGGGTGTGCCCCACCAGGTTCAGCAGCTGCGGCGCGCTCACCCGGACACCCCGTACCGGTAGATGGTCGTCGGGCCGCCGTCGAGCCAGAAGAACGGGTACGGCTCGGCCGACACCGCCGTCAGCCCGGCGCCGCGGAACCACGGCAGCACCGCGCTACCGGTCTGCGCGAACACCACGAACGGCTTGCCCTCGGCGGCGGCGTGGCCCAGCAGCGGCTCGAAGGTGCCGTTGCCGAGCGTCATTCCCGAGGCGAGGATCGCGTCGCAGCGGTCCAGCAGCGCCGCCGCGTCGGGCAGGCACGGCTCGTCCCATTCGGTGCGGCCGCCGGCCAGGTCGCACGGCAGGTACTGTCGGCCGGCGGCCCGGAGCCGGGCCAGCAGCGAGTTCACCACCCCGACGACCAGGACCGGGCCGCCGGTCGGCGGCAGCAGGTCGACCACGGCGGCGGCCCGGGCCTGCGACTTGGCCAGCGAGCCGCCGGCGGGCACGGTGACCACCGTGTCGGCTGCCTCCGCGTGCGGGCGCTGCGCCATCAGGTACGCGTCGAGTGCGGCCACCCGCACCGGGAGCAACGGATGCGCGAGCAGGTCGGCGACCGTGGCGCCGACACAGTCGTAGACGACCTCGTCGGGCAGCTCGCCGGGTTCGACCGCGCAGGAGCCGACCGCCGCGTCGACCCGCAGGCTCAGCACCTGGTTGCGGTAGCTGCGGAGCCGGTTCGCGTGCCGCGCGCCCTGCCTGGTCACGAACCCCACACTGACCTGGCAGCGGGTCGGGTCCACACCGTGGCGTCCGGCCCGTACCGCGTTGATCAGCGCGGCGAGGGACCGGTACGCCGGCCGGGTCGGCGATCGGGACACGGCCGGTCGGGTCGGCGACACGGACGTCGCCGGACTGCCGTCGGTGGACGCCGTCATACCGCCGCTCCGGCCGGCGCGGCGGCGGACCGGTGCCGGTCGGTGTTGCCGTCGTCGTCGACGTACCCGACGCGTACCTGTGCGGCCAGGCCGTCGGCGATGGTGCGCGCGTCGGCCCCGGCCGTGTCGACCACCATCACGTGGCCCAGGTAGTCGTTGTTGCTGCCGCTGTCACCGGCCCGGTGGCCGGCGGGCTTCACCGACCAGTCGACCACCCGTGGGTCCGCCTGCCAGGCCCCGGTACCGTCGACCCGGGCGACGACGCCGGGGCGCGGCGGTAGGACGAACGCGATCGCCGCGCTGCGTACGCCGGTGTCGGCGGGTGTGAGGTCGGGGGTCTCGCCGAGCGCCAGTTGCGCGTACACCATGGGCAGGTCGATGCCGGTGACCCGGCGCACCAGTTCGGTGATCTGGTTGCCGGCCGGCCGGGGGTTGACCTCGACCACCCGGGGCCCGGCCGGGGTCAACCGCAGTTCGGTGTGGGCGACCCCGCGGTCCAGCCCGACCGCCGCCAGCGCGGCCACCGCCACCGCACCGGCCCGGCGGGTGGTCGCCGGGTCGAGCGGCGCCGGGAACATGTGTCCGGTCTCGACGAACCCCGAGGCGCCACCGAGGCTCTTGTCGGTCACCCCGACGACTGTCGTGTCCCCGTCCACGGTGACCGTCTCCACGCTCACCTCCGGGCCGGACAGCAGCTGCTCCAGCAGCACCGTCGGCACCCGGGGCTGGTGCCGGGCGTTGACCGGGAAACCGGTGAGGGCGTCGAACGCCGTCCGCAGCCCGGCCTCGTCGGCGACTTCGCGCACGTACATGCCGGCGCAGAGGTCGACCGGTTTGACCACCAGCGGGAAGCCCAGCTCCCGGGCGGCCCGTGCGACATCGGACCAGCTCTGCCCGAGCGCGTACCGGGGTTGCGGCACGTCGACGGCGTCCATCGCCGCCCGGGCGAGGTCCTTGCGGTACGCCCGCCGTACCGCGGCCGGGTCCGCGCCCGGCAGCCGCAGGTGGGCGGCAAGTTGGGCGGCGGTGTCGAGGTAGTAGTCGCAGGAGGTAAGTACGCCGTCGAAGCGCAGCGCCCGGTGCAGCTGTTCCGCGTGCTCCAGCAGTCCGGGCAGGTCGTTGGTCTCAGCGGTCAGCACATTGTGGGCGGCGAGCAGCGGATGCGCACCTCCGGCCGGCGCGCCGCGCAGGTAGTGGTGCAGGTCGCGGGTCAGGAAGGAGAACCGGTGCCCGGCCTCCAGCACGGCCCTGGGCAGCAGGTGGGCCATCGCACCGACCCAGCTCTCCACCAGCAACACATGCGCCATCGACGCCTCCTCGCTCGGGAACCGGCATGGCGATGATAACGGTTTTCGTTTGTGGAGCATAGGTGCCCGCCATCCGGCCGGCGGTCAGTGCGGCAGTGGCCCCGAGGGCTCACCGCCGCTACTGGCCTGCCTCGGCCCGTGGAGCGGATGTCGGCGGGTGGAGACCGGTCAAGCCCGTCACAAGCAGCAGGTACGCGGTCAGCTCCAGCAACGCGGTGAGTGCCGGGACAGCCGATGGCGTCCACCAGGTGGACCCGACGGCGTAGGCGGCGGACCAGGCGAGCTGGTCGCCCGCGTACAGGGGCAGCGGCACAGCTCGGATGGCCGCGTCCACCTGGGGCAGCGCGGTGACGGCGAGCAGCGCCGCGCCGGCCGAGGCCAGCCACCGGCGGTGCCCGGCCAGCGCCGTGGCGAGCGCCAGCGCGGCCAACCCGAGCCCCAACGGCGGCAGCACCGCCAGGCTCACGGCGATCACCGAGCCGGCCAGGTCCGCCCCGGTCGGGTGGTCACGGTGGTCCGCCGCCAAGGTCAGCCAGATGGCAGAGATCCGGATCACCGTGTACCCGGTGATCACCGCGGCTGCCAGTGCTGTGGCGACCGCTGTCCGGCGCCGCCGGGGGTGGCGGTGCCACACCGCGAGCAGTATCGCCACCGCGGTCAGCGACGCCCAGCAGATGGCGAGGCCCGCCTCGACGCCAGCGAACCGGTCGACGCCGGCGGTATCCGGCCGCAGCACCTGCCAGCCGTAGCCTGCGGCCTGGTCGGCAGGCATCGTCCGGGCGGCGTCCAGCATCAGTACGGCGAGCGCCGCCGGCACCGTCCAGCGCGGCGTCGGCAGCCCGCTGACCACGGCGTAGGCGACGAGCAGACCGATCGCCAGCACCTCGGCATAGCGCCAGACCGGACTGTCCGTCAGGATGCCGACGGCATGGACCAGGGTGCACCCGCCTGCGGCGGTCAGGAGAACCGGTCGGACGGGTGTCAGGCTTCGAACCTGCCGGTCTTGATGTCCTGGACGAAGCCGGTCCACTGGGTCGGGGTGAAGGACAGCACCGGCCCAGCCTGGTCCGTGCTGTCACGCACCTCGGTGGCCTGGTCGACGTACCTCGCCTCCACGCAGGCACCGTTGTGGCCGCTGCGGCTGCTCGTGCGCCACTGGTTGTCGAGTGCCTTCATGGTGTCTCCCTATCCCGGAGGTCCTTGATCATCTCGGTCGATGCTGCGGGTGACAGGGCAGATGCCCGCAGGTCGTCGAAGACCTTGGCGCACCTCTGCACATCCTCACCTTCAGCGTAGAGGTCTCCGGTCAGCCCTTCGATGTAGACCACCCCTGGCCCTTCGTCGAAGCTGAGGATGTGGAAGCTCGAGATCCTGTCCCGCTACGGCTGTCGTTGACCACCACCGGTGGCGGCCAGACCAGCCGGATCATCGGGCTCGCCGGCAAGTGCATCGACGTACCGAACTCCAACGGAGTCGACGGCCAGCACCTGCAGTTGTACCGGTGCAACGGCACCAACGCGCAGAACTGGACCTTCCCCGGCGACGGCACCATCCGGGCACTGGGCCTCTGCATGGACGTCGCCTGGGGCTCGACCGCCAACGGTGCCGTGGTGCAGCTCGCGACCTGCAGCGGCAACCCGGCCCAGCAGTGGGTGCTCTCCAGCGCCGGTGACCTGGTCAACCCGCAGGCCAACAAGTGCGTCGACGTGGTCGACTGGAACACCGCCGACGGTGCTCGCCTGATCATCTACGAGTGCCACGGCGGGGCCAACCAGAAGTGGCGGCGCGGCTGACCGTCGCGTCGCTGCCGATTTCCCGGCAGTCCACCGCGCCGGAACCGGGCGCGGGCTCGTCTGCCCCGAGGCGGTCGGAGGGCGGCCGCAGCTTATGTTGGCAGGCGGGTGCGGTGTGCACTCGCGGCGGCCGATCACGGACACGTCGCCTACCTGTACGACGGCCGGCCGGTGCGAGCGCACTGGGCGGGAGAGAGGATCGAGACGTGGGGATCTACGACATTCCGCTCACCACCCTGGCCGGGCAGCCCGGCTCGTTGCGGGACTTCGCCGGCAAGGCACTGTTGGTGGTCAACGTGGCGTCGAAGTGCGGGCTGACCCCGCAGTACGCCGGCCTGGAACAACTGCACGAGCGGTACGCCGACCGGGGCTTCTCGGTGGTCGGCTTCCCGTGCAACCAGTTCGGTGGCCAGGAGCCGGGCAGCGCCGAGGAGATCCAGGAGTTCTGCTCGGCGACGTACGGGGTGACGTTCCCGATGTTCGCCAAAATCGAGGTCAACGGGCCCGGCCGGCACCCGGTCTACGCCGAGTTGACCGAAACCGCCGATGCCGACGGTGCGGCCGGTGACATCCAGTGGAACTTCGAGAAGTTCCTGATCGCGCCGGTCGGCCGGGTGGTCGGCCGGTTCCGGCCCCGGGTCGAGCCGACCGACGACGCGGTGGTCGCCGCGATCGAAGCACAACTGCCCGGCTAGGGAGCTACCCGACTGTCTCGCGGGCGACCGGCCCTGGGCTGGGGCCGGCCGTACGGTCACCCGTTGGTTGAAGGTCTGCTTTGAGTGACCCACGCAGTGCCAGATCTACCGGGGCCGGTGGGCGAATGCTAGGAATCCTCCTGGGGCTTGCCGGCCGTACCGTCGGTCTGGTCCTCGCCGGCCAGAGCGGACCGCAGCCGTTCCTTCTCAGACCGGCGACGCTCGGCGGACTCGGCGATCTGCTGCGCCATCTCGTCCCGCCAACCGCGCATCAGAAACCAGGACAACGCGGCCGAGAAAATGACCGCGATCATAAGTTTCAGAAAGACGTTGATGTCGACCGGCCAGAGGGCCAGCACGACGATCACGAACAGCCCGATCCGGCCGAGCGTGTACTTCACCGCAGGGCTCATGCCTCTCCTCACCGGCCGTCCAGCCACCGGACGCCATGGAACCAGACCGCCGCGTACACCAGGGCGAAGACCGCTGCCCCGATCCCGCCGCCGGCCGTCGGCGGCAGGTCGGCCGCGATCCCGGCGGCGAGCAGCCCGGAGGCGACCCCGACCCCGGTCGCCACGGCGGCGGCGACGAACCGGACGGAGCCGCCGGCCCAGGCCCGAAAGTCGTCGGCGAACAGCCACGCCGGCAGGATCACCGCCAACCAGCCGTTCGACTGGCCGAGCCGACCGTCGCCGATCAGCGTGAACACGCCGTCGAACAGCAGCAGCACGACCAGGCCGATCACCAGGCCGGCGCCGACCACGCCGAGCAGATCCGGCAACGCGACCACCCGACCCGCGGCGTCCCGGCGCGGAAGACTGTCGCTCTTCGATTCCATCATGACCAGGACGAGGGTACGCCTGGGCCGGTGCCGCACCCGGACCAGGTTTGCCGGGCCGCCACCCGGATAGCCGGCCAAGATGGCAGCCGACCCCCGGTGGTACGGGGCACCAAGGGTCGGCGCCGCCAGGTTTGAGCCGCCTACCGCTGCGGTGAAGGTGTCCGGATGCATCCGCTGCACCTGAGCTATGCCCTGGTCGGCGTGCTCGCCGTACTGCTGGCCTTCTGGTCGAGCGCCATCCGCCGCGCACCGGTCAGCGAACCGCTGCTCGCGTTGCTGCTCGGCGTCCTGGTCGGCCCGGTGTCCGGGCTGATCGATCCGTCCCACCACGACACCATCGGCCTGCTCCGGGAGGCCAGCCGGATCCTGCTGGCCGTGTCGCTAATGGCGGTGGCGCTGCGGTTTCCCGCCACCGGGTACCTGACGGTGACCCGCCCGGTCGGGGTGCTGCTGACCCTGGGCATGGCCGGGATGGCGGTGGTCAGCGCCGGTTTGGCCTGGCCGCCGCCCGGCCGGCCGGACAGCAGGTGGCCGAGGCGGCCTGGGGCGTCGGCGGTGCGGTCCTGGTCGGCGTGGCGGTCGGCTGCCTCGCCGGCTGCCGGTGGTGCTGGCCCTGCGCCCGGCGCTGGGCGCTGGGCGTGTCGTGGCGGGACACGGTGTTTCTCGGCTGGTTCGGCCCGATCGGCGTGTCCGCGTTGTTCTACCTGACCTACAGCTTCGCCGAGGGGGCGACGGATTTCCGGCTGTGGACGGCCGGGACGCTGGTAATCGCGGCCAGCACCCTGGTGCACGGGGTGACCGCCACCGCCGGTCGCCGCTGGTACTCCTCAGCGACTTCCCGGGGCGTCGGCGGCCGGTGACGCCGCCTGGCACCGCTGGATGTCCGGCCGGTGTTCGGGCCGGGCCGCCGTGGTCAGGTCGGCGAGAATGCGGTCGATCAGCTCGATGACCCTCGGCTGGTCAGTGGCTGCCTGTCGGACGTCGGTGATCGAGGTGGCGAGGTGGCTGGCGAACGACTGCCGGCGGACGTGGACCCGGACCGTCCCGTCGTCGTCCTGGACGATCCTCGGCCGGTCCGGCCGGTCGGCCAGCCGGCGCAGCAGGTCGTGCGCCTCCTGCAGGGCCCGGACGGCGGTGGTGGCGTCGTTGATGCCGGGCGAGAGCGCTCGTTCGGCGATGTCGGCGAGCTGCCGGAGCCCGAAGCCGACGTCCTGGCCGGGGATCCGTTCGACGCCGACCTCGACGGCCTGCTCGGCCAGCTTCGCGTCGACCGGGCCCGGCGGGGTGTCACCGACGGCGTGTACGGCGACCAGCGGCATGCCGGCCACGACGAAGTCACCGGGGATCCGCTCGACCGTGAAAGCGCAGCCGTATCGGCGGGCGAGCCGCGCCAGCATTGTGGTGTCGACTTCGACGATCACCCCGGTATCCGGTGCCGCCAGCACGTCGACGATCGGTCCGTCCGGGGAACCGTCCGGATCGGTCGGCCGGGGCGCCCACCGGTCGATGCTGCGCCTGCTCTGTACCCCGATCGCCGCGATCATGTGCGAGACCCGCATCAGCGCGGTCATGTGGTGCAGGTAGTAGATGAACATCCCGGTGCTGCCCAGCACCAGGGCCATCGACACGGCCAGCGACAGCGCCGGCAACCGGGCCTCGGAACGGCCCGGTAGCGCGGCGAGGACCACCATCGCGAACAGGAACGTCGCGACGAAGGTGCCGAGGGTGGCCTGGGTGACCCGGTCGCGCAGGAACGTCCGCAGCACCCGGGGTGAGTACTGGCTGGAAGCCAGCTGGACCGCGACCACCGTGATGGAGAACACCAGCGCGGTGAACGAGATCATCGCGGTGATCACCGAGGACAGCAGCGATCTCGCGCCCTCCGGCCCGCTCGGCAGAAAGCCGTCCAGCCGCAGCCGCAGATCCAGGGCGGTGAGCAGGATCGCGCCGAGCACCGCGCCGGTCGCGATCGCCGCCGGCACCGCCCAGAAGCTGCCCCACACGCCACGGAGGCGGGGCAGGATGCCACGCGGCTGACTCACCGCAGTGTCCTACCCGCGCCGGGGCGGGTCGACACCTGTCGGCGGAGTCAGACCGGTCCGGCTGCCTCCGCGCCTTGCTGAACGAGTCCAGTCAGGCCCAGATCTGCTGCGGCTCGGCCCGCCGTTCGGCCAGCGCCGGCGGCCGGTCGTACTCGCGTACCACCTGGTAGCGGGTGTCCCGCTCGACCGGCTGGAAGCCGGCGTCCCAGATCAGGTGCAGCAGGTCCTCGCGGTGCATGGTGTTCGGTGTGCCGTAGGAGTCCGCGTCGTGGGTGATCTTGTACTCGACCACCGACCCGTCCAGGTCGTCGACGCCGAAGTTGAGCGACAACTGCGCCACGGACAGCCCGTGCATCACCCAAAAACACTTGACGTGCGGCACGTTGTCGAACAGCAGCCGGGACACCGCAAAGGTCTTCAACGACTCGGCCGGTGCCGCCATCGTGGTGCGCTCCTGGATCCGGTTCCGGATCTTGCCGTCCGCCGAGTCGACAAAGTCGTGCTGGTAGCGCAGCGGGATGAAGACGGTGAAACCGCCGGTCTCGTCCTGCAACTCGCGCAGCCGCAGCACGTGGTCCACCCGGTGCCGGGGTTCCTCGATGTGCCCGTACAACATCGTTGACGGCGTCCGCAGCCCCTTGCTGTGCGCCAGCCGGTGAATCCGTGACCAGTCCTCCCAGTGGCAGGCGTGGTCGACGATGTGCTGGCGGACCTCCCAGTCGAAGATCTCCGCGCCGCCACCGGTCAGCGACTCCAGACCGGCGTCCATCAGCTCGTCGAGGATCTCGTCCGCCGGCAGCCCGCTGATCTTTTCAAACCACTGCACCTCGGTCGCGGTGAACGCCTTGAGCTTGACGTTCGGCAACGCCGCCTTCAGCTCGCGCAGCACCTTCGGGTAGTACCGCCAGGGCAGGGTCGGGTGCAGGCCGTTGACGATGTGCAGCTCGGTGAGCTGCTCGTCCTCCATCTCCTTGGCCTTACGAACGGCCTCGTCGATGCGCATCGTGTACGCGTCCTTCTCGCCCGGCTTGCGCTGGAACGAGCAGTATGCGCAGGAGGCGCTGCACACGTTGGTCAGGTTGAGGTGCCGGTTGACGTTGAACATCACCCGGTCGCCGTTGAGCTCGGTCCGCCGGTGGTGCGCCAGCCGGCCCAGCCAGGCCAGGTCGTCGCTGGCGTACAGGTCCACCCCGTCGGTGTGGTCCAGCCGCTCCCCGGCGTACACCTTCTCTTCGAGCTCACGCTTGCGACCAGCGTCCACGTCCGCCACGCCCCTTCCCGGCCGGCCACGCCGACGACCCGCCGTCGACGACCATCAGTCGTGATCCGCGTTCGAGGGTACGTCCCGGGACCGTCGGTCGGCTCGTCGCCCGGCGGCACAGCGACCTGCGTCATGCCCAGGCCGGCAACCTCTCAGCTTCTCGTTACCTCACGACTCATCGACATCAGCAGCCCCGTGCGGTAAGACCGATGTGGGACAGGCGACACCAGGCGACGCGACTCGGTTCCGGCGCATCAGCACCGGACAAACGCGCCGTACGGGAGCGAGCGGGCAGGCATGGCACGAAGAAGCAGGGGCGCGGCGGTGGGCCAGCGGCGCGACGGAGCACGACGGCAACGCCGGTTCGTGATGGTCGGTGCCGTTCCGGTCCGGCTGAGTCCGGCCCTGTGGGCCGGCCTGCTCGGTGCCGTCACCGCAGTCGCCCTCGCCTCCCCGGTGTACGCCCAGCCGGCGACCGTGCCGGACACCGGCAGCCGGCCGGTGCCCGCCGGCGGCCTGCAGCTGCCCGGCACCGGCCCGACGACCAACGCGCCGGCCATCACACCCACCCCGGTGGAGGGCCCGCTCGCCGCGCAGATCTACGCCGGTGAGACCGAGGTCGCGCTGCTCGGTCAGCAGTTGCTCGAGCTCGAACAGGAGCAGACCGCGGCGGAGACCGCACTGGCCGCCGCCGAGCAGTCGCTGCGCGAGGCGCGAACCGCGCTGATCGAGGCGCAGCGGGACGCGGACATCGCGGCGTCGTACGCGCTGAAGGACGCCGCCGCGATGCCGCCCGGCGAGTACCGCGGTGACCTGCACGGACTCGGTGCCCTGTCCCGGCTGCAACGGGGCCAGCAGCCCGGCGTCGGCACCGACGCCGCCAACCGGGACGTCTCGCTCGCCGCAGCCGCCGAGCAGGAGGCGTACCAGACCTACACGGCGGCGCTGGCCCTGGTCGACGCGCTGCGCAGCGAGTTCGGCAGCACCGAGGGCACGTTCAAGCAACGGGAGACCGCGCTGCTCGCGTTGAAAGAGCAGAACACCGAGCAGCTGGTGGCGATCGAACGCCAGCGGGAGGCCGCCGAGCAGGAGATCGGGCAGGGCATCGACGGGATCGACGGTGCCGCCGCCCACCCCCGTGCCGTCGCCGCCCTGGAGTTCGCCCTCAAGCAGCTCGGCAAGCCGTACCTGTGGGGGGCCGAGGGGCCGCACCGCTACGACTGTTCCGGCCTGATGTGGGCGGCGTACCGGTCGCCCGGCGCCGACTACTTCAGCCTGCCCCGGGTGGCCAAGGACCAGTACTACGCGACCCGGCACAACAAGGTGGACCGGTCGGCACTGCTACCCGGTGACCTGATTTTCTTCGCCTCCGGGTCCAGTTGGACGACGGTGCACCACGTCGGGATGTACGTCGGCAACGGCAAGATGGTGCACGCGCCGACCACCGGAGACGTGGTCAAGGTCTCCACCGTCTGGTGGTCCCGGTTCTACGCCGCGACCCGGGTGATCCGCGAGGTCGCACCGACCCCGTCGCCCACCCCGACTCCGACGCCCACGCCATCGCCGACCCCGTCGCCCACCCCGACTCCGACGCCCACGCCATCGCCGGACCCGTCGCCCGACCCGTCCGACTCGCCGTCGCCGGACCCCACGGATTCGCCGTCGCCGGATCCGTCGGATTCGCCGTCGCCTTCCCCGTCACCGTCGACCAGCCCGTCCACGCCCGGTCCGATGCCGACGCCGAGTGACCCCAGCCCGTCGCCGACCGGCTCTGGGACTCCGGATCCGGACGCGAGCGGCTCCGGAACCCCGGATCCGGACGCGAGCGGCTCCGGGACGCCGACCAGTACCCCGAGCGAGTCGAGTCCCGCTTCGGCCGGCCCGAGCGCGTCGGCTACGTCGGCCGGCACGCCGAGCGCAGGCCCGCTGGAAGGCTGACCGTACGTCCTCCGGTCGGACCGTTGCGCCCAGGACCGGACAGACGGCCACGGTCGGTACGCCGATACTCCGGCTGCGCCGAGGTGCATCGGTATGGCACGGTAAACCGGCGGACTCCTCACCGGCCGGAGGTGTTCCGGTGAGCTGGCACGGGAGGCAGTGATGGACGAAGCTCGGCCCTGGTCGTCGGTGGACCAGGTCGACGGTGGTCAGCGGCGGGTGCCCGACCAGGTCGACCGGTCCGGATCGGCGCCGCCACCGGCAGAGGAGTTGCCGGCTCCGTTCAGTCCGCCACCGCCACCACCGGCCGGGGCGCTGTGGGCGTCGTCGGTCGGCACCGGCTCCAGTGCCGACGTCCCGGTCGTGCCTGGTACGTCTTCCCCGTCGTCGTCGGCGGCCGGGCCGTCGGCTCCGACCTCACCGGCGGCCGGGCCGTCCGCGTCCGCGTCGCCGGCGTCCGCATGGTCGGCGTTTGCCTTGCCCTGGCAGCCGCCGGCCACGACCGACCAGCCGCCGGCCGCAACTGACCAGCCGCCGGCCGACCATGCCGCGTCGGCGTCCGCAGCCGCCGCGACCGAGCCACCCGCCGCGGTGTCGTCGCCTCCGGCGGCCGGCGGGGAGGCTGCGTCGGCCCGTGCCCGCGCCACGGTGGCCGGAGCGCAACGGTTCTCCGCCAGCGACGCCGGGGCGCTCCGGGTGCCGACCGGCGGGACCCGGGTCTACGGTGCGCGTCGTACCGAGGAGCCCTCGCCCAGCGGTCCGGCCCTACCCCCCGACCCGGTACAGCCACCCGCACCTGCGGAACCGCCGTCCGGGCCGACCGCACCCGAGCCGGAACCCGCCCCGGCCCCGGCTCCGCCGTTGCCGCCACGGCCGACCTCACCCGATCCGGTGCCGGGCCCGTACCCGCCGGGCCCGGGTCCGAATCCACCGGGCCCGACTCCGCCGCCGCCGGTCCCGCCGCCAGCCGGGACCGCGTACCAGATGACCCAGGCGGCCGGCGGCTACACGATCCCACCGGCGGTTCCACCGACGTCGTGGCGCGAGTCACCGCCGACGCCCTGGCACCAGCCGCCGGCGCCGCCGGAGCCGGTCGTGCCGCCGGAGCCTTCGCCGGCCTACGGGCAGTGGGCACGCAGCACCCCGGCCCCGACCGCCGGGCGGGTGTACGGGGCCCGTCGGCCCGACAGCGACACGCCCGGACCTCCCCCGGCCGGTGCTCCCGGCGTACCTTCCCAACCCGGTGCTGCCAACCGGCCAGCGGCCAATCCGACGATGGGTCTGCCGATGGGGGCACCCGGCGGCATGTCCGGCGCACCCGGCGGCGTGGTGTTCAACCCCGCCGTGGAGAACTCCGGCTCGCTGACCGGCCACATCCTGGCCCAGGGCTGGGCGGACCTGCCCGAGCGGGAGGACCGCAGTACCACCAAGGTGGTGCTGGCCATGGTGGTCGGTCTGGCCGTGATGGTGGTGATCGGCATCGTCGCGGTGCTCGTCGTGGGTAACATCTTCACCGACATCTTCGACGGGCTGCTGGGCGGTTGACGCCGGATCGGCTGAGGTGAGTCGGCCCACCGGTCGGACGGGTCAGGTGGCAGCAGCGCGGCAAACCCGTACACTTGTCACTCGATCATCAACCCGGCGCGCTACCGCGTGCTCATGGGCGATCTTGCGGGCGATTCAACGGTGCACACCGGAACGGGCCATTCGCGAAGATCCGCCCCGCTCTGAGAGGTTTTCTTGACCACCTTCGCTGATCCCAGCACGTTCCCCTCCGTTCTCGACACCGTGCCCGAAGCCGCTGGCCTGCCGGCGGAGCCGGCGACCAGCCAGACCGCTGATCCGGTCGTCGTGGTCACGGCCGCCGGGCCGGCGGCCGAGGAGCCTGACTTCGCGGCGCTCGGGCTGCCCCGGCAACTGGTCCGGACACTCGCCCGGGAGGGCATCACCACTCCGTTCGAGATCCAGCGCGCCACCGTGCCCGACGCGTTGGCCGGCCGGGACGTGCTCGGCCGGGGCCAGACCGGCTCCGGCAAGACCCTCGCGTTCGGCCTGCCGTTGCTGGCTCGGATCGCCGACGGCCGCCGGGCCCGCCCACTGCGGCCCCGAGCCCTGATTCTGGTCCCCACCCGCGAGCTGGCGATGCAGGTCAACGACGCGTTGTTCCCGCTGGGCCGGGCGGTCGGGGTCTTCCTCAAGACGGCGGTCGGCGGCGTCCCGTACGACCGGCAGATCGATTCGCTGCGTCGCGGTGTGGAGATCATCGTGGCCACCCCGGGGCGGCTCGGTGACCTGATCCAGCGCGGCGTCTGCCAGCTGGACGACATCGAGATCACCGTCCTGGACGAGGCGGACCAGATGGCCGACATGGGCTTCCTGCCGGAGGTCACCGAGCTGTTGGCCAAGACTCCGGCGGATGCTCAGCGGCTGCTCTTCTCGGCCACCTTGGACAACGACGTCGACACACTGGTCCAGCGGTTCATGACCGATCCGGTCACCCATTCCACCGCGCCGGCCACCGCCGCCGTGACCACCATGGACCATCATCTGCTGCTGATCCCGCCGAGCGACAAGTTCGCCGTGGCCGCTTCGATCGCCGCGCGCTCCGGACGGACCATGATGTTCGCCCGTACCCAGCTGGGCGTGGACCGGCTGGTGGACCAGCTGGCGTCGGTTGGGGTGCGGGCCGGTGCCCTGCACGGCGGCAAGACCCAGCGGGTACGCACCCGTACCCTCGCCGAGTTCAAGGAAGGGCGGACGAACGTCCTGGTCGCCACGGACGTGGCTGCCCGGGGCATCCACGTCGACGGGGTCTCGCTGGTGGTGCACGTCGACCCGCCGAAGGACCCCAAGGACTACCTGCACCGGGCGGGGCGGACCGCGCGGGCCGGCGAGTCCGGCGCGGTCGCCACCCTGGTGCTGCCGAAGCAGCGGCGCAGCACCCTGGCCATGCTGGAAAAGGCCGGGGTGGAGCCGGCCCAGACCCGGGTACGCCGCGGCGACGCCGCGTTGTCCGAGCTGACCGGAGCAACCGAGCCGAGCGGCGTACCGATCGTGAACGAGCCGGAGCCGCCCCGGCAGTCTCGCGCGCGGGGGGACCGGTTCCGGCCGGACCGCCCCGACCGCTTCCGGGGGCGGGGCGACCGCTCCCGGGCGGACGGGGCTGACCGCTTCCGAGGCGACGGCGAGCGGGGTGCCCGGGGCGGTGCCGACCGGGCCGGTGGTGACCGACGGCGCGGCGGTGGTGACCGGCGCTTCACCGACCGGCGGCCGAGCCGCAGCTACTGACCCGCGTGCGTGACCGGCGCCGGCGACCCGCTCCGCAGCGGCTCGTCGGGCCGGTACGGTCGGGAACATGCCGACGTTGCCGAAATCGATCGTCTGGACGCGGACGGACACCGGCGGTGCCGATCAGGTCCTCTTCGACGACCAGCGCGGGCTGACCGCTCGCGGGGTGGCGGTGGCGGCGGCGCCGCTGCCGTACAGCTGCCACTACGAACTCGCCACCGACGAACAGTGGGCCGCCGTCCGGCTCACCGTCACTGTCGAGGGTGCCGGCTGGCTGCGGACCGTACGGATGGAACGGGCGCTTGGCCGGTGGCGGGTGAGCACCGCCGAACAGGGTGACCTGGACCGTGCTTTGCGGGCGGCCGGGCGCAGCCCGGTCGGCCTGCCCGGCACCGAGGAACCGGGCCGGCTCGACGCGGCCCTCGACGTCGATCTGGACGCGGCGCCGCTGTTCAACACCCTGCCGATCCGCCGGTTGCGGTTGTCGGAGCAGCCGGCCGGGCAGGAGCACCGGCTGGTCGCGGCCTGGGTCCGGGTGCCGAGCCTGGAGGTGATGCCGATGGAGCAGACCTACACGGTGCTCGGCGCTGACCGGGTCCGGTACCGCAGCGACAGCTTCACTGCCGACGTGACGGTGGATCCGGACGGGTTCGTGCTGCACTACCCGGGGCTCGCGCAGCGCGCCTGATCCCGATCAACACACGTCGGTCGGCCATTCGCCGGTACGCAGGAAGTGTTCGGCCACGGCTTGGTACGGGGTCAGATCGAGCTCGTGCCGGGTCAGCCAGTCGGCCGAGTAGTAGCTTGCGGCGTACCGTTCGCCGCTGTCGCACAGCAGCGTCACCACCGAGCCCTGCTCGCCGGCGGCCCGCATCTGCGCGATCAGCGCGAACGCGCCCCACAGGTTGGTGCCGGTCGACCCGCCGACCCGCCGACCCAGCAGGTCGCTGGCGATACGCATGGCGGCCAGTGAGGCGGCGTCCGGGACCTGGATCATCCGGTCCACCACGGACGGCTGGAAGGACGCTTCGACGGTCGGCCGACCGATCCCCTCGATCATCGACCCCCGGCCGGTCGAGGTCGACCAGTCACCGCTGCACCATGCCGGGTAGAAAGCGGAGTTTTCCGGGTCGACGACGCAGATCTTGGTGCGGTGCCGCTGGTAGCGGACGTACCGGCCGACGGTGGCGCTGGTGCCGCCGGTGCCGGCACCGACCACGATCCAGTGCGGGACCGGGTGCCGTTCCAGCGCGAGCTGGGCGAAGATCGACTCGGCGATGTTGTTGTTGCCCCGCCAGTCGGTGGCCCGTTCGGCGTAGGTGAACTGGTCCATGAAGTGCCCGCCGAGGTCTTCGGCGAGCCACCGTGCCTCGATCACTACAGCGGCCGGGTCGCGGACCAGGTGGGGGCGGGCACCGTGGAACTCGATCTGGGCGATCTTCTCGGCCGAGGTGCCGGCGGGCATCACCGCGACGAACGGCAGGCCGAGCATCCGGGCGAAGTACGCCTCGGAGATGGCGGTGGAGCCGGACGACGCCTCGACGATCGTGGTCTGCGGACCGATCCACCCGTTGCACAGGCCGTAGAGGAACAACGAGCGGGCCAGCCGGTGCTTGAGCGAGCCGGTCGGGTGCACCGACTCGTCCTTGAGGTAGAGGTCGATGCCCCAGGACGGGGGGAGTGGGAACGGCAGCAGGTGGGTGTCGGCGGACCGGTTGGCGTCCGCCTCGACCTTGGCGATCGCGTCGGTCACCCAGGCCCGGCCGGCGTCGTCGTACCGGTCCAGTTCGTTCATTCGCAGACGGTAACAAGTGATGTTGTCGAATCACCCGGTCAGGGGGCGGGGCCGGTTCTCCCATTTGGTGGACAGCGTGACGCTGGTCCGGGTGTTGGCGATGCCCGGTGTCCGGTTCAGCCGCATGATGAGCTGTTCCAGCTCGGCGATGGTGCCGACCCGGGCGAGGCAGAGAAACGACTCGGTGCCGGCCATGAAGTAGCAGGATTCGATCTCCGGCATGTTGCGCAGCGCGTCGAGCACCGCCTCGGTGTCGGCACCTGAGTCTTCGACCAGTCCGATCAGGGCGGTGACGCCGAGCCCGACCGATTCCGGCTGTGCGTCGGCCCGGTAGCCGCGCAGCACGCCGGAGGTTTCGAGCTTGCCGATCCGTTCGTGTACGGCGGGGGCGGAGAGTCCGACCTGGCGGGCGAGTTCGGCGTAGGAGAGCCGCGCGTTGCCGCGCAGCAAATCGACGAGCCGGAGGTCGATGGCGTCCACGGGATGTAGACCCTAGTGCCTGTCGCCCGCCCGGGTGGCCCGCTGGTCGACGAGCTGGGGTGAATTACAATATAGGGCGCTAATCCTACCGGGCAACTGCCCAGTCGGGTAGCTCTGCTCATTTCCCGGACACGGCGGTCGGCCGGTGCTCTAATGGCCGTACGTCTGGCACTACGGCATCTGGCACACGGTCCATCGGGGGGCTGACTGGCCACGCCAGAGCCGTCGTGGACGCGAGGAGGGGACCGTGGACACTGGAGATCGTCTGCTGACGCCGGGCGAGGTGGCCGCGCTGTTCCGTGTCGACCCGAAGACCGTCACACGATGGGCAGCGGCCGGCCGGATCGGCAGTATCCGAACTCCCGGAGGCCATCGTCGGTTCCGGGAGTCCGAGGTGCGTGCGCTACTCGAAGGCGAAGGCGTGCTGGAGGAGATGCAGGCGGAAAGCGCGGAGACCACTCGGCCCCGGCACACCGAGAACGGATCAGGAGCAGCCGGGCCGTACTGACGCCGGCCGTACTGAGCCGGTGGTCACGGCCGGTCCGCGCCCAACTCGCCGGACCACCGCCGGAACAGGTCATGCGGTACGCCGAGCGCGTCCAGCACCTTGCCGGCGACGAAATCGACCAACTGGGCGGCGGTGGCGTCGGCACCCGCACCATAGAAGCCGGGACTGGCCGGCAGCACCACCGCCCCCGCATCATGCAGGGCGAGCAGGTGCTCCAGGTGACTGCGGGTCACCGGGGTCTCCCGGGGGACCAGCACGACCGGCCGCCGTTCCTTGAGGTTGACCTCGGCGGCCCGCTGCAACAGATCCTTTGACAGCCCGATGGCGATGCCGGCGCAGGCCGCCGTGCTGGCCGGCACGACCACCATGCCGCGCGCCTGGTACGAGCCGCTGCTCGGCCCGGCGGCGAGATCACCCGCCGGCCAGAACCGTACGTCCGCGTCGTCCAGCCCACGGCCGAGCCAGCGGGCCAGGTCGGCGCGCCAGTGGCTGTCCCGCAGCGGCGCGCCCGTCTCGTCGAGCAGGGTGAGCCGGGCCGCGCGGGACACCACCAGGTCGACCGGATGGCCGGCGTCGAGCAGTGCGCGGAGCACCGCGGCCGGGTACGGCGTACCGGACGCCCCGGAGACGCCGATCACCCATGGTCTTCTCATCGAGATCCCTGTTCGCGTGGCTGGTCGCGGGCTGTCGCCGGTGCCCGGTCACCCCATAGGGTAAGACGACCCGCCTTACGGACACATTGGCAGCAACTTCGCAGGCAGCCCATGGACTCCCGCAAATTCACCCCGTCGCCGCCCCGCCCCGACATCCCGTACGGCTCTTCCTGCCTCGACGAGCCGGCCGCCGAACTGCTCGGCGAGCTGCTCGTGGAGCTGCGCGCCGCGTGCCCGCTGCCCACAGTGCTGTCCCCGTACGCGGCGCAGGCCGACTCCTGGCTGCCCGGCTGGCTGCAGCGGTGCGGCCTGCCGCCGGGCACCGCCACCCATCGTCGGCTCGCCGGGGCCCGAATCGGGCGGTACGCCGCCCGGCTCTATCCGAGCGTGCCGGTGGGCCGGCTGCGTGTGCTGGCCGCCATGTTCGCCTGGTTCTTCCTGCTCGACGACGAGTTCGACGGGGTCGCGGAGCCGCAGGAGGGGAGGTTGCGCCGACTCGCCGACGAGGTGCTGGCGGTGCTGGGCGCGAACCCCGAGCCGCGTCTCGACCCCGAGCCGCGTCCCGATCAGGCGTTTGCCGGGCCGCTGCGCCGAATGCTGGTCGGTCCATGGCGGGTCGTGCGTCAGTCGATGCCCGACTGGTGGTGCCGGCGGTTCATCGAGGCGGTGGCGGAGCACCTCGACGGAGCGGTACGCGAGGCGGTGAACAAGGCAACTGGTCACCGGCCCGGCCTGGACGAGTACATCGAGCTGCGTCGGGCGACATCGGCGGCGCACGTGGCGTACACCTTGATCGAGTACGCGACCGGCGACCTGGTGCCGGACGCCGTCTTCCACCACCCCCGGGTGCGCGATGTCCGAGTCGCCGGCAACGATTTGCTCTCCTGGTACAACGACCTCTTCTCACTGTCCCGCGACCTGACCACCGCCGGCGGTCACAACCTGGTGGTGGCGGTCGCCGAGACGCGGCGGGTGCCGATCGGCGACGCGCTGGTCATCGTCGCGCACCGGTGGCGGGCCGAGATGGCGGCGTTCGGCGCACGCCAAGCCGAGGTGCCGCCGTTCGGGCCGGACCACGACCGGGCGGCGCACGGCCTGCTGGCCGGGGTCGGGTACGCCGTGCGCGGCACCATCGACTGGTCGTTCGAGAGCGCCCGCTACCGGCAGCGGCGCTGACGGCCGGGGCGGTCAACGGTCAGCGCAGGCCGAGCCGTACCACCAGGTCGACCAGGGCGAACGCGAACAACGCGATGCCGACGAAGCCGTTGGCGGTGAAGAACGCCCGGTTGACCCGGGACAGGTCGGTCGGCGTCACCACCAGATGCTGGTAGCCGAACGCCACCGCGGTCAACGCCAGCCCGATCCACCACGGCCAGCCGAAGCCGACCAGCACGCCGAACCACCCGAACAGGGCGAACGTCACCAGGTGCGCCACCGTCGAGGCGTGCAGCGCGAAGCGTCGACCGTACCGGGCGGGCACGCTGCGTACCCCGATCTCACGGTCGACCTCGGCGTCCTGGCAGGCGTAGATCAGGTCGAACCCGCCGATCCACAGCCCGACCGCCGCGCCGAGCAGGATCGCCGGCCCGGCACCGGCGAAGGTGCCGGTGACCGCCAGCCAGGCACCGACCGGGCCGATCAGCTGGGCCAGCCCGAGCACCGCGTGCGGCCAGTCGGTGAACCGCTTGGCGTACGGGTAGACCACCAGTGGGACCGCCGCCAGCGGGGCGAGCGCGAGGCAGAGCGGGTTCAGCGCGGCGGCGGCGCCGAGGAAGACCACCAGCGCGACCACCGCGCCGGTCCAGGCCGTCCGGACGCTCACCGCCCCGCTCACCAGTTCCCGCCCCGCGGTACGCGGATTGCGCGCGTCGATGTGCCGGTCGATGATCCGGTTCGCGGCCATGGCGAACGTCCGGGCCCCGACCATCGCGACGGTGATCAGCAGCAGGTCGAGCCAGCGGACGCCGCCGTCCAGGCGGGCCATCACGGTCAGCGCGGACAGGTACGCGAACGGCAGCGCGAAGACGGAGTGCTCGATCGCGACGAGCCGCAGGAAGGCTCGGATCTTGCCGACCGGGGCGGCGGGCGCGCCGGTCGGCCCGGCGGTGGCTGCGGCGCTCACGAGATCCCGTACTCCCGCCAGCGCTTGTCCACCAGCGAGACGATCTCCGGTGACATGGTCATCTCCTGCGGCCAGCCCCGGGTGTAGCCCTCAGTGGGCAGTTTGCGGGTCGCGTCGACGCCGGCCTTGCCACCCCAGAACTGCTGGTACGACGAGTGGTCGAGGTGGTCCACCGGACCTTCGGTGAGCAGCAGGTCGCGGGCGTAGTCGACGTTGCCGAAGGCGCGGAACGCGACCTCGTGGTAGTCGTGCACGTCGCAGTCGTCGTCGACCACGACGATCAGCTTCGACAGCGACAGCAGGTGGGCCCCCCAGATCGCCGACATGATCTTCTGGGCGTGCTTCGGGTAGCGCTTGCGGATCGACACGATCACGCAGTTGTGGAACACCCCGGCGGCCGGCAGGTCGTAGTCGACGATGTCCGGGATCAGCATCCGCAGCAGCGGCAGGAAGATCCGTTCGGTGGCCTTGCCGAGCCCGTGGTCCTCCTGCGGCGGCTTCGAGGTGATGATCGAGTGGTAGAGCGGGTCCCGCTGGGTGGTCATGCATTCGATGTGCAGCACCGGGAACGGTTCGACCGGGGTGTAGAAGCCGGTGTGGTCGCCGAACGGGCCCTCCGGCAGCCGCTCGCCCGGCTCCAGGTAGCCCTCCAGCACGATCTGGGCGTGCGCCGGCACCTGCAACGGTACGGTCCTGCAGTCGACCATCTCGACCCGCTGGCCGCGCAGGAATCCGGCGAACAGGTATTCGTCGATGTCGCCGGGCAGTGGCGCTGACGCCGAGTAGCTGACCACCGGGTCGCAGCCGATCGCCACCGCCACCGGAAGCCGCTCGCCGCGCCGCTCGGCGACCGCGTGATGGGCGGTGGAGTCCTTGTGGATCTGCCAGTGCATGCCGAGCGTGGTCGGCGAGTGCTGCTGCAGCCGGTAGAGGCCCAGGTTGCGCTTGCCGGTCTCCGGGTGCTTGGTGTGGGTCAGCCCGTAGTTGTGGAAGATGCCGCCGTCGCCGGGCCAGACCTGCAGCCCGGGCAGCCGGTTCAGGTCGACGTCCGCGCCGGTGTAGACGACCTCCTGGCAGGGTGCGGTCCTGACCTTGCGCGGCGGCAGCGAGGTGAGCTGCATGACCTTGCCGAGTCCGTCGCGGATGCCCGACCAGCCGACCGGTAGGTCGGGCTTGATCATCGCACCGATCCGGTCGCCGATCTCGTTCAGGTTCTCGACGCCGAGCGCCATCGCGGTGCGCCGTTCGGTGCCGAACAGGTTGATCGCCACCGGCATCTCGCCCCGGGTGGGCCGGTCGAACAGCAGCGCCGGGCCGCCGGCCCGCACGGTCCGGGTGACGACTTCGCTGATCTCCAGCGTCGGATCCACCGGTACGTCGACCCGCCGCAGCTCGCCGGCCGTCTCCAGCGCCGCGACGAAGTCCTTCAGATCCTGGTACGGGAAACCTGGAGCCGCCATGCCGCCAAGTCTGGCCTACCCGGTGGCCGCTGCCACCACCCGGGGCGGTGATTCGCGCCGCGTCCGGACTCGGCCGGTGCCGGTCAGGCGTAGGAGTGCAGGCTCTCGAAGAAGTAGTTGACCCCGAACAGGTTCATCAGCATGGTGAGGAAGCCGAGGATCGCGATCCAGGTGACCGTGGTCCGCCGTACGCTCGGGGTCGCCCGGGCGTGCAGGTAGCCGGCGTAGATCACCCAGGAGATGAACGCCCAGGTTTCCTTCGGGTCCCAGGCCCAGGCCCGGCTCCAGGCGTGTTCGGCCCAGATCGCCCCGGCGATCACCGCGAAGGTGAACACTGGGAAGCCGATGGCGTGCAGCCCGAAGGTGAGCCGTTCCAGCGACACCGCCGCCGGCACCCGCTTGGCCAGCAGGTAGGGGAAGCCTCGCCGCCCCTGCTCGTAGCCGGACCGGAGCAGGAACATGGCGGCCGGGATCGACCCGAGCAGCAGCAGTCCGGACGACGCCATGATCGTGGAGACGTGGATGGCGTACCAGTAGGACTGCAGGGCCGGCACCAGCGGTGTGATCGGGGTGTAGAACACCAGGCCGGCCAGGCCGAGCAGGGCGACCATGACGAGCGCGACGAACAGGCCGAGCAGCCGCAGCGACGGCCGGCGGTGGACCAGCACCAGCCAGGCGGCCACCCCGACGAAGGTGATCGCCAGCACGTACTCGTACATGTTGCCCCACGGCAGCCGCTCGGCGGCGACCCCCCGGGTGACCAGACAGGCCAGGTGGAACAGGGCACCCAGCACGGTGGCGCCGACGGCGAACCAGCCGGCGAGTCCGACCGCCGGCCAGCCGGTCCGCTCGCCGCCCGTACCCGTGGTCTTGTAGACGGCCGGACCGGTCAGGTCGGATCCAGGCGTCGGCTGAGTGGGTCCGCCGCCGGTCCCGGCGGCCGCGACGGCGGCGAGCTCGCGGTCGGGCACCGTCGCGGCGGCGGTACGCCGGGTGCCGAACCCGGCTTCGACCGCGTGGCAGATCATCGCGAGCAGATACGCGAAGATCGCCACCACCAGGAGTTGATCCGACAGTGCTGACATCAGTGCCGTCCTTCCCGTGGCCCGGCGTCGCCGCCGAGTGCCCGGATGAGCTCCCGGAACTCGTCGCCGAACCCGGGGTGGTCGGTGCGCGGCAGCCCACCGGCCTCGATCAAGCTACTACCGGGCGTCGTTGACGCTGCGTCGGGGCCGGTCGGTGTGACCCGGAACCACACCCGGCGTCGCCGGCCGAACAGTGCCGGCATCAGCCCGAGCAGCAGCGCCGTCGAGCTGGCCAGCAGCAGGCCGCTGCCGGGATCGTGCCGGACCGACAGGGTCACGTACTGCGAAATGTCGAGAAACTCGATGGTGGTGCCGTCGTCGAGGGTCATGGTCTCGCCGACCCGCAGCAGCTGCGGATCACCGACCGGTAGCAGCCTGCCGGCCTCCACCTGCCGCTGGTCGATCTGGTAGACCGAGCCGGGGATGCCGGCGTCCAGGCCGAGGTTGCCCCGGTACGCCCACAGCATCACCGCCGGGTCGCGCAGCTCCGGGTGAGTGGAGCGGACGTACGGCGGCTGCTGCGGGGCGGACGGCAGGAAGAGCCCTTCGAAGGCCACCTGCAGCTGCGGATCCCGTTCGCCGTTCGCCGGGTCGACGTTGGCGTCCGGGAAGCTGGCGACGCCTTCGCTGGTCAGCATCCCGTCGACGGCCAGGAACGGCGCGGAGACGGTCTGCGATTGTCCGTAGCGGTCGGTGTAGCGCAGCACCGGCACGTAGCCGTGCCCGAGCAGGTAGACGTTGGCGCCGTCGAGGCGCAGCGGGGAGTTCACCGAGAACGCCTCGGTCCGGGCGGCCCCGCCGTCGGCGTCGACCTCTACCTCGGCGGAGTAGCTGTCCGGCTGTCCGGTCTCCAGGAAGGTGGCGGTGAAGTCGGTCAGCTCCAGACAGAACCGGGGCAGGTCACCGTCGGAGATCCGGGGGCCGAGTCGGTACTCGTCGTACTGCTGCACGGTGTTGCAGAACGCGGTGTCCGGCCCGGCGACCAGCAGCCGGTTGCCGTTCCAGCCGAACCAGCTCCCGACGGCGACCCCGAGCAGGATGCCGATCAGCGACAGGTGGAAGACCAGGTTGCCGGTTTCCTTCAGGTGGCCCTTCTCGGCGGCGACACTGTCGTCGGTGACGGTGACCCGCCAGCGGCGGCGGCGCAGTTCGGTGGCGATCGCGTCCCGCGCGGCGGCGGGTGCGTCGCCGGCCGTGGTGTCGCCGGCGGTGGTCCAGCGGGCGTGCTGCGGTAACCGGTCGAGCCGGCGCGGGGCGGCCGGCGGCGCGGCCCGCAACGCCCGTACATGCTCGCGCAGCCGGGGCACGATGCAGCCGACCAGGGAGGTGAACAGCAGCAGGTAGATCGCCGCGAACCAGGTCGAGGCGAACACGTCGAACATGCCGAGCCGGTCCAGCACCGGGGCCAGCCGCGGGTTCGCCGCGAAGTACGCGTCGACGTTTTCGATGTTGACGTCGCGTTGCGGCAGCAGCGAGCCGGGGATCGCCGCCACCGCCAGCAGGAAGAGCAGGATCAACGCGGTCCGCATGCTGGTCAGCTGCCGCCACGAGTTGCGCAGCAGGGCCAGCGCCGGATTCGGCCGGGACATCAGATGCCGACCTCGCCGGCCCCCACGGTGGCCTGGAACCAGATGACGAAGTCGGTCCAGGCGCCGGTGACCAGCGCCGACCCGACCAGGATCAGCATCGCCCCGCCGACCCGGGTGACCCAGCGGCTGTTGCGCCGGATCACCGTGAACACGCCGAGCAGCCGGCGGAACGCCAGACCGAAGACGACGAACGGCAGACCGAGCCCGAGGCAGTACGCCACGGCGAGCGCGACCGCCCGATCGGTCTGGCCACTGACCGTCGCCATCCCCATCACCGCGCCGAGGGTGGGGCCGACGCACGGCGTCCAGGACAGCGCGAAGACCGCGCCGAACACCGGGGCGCCGACCAGGCCGGCCTCCGGCAGCCGGCGTACCCGCACCTCGCGTTGCAGGCCGGGCACCAGACCGAGGAAGGCCAGCCCGAACAGGACGATCAGCAGCCCGACGCCGATCTCCACCGGCCGCTGGTAGACGAACAGGTGCCGGCCGACGCTGGCCATCAGGATCGCGGTGAGGGTGAAGACCACGGTGAAGCCACTGATGAACAGCAGGGTCCCGGCCAGCACCCGGCCGTGCCGGCCGCCGAAGGAACTGCCAGCACTCGCGCTGGCAGCGCTGCCGCTGCGGCCGCCGGTGGCGTCGAGGTCGGAGCCGGCCAGTCCGGTGACGTACGACAGGTAGCCGGGGGCAAGCGGCAGGATGCACGGGGAGAGGAAACTGACCAGCCCGGCCAGCGCGGCCAGGCCGAGAGCCAGCAGCACCGGACCGCCCCGGGCGATCTCGGCGAACGTCTCACCCATCGGCCGGGTCCGGCTCGGCGCCGGCGCCGCCGCCGGTCGCCTCGGCATCGTCGCCGGTCGCCTCGGCATCGTCGCCGGTCGCCTCGGCGGCGACCTGTTCGACCAGCGGCTGCAGGTCGTCCTGGCGGATCTCGGCGCGGACGACGGTGGCGATCCGGCCGCTCCGGTCGATGATCATCGTCGCGGGGATGCTGTTCGGCGGGATGTTGAAGTCCAGGGCGAGCCGGCTGGCCGGGTCGAACAGGCTCGGGTACGTCACCCGGCCCGCCTCGAAGGCGCGGGCCTTGTCCCGTTCGTCGCGGACGTTGATGCCGAGGAACCGCACCCCCCGGTCCCGGGTCGCCTGGTAGGTGGCCTCCAGGTCGGCGGCCTCGGCCCGGCAGGGCGGGCACCAGGAGCCCCAGAAGTTGACCACCAGGACCTGGCCCCGGTACGCCGCCGGATCGAACGCGGAGCCGTCGAGCAGCTCGGCGTCCAGCTCCGGCGCTGCCGGCCGGTCGTCACCGGTGCACCGGATCACGCCCTGCGGGTCGGTCTCGCAGTCGGTCGCCCAGTCGCTGGCCGCGCAGCCGGTCAGAACGAGCGCGGCGGCCAGCGTACCGGCGAGAAGCACGGCAGACCGGGCGAGCCGGGCGGCAGGCCGACAGCCAGGCGCGATCAGCCCACGACGTGCCGACCGCATCTCAGGCCCCCTTGGCCGTCCGCGCCGACGGCGACATGGCGATCAGGTGGGCGGCCGGCTCGGAGTAGCCGATGCCGACCACCTTCGCGTCCTCGAAGTGGATCGCGGTCAGGCTGGCCAGGCCGCACTGCCGGCGGCGCGGGTCGTGCCAGAGCCGCTTGCGTTCCAGGTAGCGGCGCAGCGTCCAGATCGGCAGCTGGTGGGAGACGCAGACCGCCTCGTGGCCCTCGGCAGCGACCCGGGCGGCGTGCACCGCAGCGAACATCCGCTCGGCGATAGCGGTGTAGGCCTCGCCCCACGACGGGGTGACCGGATCGCGCAGCACCCACCAGTTACGCGGGTCACGGAACGACCCGTCGCCGGGGGAGACCCGCCGGCCCTCGAACCAGTTTGCCGACTCGATCAGCCGTTCGTCGACCGAGACCGGCAACCGGAACTGGGCCGCGATCGGCTCGGCGGTCTCCTGGGCGCGTTCCAACGGACTGGCGACCACGTGCACCACGTCCCGGTCGGCGAGGGCCTGGCTGGCCGCCTTGGCCATCTGCACGCCGAGTTCGGAGAGCCGGAAACCGGGCAGTCGGCCGTACAGAATCTTCTCCGGGTTGTGGACCTCGCCGTGCCGCAGTACGTGGACGACCGTCCGTTTCATCCGTTGTCCCCCAGCGTCGGTGCCCGCAGCGCGCCGTCCGCCGCCGCAGCCGCTGCTGCGGCCCCGGCCGGCAGCGCCGCCGCGAGCTGCTCCAGGGCGGCGTCGTCGATCGCCGCCGAGACGAACCATGCCTCGAACGCACTGGGGGGCAGGTAGACGCCGTGCGCGAGCATCGCGTGGAAGAAGGCGCGGTACGCGTCGACGTCCTGCCGGCGGGCGCCAGCGTAGTCGGTGACCTCGGCGTCGGTGAAGAAGATGGAGAACATGGTGCCGGCGGTGGAGAGCCGGTGCGGCACTCCGGCGGCGGTGAGCGCCCCGGTGGCCAGCTCGGCGACCCGGGTCGCGGTGTCGGCCAGCCGCCGGTACAGGTCGGTGTCGGCCAGCCGGAGCGTGGCCAGCCCGGCGGCGCAGGCCAGTGGGTTCCCGGAGAGCGTGCCGGCCTGGTAGACCGGGCCGGCCGGGGCCAACTGCCGCATGATCTCGGCCCGGCCACCGAACGCTGCGGCCGGCAGACCGCCACCCATCACCTTGCCGTACGTGTAGAGGTCGGCGTCGACCGGCTCCAGCTCGGCCCAGCCGCCCCGGGCGACCCGGAACCCGGTCATCACCTCGTCGACGATCAGTAGCGCGCCGTGCGCGTGGGCGATCCGGGCCAGCGCGGCGTTGAAGCCGGGGGCCGGCGGCACCACACCCATGTTGCCGGCGGCCGCTTCGGTGATGATCGCGGCGATCTGGTCGCCGTGCTCGGCGAAGGTCGCCTCCACCGCCGCCACGTCGTTGTAGGGCAGCACGATCGTCTCGCTGGCGGCGGCACCGGTCACCCCGGGCGAGTCGGGCAGCCCGAGGGTGGCCACCCCGCTACCGGCGGCGGCGAGCAGTGCGTCGACGTGGCCGTGGTAGCAGCCGGCGAACTTGACGATCCGGGGCCGACCGGTGTGCCCCCGGGCCAGCCGGATCGTCGACATCGTCGCCTCGGTGCCGGAGTTGACCAGCCGGAGCTGGTCGACCGGGGTACGGTCGACGATCTCGGCGGCCAGCTCCACCTCGCCGGGCGTCGGCGTACCGAAGCTGGTGCCGTGCGCGGCGGCTGCGCTGAGCGCGGCGACCACCTCGGGGTGGGCGTGGCCGAGGATCAGCGGTCCCCAGGAGCAGACCAGGTCGAGGTAACGTCGGTCGTCGGCGTCGAACAGCCACGGGCCGGACCCCCGGGCCATGAATCTGGGTGTCCCGCCGACCGCCCGGAAGGCGCGCACGGGCGAGTTGACCCCGCCAGGGATGATCTTGGTGGCGCGGTCGAACAGGGCCTGGGATGCGGGCGCGTGCGCCGGGTACGGGCAGGCGTCGGCAGTTTCGGTGGCAGTCACGGCCCTGCCATTGTGGCAGCGTCACCAGGCGACCGCACATCCGACCCTGCCCAGCGGCCGGGTTGCGGCGACCGCCGTACCAGGGCCGGGTTCGCGCTGTCGCGATACGCTGGCCGGGTGGAACGGGCGGAGTTGTCGATCGCGTTGCGGCGCACTCCCGACGAGGCTGTACTACGCCTCGTCGGTGAGATCGACATGCTCACCGCCGCCCAGTTGTCCACCACCGTCAACGATCTGCTCGGTGACGCGCCGGCCCGGATCGTGCTGGACATGGCCGGTGTCACCTTCTGCGACTCGCAGGGGCTGGGCACCCTGGTGGTGCTCACCCGCAAGGCCAGCCACGCGCAGAGTCTGCTGCTGCTCACCAACGTCGGCGAGTTCCTGCACCGGGTGTTGAACATCACCGGGCTGCGGTCGGCGCTCACCATCCGTAACGGCGCCGGCTGACTCGGGCCGGCTGACCCGGCGTCGCGGTCAGCCGGGGGCGGCCAGCCCGGCGCTGCGGTCAGCCGCCCCAGCGGGCCGTCTCCAACTCGTCGGCGACCTCGGCCGGATTCACCTCGTCGTCGCGCAGCCGGGCGGCTGCCCGGTCGATCGCCGCACGCAGTTGCCGTACCTGTTCGTCCCGCTGCCGGACCAGGTCCGCCTGGGTGGCGAGTTGGCGGTTCTTCACCCAGAGGTCGACGAAGACGCCGACCTTGGCCCGCAGCACCCATGGGTCGAAGGGCTTGATCAGGTAGTCGACCGCGCCGACGGCGTACCCGCGCAGGGCGAGTTGGGCATCGCGGTCCGCGGCGGTCAGGAACAGGATCGGTACGTGCCGGGTGCGTTCGCGACGCTTGATGTGGTTGGCCGTCTCAAATCCGTCCATCTCCGGCATCTGCGCGTCCAGCAGGATCACCGCGAAGTCGTCCACCAGCAGCTTCTTCAGCGCGTCCTCGCCGCTCTCCACAGCCACGGCCTGCACCGGCATCCCCTGCAGGATCGCCTCCAGGGCGAGCAGGTTGTCCCGCCGGTCGTCCACCAGCAGTACCTTCGCCGATCCGGCAGTCACGAGTTCAACTCCTCAGCCGCGTTGATCCAGGTCACCATCAGGGTGATCAGTTCGTCCAGGTCGACCGGTTTGGTGATGTAGTCCGTCGCCCCGGCCTGCAGCGCGGACTCCCGGTCACCCGGCATCGCCTTGGCGGTCAGGAAGACCACCGGCAGGTCCGCGAAGCGTTCATTGCGGCGGATGATCCGGGTCGTCTCGTAACCGTCCTGGTCCGGCATCATCGCGTCCATCAGCACGATGTTCACTTCGGGGCGTTCGGCGAGTTTACGTACGCCGTCGACCCCGTTGTCCGCGTAGATCACGGTCATCCCGTGCAGCTCCAGCGCGCTGGTCAGCGCGAAGACGTTGCGAACGTCGTCGTCGATGATCAGTACGGTGGCCCCGTCCAGCCGCCGGGTGGTCGGCGGTTCGGGGCGGTCCACCTCGATCGGCCGGGTCAGCGGTGGCAGCGCGGTGCGGATCGGCGCCGCGGCCGGCAACGGTGCCGGCGGCAGCACCGCGTCGGTGTTGAGCACGTCGGGAACGTACAGCGTGAAGGTGGATCCTTCGCCCGGCACCGACGAGACGGAGATCGCGCCGCCGATCAGCCGGGCCAGGTCGCGACTGATCGACAGGCCGAGGCCGGTGCCGCCGTAGCGCCTGCTGGTCGTTCCGTCCGCCTGCTGGAACGCCTCGAAGATCAGCGAGAGCTTGTCGTCGGAGATGCCGATTCCGGTGTCGATCACCGTGAAGGCGACTACCTGGTCGGCGGTGGACAGTGCGGGTTGTTCGAAGGTCAGGTCCGGCGGGGCGGAGGCGATCTGCAGCGTCACCGACCCGGCATCGGTGAACTTCACCGCGTTGGAGAGCAGGTTGCGCAGGATCTGCTGCAGCCGCTGCGCGTCGGTGACGACCGCCGGCGGCAGGTCCGGTGCCACCTCGACGCGCAGTTCCAGCCCTTTCTCGTCGACCTGCGGCGCGAACGCCTGCTCGACGTACGACCGGATCTCGCCGAACGGCACCTCGGCCGGCTGCACGTCCATCCGGCCGGCCTCGATCTTCGACAGGTCGAGGATGTCGTCGATGAGTGACAGCAGATCGGAGCCGGCACTGTGGATGGTCTTGGCGAACTCGATCTGCTTGCCGGTGAGGTTGTCGTCCGGATTGTCGGCCAGCAACCGGGCCAGCAGGAGCAGCGAGTTCAGCGGGGTACGCAGCTCGTGGCTCATGTTGGCCAGGAACTCCGACTTGTACGCCGAGGCCCGGGACAGCTGCTGGGCCTTCTCCTCCAGACCGATCCGGGCCAGTTCGATCTCCCGGTTCTTGGTCTCGATGTTGCCCTTCTGTTCGGACAGCAGGCGGGCCTTGTCCTCCAGTTCGGCGTTGGTGCGCTGCAGTTCGGCCGACTGGGCCTGCATCTCGTTGGCCAGCCGCTGCGACTGGGCGAGCAGCTCCTCGGTGCGCTTGTTCGCCTGGATGGTGTTGACCGCGATGCCGATCGTGGCGACCAGCCGCTCCAGGAACGCCAGGTGCAGCTCGGAGAAGGCGGCGACGGAGGCGAACTCGATCACCCCCAGCATCTCGCCTTCGAACAGCACTGGCAGCACCACATGGTCCCGGGGCGGGATGCTGAGCAGCCCGGACCGCAGGGTGAGCGCGCCGGTGGCGCCGGCGCCCACCCGGATGGTCCGGCGGGAGACGGCGGCCTGGCCGACCAGCCCTTCACCCGGCCCAAAGATGATCTTGTGGTCCCGGGCCACGTAGCCGTACGCGGCGGTGAGCCCGAGGCGGGTCACCCCGTCGTCGGCGTCGGCGAGGAAGAACGCGCCGAGCTGCGCGTCGACCAGCGGCGTCACCTCATTCATGATCATGCGACAGACCTCGCCGAGGTCCCGCTGCCCCTGCAGCAGACCACCGATCCGCGCCAGGTTCGAGTCCAGCCAGCCCTGCTCGGCGTTCTTCTTGGTGGTGTCCCGCAGGGTGACGATCATCTGGTTGATGTTGTCCTTCAGCTCGGCGACCTCGCCCTGCGCCTGCACGGTGATGTGCTGGGTCATGTCGCCACGGGTCACCGAGGTGGAGACCTGCGCGATCGCCCGCAGCTGGGTGGTCAGGGTGGACGCCAGCTGGTTGACGTTCTCGGTGAGGTCGCGCCAGGTGCCGGAGACGCCCTTGACCTGTGCCTGACCGCCGAGCTCCCCCTCGGTGCCGACTTCGCGGGCGACCCGGGTGACCTCGTCGGCGAAGGAGGAGAGCTGGTCGACCATGGTGTTGACGGTCGACTTGAGTTCGAGGATCTCGCCGCGTGCGTCGACGGTGATTTTCTGGGACAGGTCGCCCTTGGCGACCGCGGTGGTGACCGAGGCGATGTTGCGGACCTGGCCGGTGAGGTTGGAGGCCATCGAGTTGACGTTGTCGGTGAGGTCGCGCCAGGTGCCGGAGACGCCCTTGACCTGTGCCTGGCCGCCGAGTTTGCCTTCGGTGCCGACTTCGCGGGCGACCCGGGTGACCT
>NZ_JBHMIQ010000051.1:0-41251 GCF_048060315.1 Micromonospora sp. LOL_013
AACCACCTGAGCCGAGTACCGGCACTACACCCAGTCGCGGACCGTTACTCGCAAAGGCTCACTCGTCGACCGTCTGCACGTCCCAGCCGCCGACTCCCAAAATAAACCGTTGCTTAGCCCAAATTCGAGCAGTGTTGCTAACGATGCCGCTACCGTGAGATTGAACGCCAGCATGACGCCAGCCTATCGACTTAGTCTCCCCATCGGCATAGTCGTAGGTCGCGCTGGTAACAGTACTGCCCGAGTTACACCAGGTACCAACCACCCAGAAGGTGTAGAGGGTATTTCCTGCCAACGACGTAGAACTTCCGGTAGCTTGGCCAAGCCAACATGCGGAGATCGCGGGATTCTCATGCCTCATTTGTTGAAGAATTTCCCGGTCGACCGGAGCCAAAGCAGTGGTCCTAAACTGGACCGTTTTCACAAGCATGCGGCTATCGAATGCTGCCCGCTCCCCTGACAGACAACTCTTCATATTCGACCTCTGGATCGACTGACGCGTAGACCTTGTCTACTACGGCGACTGGATCCACTCGCTCCACTGCGGTTGCCGCACCGGAACTCAACAACACGACAAGTGCGGCGACAACTGCACACAGTAACGAAGCTAACCCTCTTCTGATCATCAATTCCCAATTCAAGATCGATTAGCGTTAGCCCTGGGCATAGGCGAATATTAGTCACATAATAGGTTGAAAATCGCGATCTGTCAAGTATCCGACAGTCTCCTGTGGTTCGCGACTAGGCGGTCCTAGTTGGCCGATCCACGAAGTAGCCATGAGCCGCAGCGGCAGACCCCAGTCGGTGCGGCCGCCAGCGACAGCCACGAGGCTGACCCGCCACGAAAGTCCGCCCTCCCGACACTCCTTGTCACTTGCCCGACTACCAGCCGCTGGGGTGGGCTGGTTAGTGACGATTGGATGCCAGGAAGCCAGGTGACCTGCCACTACGCCGCAACCCTCAGATCTCGAAATCTGGCTCGTCATCATCGTCACCGTCGGGCAGTAGCCATCGGTCGCAGGGCTCGACGAAGGTGCCTTTGCCCTGGTGGCGGCGGACCAGCCGGCGCGCTTCCAGCCGCACGAGGACCATCTTGATGGTCGTGGCACCGACCGTGTAGCGCTTGCTCATCTCGGCGATCGAGGGCAGCTTCTCCCCTGGCTTGAGCCGGCCGCTGACGATCGCTGCGGCGTAGGCGTCCGAAATGCGGACATAGTCGGGCTGCGTAGGCATTTGGAGTCTCCTTGCACGGCAACCCGATTCGATCACGAGACACGTGACCGCGACAAGGATTCATTGACATAGGCGGCTTAGGCGCCTATGTTTTGACGCGAGCACTCCTTGCACGGCAGCTTGGGGCGCTCACCTCCGGTCGGGGCGTGTAGCGAGTCACGCCGTTGGGCGTCCCGGCCCCGAAGGTTTGCCCTGGTCGCCGTACTGCCAAGGAGGGCTGCGGCGATTAGGGTGCGGGTGGCCCCGCCGGGATCGGCAAGCGGCAGGGCCGCCCCCCGTCCAGACCCATCCACGACACCGCCTGATCGGCACCAGGAGTGAACAATGGGGAGGAACACGTGATGCGAGAGCTTTGGCGACGCTGGCGACTGCGCTGGCAACGCCGCAAGATGGCCACCACCCCACCGCGTGACTGGCCGGCGGGCAGCGGCGTCTACCACGTACCCGATGGTCGCAGCCGCAACCAGCGACCCACCGCGTACCGGCCGATCCGCCCTTGGCAGATCCGCGCCCACCGCTTCCCGACAATCCCGCGGCGCGGCGGCGGCCGGGGCCTGGACCCCGGCGAAGTCGCCGCCTTCCTCGAACGGATCGCCCACGACCTCGGCATCGTCTACGCCGAACTCGACCGCACCTACGAGCAGAACGACCGCATCAAGGACGCGCTCCGCCGCTGGCAGACCAGCCAGGCCCGCGCCGCGCAGACCACCATGAACCTGCACGCCTGGACCGGCGGCGGTACCCCCGCCCGGTACGCGAGGCAGTCGTGACCGACCCGCCCCCCGCACCCCGTCACCTGGCGGCGTTCGACGATGCCAAGCAGACCGGGGACTGCCCCTGTCACGGATCCCGTTTCGGAACCGCTGTCACCAGGCGAAGATCCCGATTGCCGAAGGTCGCTACGAGCAGTACCTGGTCGACCGCACGGAAGAGGAGGGGCGAGCCACGATTCGCGCTGAGAACCTCGGCCACATCCGTAGGCATGAGCTGGCCGAGATGCGCAAGTCCGGCTGGGCTTGCCCAGGCTGGGGTTGACGCAGCCCTCGGGTAAGCCAGGCGCGGATCTCTCAGATCGAACACGGACAGGTTGACACCCCGGACGCACTGTGTCTGTACGTCCGAAGCACTCGGTGCTGAGGTCTCTATCGTTGTGTCCCGAGGGTCCACTAACGCTACGGGTCGTCTAAAGCCCGGCGGTCCAGCTTCCAGCCCTGGACAGCTTGGAGCCCCTCGACGACCTGCCCTGGAGCCGCACGACGTGCCCGACGCCGATCGCCACTGATCCGGGCAGCCACCCGCCCCGCTGCCCGGGGCGCCAGCACCCGGGCAGCGGGACCAGCAGGTCAGAAGCCGCGGGCGAGCCGGTGGTACGCCTGGCTCCAGCGCAGCTCGGCGGCGAACCGCCGGACCGTCGTGTCGGCGTCGATGACCGCCAGTTCGGTGCCGGTCATCTCGGCCAGATCGTGCAACTCGTCCACCCCGACGGCCTGGGAGAGGACGGTGTGGTGCGGGCCGCCGGCGGTCAGCCACGCCTCGGCCGACGTCGGCAGGTCCGGCTCGGGGCGCCACACCGCCCGGGCCACCGGCAGCTTCGGCAACGGCTGTGCCGGCGGCACGACCTCTATCTCGTTGGCCACCAGGCGGAACCGTTCGCCCAGGTCGACCATGCCGAGCACGACGGCCCGGCCGGGTGCGGCGTCGAAGACCAACCGGACCGGGTCCTCCCGGCTGCCGATGCTCAGCGGGTGGATCTCACACGACGGGGTGTCGGCGGCGATGCTCGGGCAGACCTCCAGCATGTGCGCGCCGAGGATGAGCTCCTGGCCAAGGGTCAGGTCGTAGGTGTAGTCCTCCATGAACGACGTACCACCGGAGGTGCCGACGGACATCGCCTTGAGGGTGCGTACCAGTACGGCGGTCTTCCAGTCGCCTTCACCGCCGAAGCCGTAGCCGTCGGCCATCAGCCGCTGCACCGCAAGACCGGGCAGCTGCCGCAGCCCGCCCAGGTCCTCGAAGTTGGTGGTGAAGGCCCGGAAGCCGCCCTCGGTCAGGAAGCCGCGCAGACCCAGTTCGATGCGTGCGGCGTAGCGCAGCGAGTCGTGCCGGTCGCCGCCGGCCCGCAGCGCCGGGTCCACCCGGTACCGCTGCTCGTACTCGTCGACCAGCACCTTGACGTCGGGGTCCGGTACCGCGTCGACCGCCTCGACGAGTTCGTTCACCCCGTACGTGTTGACCGAGACGCCGAACCGGACCTGCGCCTCCACCTTGTCACCTTCGGTGACCGCGACGTTGCGCATGTTGTCGCCGAACCGGGCGAGTTTCAGCGACCGCAGCTCGGTGTGGCCGATCGCGGCCCGCGCCCAGCCGGCGATCCGGCCGACGACCCGGGGGTCGCTGACGTGGCCGGCGACGGTCTTGCGGGCCACCCCGAGCCGGGTCTGCACGTAGCCGAACTCGCGGTCGCCGTGCGCGGCCTGGTTCAGGTTCATGAAATCCATGTCGATCTCGGCCCACGGCAGCGTCACGTTCGCCTGGGTGTGCAGGTGCAGCAACGGCTTGCGCAGCGCGTCCAGGCCGCTGATCCACATCTTTGCCGGGGAGAACGTGTGCATCCAGGCGACCACCCCGACCACGCCGGGTTCGGCGTTGGCGGCGAGGCAGACCCGCAGGATATCCTCCGGGCTGGTCAGCACCGGCCGCCAGACGATCTTGACCGGCAGCCCGTCGGCGGCGTCCAACCGCCGGGCGATCTCCTGGGACTGCTCAGCCACCTGCTGCAACGTCTCCGGACCGTACAGCCCTTGGCTGCCGGTCAGGAACCACACCTGCGCCGACCGCATCGATGCCTCCATCACCACGGATCCCCCCTATGCCACACTTCTCGGTCCCATCTGGACAATCTCTGCCGGCTGCGGTTCACCGCTGGCCGTACACGTTCTGGTAACGCTCGTACAGCGCATCGACCGCTGCCTGCGGCAGCGGCTCGACCGGACCGAGCTGGCGGGCCAGGTGGATGGTGCGGGCCACGTCCTCACACATCACCGCCGCCTTCACCGCTGCCTTCGCGGTCGCGCCGATGGTGAACGGGCCGTGCTGGCGCATCAGCACCGCCGGTGACCGGTGGTCGGTGAGCGTCGCAACGATGCCCCGGCCGATCGCGTCGGAGCCGATCAACGCGAACGGCCCGACCGGGATCTCGCCGCCGAACTCGTCGGCCATCGCGGTCACCGCGCACGGGATCGGTTCGCCGCGTGCCGACCAGGCGGTGGCGTACGGGCTGTGCGTGTGCACCACCCCGCCGACGGACGGCATGTGCCGGTAGACGTACGCGTGTGCCTCGGTGTCGCTCGACGGCGCGTAGTCGCCCTCGACCAGCGTGCCGTCGAGATCGGTGACGACCATGTGCGCCGGGGTGAGTTCGTCGTAGCTGACCCCGGACGGCTTGATCACCAGCAGGTCGGCGCCGGGTACCCGGGCCGAGACGTTGCCGCTGGTCCAGGTGACCAGCCCCCAGCGGGTCAGGTGCTCGTGCAGCCGGCACACCTCGGCACGCAGCCGGGTGACCTCGGCCGCGACGTCGGCGGCCGCGACGTCGGTTGCGGAGCCGGCGGTCGTTGCGGAACCGGCGGTCGTTGCGCGGGCGGTGGTGCTCATCAGGCGGAAACCTCCCGGTCGGAGCGGGCGAGCGCGGCGTTGCGGATGTCCCGCAGCCGGTGCATCGCCTTGTCGGCACCGGTGCCGAAGTGGTCGTGCAGCAGCTGGTACTCGGCGTACAGCCGGTCGTAGCCGGCGGCCCGGTCGGGGTCGGGGCGGTAGACGGCGGTCTCCACCGCGCCCATCGCCCCGGCGGCGGTGACCACGTCCGGGTACGCCCCGGCGGCGACCGCCGCGTGGATCGCCGAGCCGAGCGCCGGCGCCTGGTCGGAGGTGGCCACGCTGACCGGCCGGCGCAGCACGTCGGCGTAGATCTGCATGATCAGCTTGTTTCGTTTCAACCCGCCGGCGACGACGAACTCGGTCACCGGCAGCCCGGCGCGCTCGAACGTCTCCACGATCGTCCGGGTGCCGAACGCGGTCGACTCGATCAGCGCCCGGTAAATCTCGTCCGGGCGGGTGGCCAGGGTCAGCCCGACGATCAGCCCGGACAGGTGGTGGTCGACCAGGACCGACCGGTTGCCGCTGTGCCAGTCCAGGGCGACCAGCCCGTGCCCGCCGACCGGCTGCTCGGCGGCCTGCCGGGTGAGCAGGTCGTGCACGCTGAGCCCGAGACGCGCCGCCTCGTCGTGCACCGTTGGTGGTACGCCGTTGTCGACGAACCAGGCGAAGATGTCGCCGACGCCGGACTGGCCGGCCTCGTAGCCGTACGCCCCCGCGGTGATGCCGCCGTCGACGACGCCGCAGATGCCCGGGACCTCGACCAGGTCGGTGCCGTTCATCACGTGGCAGGTGGAGGTGCCCATCACGGCGAGCAGCTGCCCGGGGGCGACCGCGCCGGCCGCCGGCGGGGTGACGTGCGCGTCGACGTTGCCGACGGCGACCGCGATGCCGGCCGGCAGCCCGGTCCAGCCGGCGGCCTCGGCGGTCAGCCCGCCGGCCCGGGCGCCCAGCGGCAGGATCGGATGCTCCAGCCGGGTGGCCGCGAAGTCGGCGAAGTCGGGGTGCAGCGCGGCCAGGTACGCCGGGTCCGGGTACCGGCCGTCCTGGTGGATGCCCTTGTAGCCGGCGGTGCAGGCGTTACGGGTCTCGGCGCCGCACAGCTGCCAGATGATCCAGTCGGCGGCTTCGATCCATCGCTCGGTACGGGAGTAGACCTCCGGGTCCTCCTCCAGCACCTGCAGCGCCTTGGCGAACTGCCACTCGGCGGAGATCTTGCCGCCGTACCGGCCGATCCACGGCTCGCCGCGCTGGTGGGCGAGGGCGTTGATCCGGTCGGCCTGCGGCTGCGCCGAGTGGTGCTTCCACAGCTTCGGCCAGGCGTGCGGCCGGTCGGCCAGCTCGGGCAGCTGGCACAGCGGGGTGCCGTCGGCCAGGGTCGGCAGCACGGTGCACGCGGTGAAGTCGGTGGCGATGCCGATCACCTGCGCCGAGGCCACGCCGGCGTCGGCGAGTGCCGCCGGCACGGCGTGGCGCAGCACGTCCCGGTAGTCCTCCGGATCCTGCAACGCCCAGTCAGGCGGCAGCGGTTTGCCGCTGGTGGGCAGGGCCCGGTCGATGACGGCGTTGCGGTACTCGTGCACCGCCGAGCCTGTCTCGGCGCCGTCGGCGACCCGGACCACGACGGCCCGCCCGGACAGGGTGCCGAAGTCGATGCCGATGGTGTACTGGTCGGTGTTCACCCGTTCTCCCTGTGGTGGATTCTGGCCTGGCCACTATGGTGAGTCATCTGCCCCGCCGGGTGACCAGGCGTTGCAGGATGATGAAGGCGAACAGCAGCACCCCGATGACGATCTTCGTCCACCAGGAACTCAGATTCGCCTGGAAGGCGATGATCGTCTGGATGAGACCGAGCACCCCGACGCCGAGGACGGTGCCGAGCAGGTACCCCGATCCGCCGGTCAGCAGCGTGCCGCCGATCACCACCGCGGCGATCGCGTCGAGTTCCATTCCCTGGGCGTGCAGGCTGTAGCCGGAGAGCATGTAGAAGCTGAGCAGCACCCCGCCGAGCGCCGCGCAGAACCCGCTGATGGTGTAGACGGCGATCCGGGTACGCCCGACCGGCAGGCCCATCAGCAACGCCGACTGGGGGTTACCGCCGATGGCGTACACCTTGCGCCCGAAGGGCGTGTACGCCAGGACGTACGCCGCAGTCAGCGCCACGAGGAGCGCGATGACCACGCTGATCGAGATGAAGTAGCCGTCGCCGAAACGGATCCGCTGTTGCGCCGCCGCGGTCCAGAACGCGTCGGTGATCGGGATCGAGTCGCTGGTGATCAGGTGGCAGAGCCCACGGGCGAAGAACATCCCGGCGAGGGTCACGATGAACGGCTGGATTTCGAAGAAGTGGATGATCAGGCCCATCAGCAGCCCGAGCGTGGTGCCGATGAGCAGGACCAACGGCAGCACCACACCGGCCGGCCAGCCCTCGCGCAGCAGCACGGCGGCGCAGACGGTGGTCAGGGCGACCACCGCGCCGACCGACAGGTCGATGCCGCCGGTGAGGATCACGAAGGTCATCCCGACCGCGACGACCAGCAGGAAGGCGTTGTCGACGAAGACGTTCAGCAGGATCTGCGGCTGGGCGAACCCGGTGTAGTTGAGCGCGCCGAGCCCGTACATGGTGGCCAGTAGGGTGAGGGTGGCCGCGACCGGCAGGTGCCGTTGCTGCGGCCAGTAGCGCCGGGTGCGAGCGGTCGGCGTCGGCGCGGTGGCCGTCGCCTGCCGGGGGTCGCTGACGTCGATCATGCCGTTGCCTCCGCCGCTGTCTGTCCCGCCGGTTCGACCTGCCGTGGCTGTCCGTCGCCGGTGGATTCGCCACGCCGCTGCCCGGGTGGGGATCCGGGTGGCCGGGGCGGCCCGCCCCGTCCTGCGCCGCCGCGACCGAGGCCGGAGATCCGGGCGCGGAACGCCGACGACTGGGCCAGGCACAGCACGATGACCACGACCGCCTTGAACAGCAGCGTCGCCTCGCTGGGGATGCCGATGGTGTAGATGGTGATGTCCAGCGCCTTGATGATCACCGCGCCGAGGACGCTGCCGGCGAGGGAGAACCGGCCGCCGGTGAGCGCGGTACCGCCGATGACGACGGCGAGGATCGCGTCGAGCTCGATCAGGTTGCCGGCGTTGTTGCCGTCGGCGCTGGAGACGTTCGAGCTGAAGATGATCCCGGCAATGCCGGCGCAGAGTCCGGCGAAGACGTACGCCAGGATGACGAGTTGCCGGGCGCGGATGCCGGCCAGTCGGCTGGCGGTCGGGTTGCCGCCGACCGACTCGACCAGCATGCCGAGCGCGCTGCGCCGGATCAGCAGCGCCGCGGCGGTGACCACCGCGACGACGATGAGCACCGATACCGGCAGGGTGAGCGCGTAGCCGGCACCGATCACCTTGTACGGCGACGAGTTGACGTTGATGATCTGCCCGTCGGTGATCAGCTGGGCCAGCCCTCGGCCGGCCACCATGAGGATCAGGGTGGCGATGATCGGCTGGATGCCGATCGCGGCGACCAGGGTGCCGTTCCAGAGGCCGAGCAGCACCGACAGCCCGAGCGCGAGGAGGACGGCGAACAGCACGCCGGTGACGCTGTTCTGGTCGGCCAGACCGCTGATGTGCAGGCAGGCGAGCGCGCCGGAGATGGCCATCACCGAGCCGACGGACAGGTCGATGCCGCCGGTGGCGATGACCACGGTCATCCCGACGGCGACCAGGACCAGCGGGGTGCTGGCCCGCAGGATGTCGATCAACGACCCGTACAGGTGCCCGTCGCGAACCGTGATGGAGAAGAAGCTCGGAGTGAAGAACAGGTTGCTGACCAGCAGCACCACCAGGATCAGCACCGGCCAGAACAGCCGCTGCCGGACCAGGCCGGTCAGTCGTCGATGCGTGTCGCTCATGCTGCCGCCTCCCCGGCGATGGTCCGCATGATCCGGTCCACGTCGACGCCCGCGCCGTTGGCGAGCTGGTCGATCATCTGCCGGTCCCGCAGTACCGCGATCTTGTGGCTGAGCCGGAGGACCTCCTCCAGCTCGGCGCTGATGAACAGCACCGCCATGCCGCCGCCGGCCAGCTCGACCACCAGGCGCTGGATCTCCGCCTTGGCACCGACGTCGATCCCCCGGGTCGGTTCGTCGACGATGAGCAGCTTGGGCTCGGTGATCAGCCAGCGGGCCAGCAGCACCTTCTGCTGGTTGCCGCCGGACAGGTTGCGGATCGGCAGCTCCGGGTCGGCCGGGCGGATCTGCAGCGCGGCGATGTACTTGGCGACCAGCTCGTCCTGGCGGCGACGCGGGATCGGTCGGGCCCACCCCCGGGCGGCCTGCATGGCGAGGACCAGATTCTCCCGTACGGTCAGGTCCTCGACGACGCCCTCGGCCCGCCGGTTCTCGGAGCAGAAGGCGATGCCGTTGGCCATCCCGGCGCGCGGGCCGCGCAGCGCGGTCGGCTTGCCGGCGATGCTCACCCGGCCCCGCTCCGCGCGGTCGGCGCCGAACAGCAGTCGGGCCGCCTCGGTGCGGCCCGAGCCGAGCAGCCCGGCGAAGCCGACCACCTCGCCGGCGTGGATGGTCAGGTCGAACGGGGCGATCGCCCCGGACCGGCCGAGTCCGGTGGCCTCCAGCACCGGCTGGCCACCCTCCAGGGTGGCCAGGTCCGGCTTGGACTCGCCGTCGAGCTGCTCCAGGACGCTGAGGTCCTTGCCGATCATTCTGGCCACCAGCTCCAGCTGGCTCAGCTGTTCGACCGGCCACTCACCAATCAACCGGCCGTTGCGCAGCACGGTCATCCGGTCGGCGATCTCGTAGACCTGGTCGAGGAAGTGCGAGACGAACAGGATCGCCACGCCGGACTCCTTGAGCTGGCGAATCACCGCGAACAACTGTTCCACCTCGGAGGCGTCCAGGCTGGAGGTCGGCTCGTCGAGGATGAGCACCTTGGCCGAGATGTCCACCGCACGGGCGATGGCGACCATCTGCTGTACGGCGAGCGAGTGGCTGGACAGCGGCGCCGTCACGTCGATGTCGAGGTGCAGCCGGTGCAGCAGCTCGGCCGAGCGTCGCCGCATCGTGGCCCACCTGATCGCGCCGAACCGGCGCGGTTCCCGGCCGATGAAGATGTTTTCTGCCACCGACAGGTTGGGGCAGAGGTTCACCTCCTGGTAGACGGTGCTGACACCGGACTGCTGGGCCTGTAGCGGGCCGGCGAACCGGGCCTGCCGGCCGCCGAGACGGATCTCACCGCGGTCGATTCCGTAGACCCCGGTGAGAACCTTGATCAGGGTGGACTTGCCAGCGCCGTTCTCGCCCATCAGGGCGTGCACCTCGCCGGGGAACATCCGGAAGTCGACGTCGTCGAGCGCGACGACGCCGGGGAAGGTCTTGCCGATCCCGGTCATCTCCAGGATCGGCGCCGCGTCGGTCATCCGTACCTCTCACTGCTGTCGCTGCGGCCGGCCACCGCCGGCCCGGTCGGCGCTTTGCGGGGCCGACCGGGCCGGCGGCCGGCACCTGCCTCGTCGTCCCGCCCGGCGCGGTGGCCGGGCGGGACGACGGTCCGGCTCAGTACTGCCGGGTGGGCAGTGCTTCCTTGGCCTCTTCCTGGGTGAAGGTGGTCTCCTCGGTGACCACCCGCCTGGGCACCGACTCACCGGCGTGCACCTGCTCGACCAGCTCCATCAGCTGTGGCCCGAGCAGCGGGCTGCACTCCGCGATAAAGTTGATCTTGCCGTCGGCGAGCGCCTGCATGCCGTCGCGGACCGCGTCGATCGTGATGATCGTGATGTCCTGGCCGGGCACCAGACCGGCGGCCTCGATCGCCTCGATCGCGCCGAGCCCCATGTCGTCGTTGTGCGCGAAGAGCACGTCGATGTCGTCGTGGGCCTGGAGGAAGGCCTCCATGACCTCCTTGCCCTTGGCCCGGGTGAACTCACCGGTCTGCGACGCGATGATCTCGAACTTCGGGTCGGCGGCGATCGCCTCGCCGAAGCCCTGCTTGCGGTCATTGGCCGGGGCCGAGCCGGTGGTGCCCTGCAGCTCGACGATCCGGACCGGGCCCGACTCGTCGGCGAACTCCTCGACCAGCCACTCGCCGGAGAGCCGGCCCTCGAGGACGAAGTCGGAGCCGATGAAGGTCTCGTAGAGCGTCTCGTCCTGCGAGTCCACCGCGCGGTCGGTCAGGATCACCGGGATCCCGGCGTCCTTGGCCTCCTTGAGCACGGTGTCCCACCCGGACTCCACGACCGGAGAGAAGGCGATCACATCGACCCGCTGGGCGATGAAGTTGCGAATCGCCTTGATCTGGTTTTCCTGCTTCTGCTGGGCGTCGGCGAACTTCAGCTCGACCCCGGCCTCGGCCGCGGACTCCTGGACCGACTTGGTGTTCGCGGTACGCCAGCCACTCTCGGCGCCGACCTGGGAGAAGCCGAGGACGATCTGGTCGTCACTGCTGCCGCCTCCCTCCGTACCCGAGTCACCACAGGCGGCGGTGGTCGCCACCATCATCGCCGCGATCATGACGGCGGATAAACGTCTGAACATGCCTACCTCCCGCTGAGGCTGATGTCGTCCGCCGGTTGGCCGGACGACCCGCGGTCAAGAACGGCCCACGTATGCGATGGACCGATTGTTAGCGTTAACTTTACGTCCTGGCCAAACCCCCGGCATGCGCCGAGCTTCCGACCCATCGACACCCTTCCCAGGTGGCCAGACTGGTGGGGATGCCATCGACGACTGGAGCCCAACCGCCGCGTTTCAGGAGTGTTACCGTTCTCATCAAGCACGTCAAGGGGGTGGATCGCGGCCGTTACCGCTCCGTTGCGACAACCGCCCTCGGCAGCACCGAGTTGAGTTGGGCGGTCGGATGAGCGATAACATCGACAACAGTCGCAGCGACAGTATCCGGTCGGGTGCCCGCCGCAGTGGGGCACCGCTGCCGGATCGATGGGACCAGGTTGTCCCCTCGGCTCACTGCCAGCCCATGGCGGGTCGCGGTAGGTGACCGCTAACCTCGCTGTTGACGGAACTGGCAGGGGCACCGAAGGACAAGCCCGGCCCACCCGGCCGGTCCAGCTCCGCGGCCCTGGCACCATGCCGGGTCTGAAGATCATCGGCAGTGCCGGCACGTCCCGGCCGGACTTGAGGTGGGCAGCGGTGAGTAGCAGAAGCGTCCGGGAACCGGCGATGACGGATGTGGCCAGGCTGGCCGGGGTAAGCCACCAAACGGTGTCCCGGGTGCTCAACGGCCACCCCAACGTGCGTGAGCAGACCCGGCTGCGAGTCCGGGCCGCCATCGCCGAGCTGGGCTACCGGCCGAACCGGGCGGCTCGTGCCTTGGTCACCGGCAAGTCACAGGTGATCGGAGTGGTGGCGCAGAACTCGACGCTCTACGGTCCAGCGTCCCTACTTGCCGCATTCGAGCAGGCCGCCGGGGCCGCCGGGTTCGCGGTCAACGTTGGCAGCGTCCGCAGCCTGGACCGGCAGTCCATCGCCGGCGTCGTCGACCGCCACCTCGACCAGCGGGTCGCCGGCCTGGTAGTGATCGCACCAGTGGTCTCTGCTGGCGAAGCCGTGGAACAAGTGCCGGCCGGGGTGCCGCTGGTCACCATCGACGGTGATCCGCAGCGCAACACCGCGCTGATCACCGTCGACCAGGCGGCCGGAGCCCGGGCCGCCACCCAGTGTCTGCTGGACGCGGGTCACCCCACCGTCTGGCATGTCTCCGGCCCAGGCGACTGGTTCGACAGCGCCGGACGGATCCACGGCTGGGAGCAGACCCTTCGGGATGCCGGCGCCGAGGTGCCGCCGCTGGTGCCGGCCGACTGGAGTGCAGCGTCCGGCTACCGGGCCGGACAGATGCTTGCCCGGATGCGCGACGTCACCGCCATCTTCGCCGCCAACGACCATCTCGCGCTGGGCATCCTGCGGGCGCTGAGCGAGCGGGGTCGGCGGGTGCCGGACGAGGTCAGCATCGTTGGCTTCGACGACGTGCCGGAGGCCGCCTACTTCACCCCACCGCTGACCACTGTCCGGCCGGATTTCGACGCGGTGGCCAAGGCGAGCCTGGCGCTACTGCTGCGGCAAATTGAGTCGGGCGCACGCAGCGACGAGCGGCACACCATCGAGCCGGCCCTGGTGCACCGGCGCAGCGTCGCCGCACCCGGCTGAACCGGCCCGCCGAGCCGAGCTCGCGGCACACTCACGTCAAGTCCGTGAGCTGCGGAAACATCATCCGACAGCAGAGTCGGGGTGGCCCCGGTGGAGCCGCCGGCGAAGTCGGTCGATGGTTTCGCATCGGTTTCCTCAGGATCGCGTAAGGGCTCTTGACAGCGATCTTGTGAGCGATAACACTGCGACTCACAGTGCCACCGATAGCTGCAGCAACCCGACAGCGTGACGGGGTCGCATGGCCAGCGGCCGCCCGCCGTGCCCGGTGCACCGCCCAGCGTCCCGGCACCCCATCGCCCGCGGCACCACAACCTCCCGCCTGCGGTGCCACAACCGCAGCCCATCCTAGAAGATGGAGACGTCCGTGCAATTGCGCACCAGCACCATGATCCGACGGCTGGCCACGATCGGCGCAGCCGCCACCCTGGCGACCAGCCTGGCCGCCTGCGGCTCCAGCGAGAAGACCATCGACCAGGAGACCGCCGACGGCGACAACGCAGGTGCCCTGGTCGGCGTCACCATGCCCACCAGGTCCTCCGAACGCTGGATCAGCGACGGCGACAACGTCCAGGCCGCGCTGGAGGAGCTCGGCTACGAGGTCGACCTGCAGTACGCGGAGAACGACATTCCCACCCAGGTCAACCAGATCGAGAACCAGATTACCCGGGGTGCCCGGCTGCTGATCGTCGCCTCGATCGACGGCACGGCGCTGACCACTCAGCTGCAGCAGGCCGCCGACCAGGGCATTCCGGTCATCGCATACGACCGGCTGATCCGCAACAGCCCCAACGTCGACTACTACGCCACCTTCGACAACTTCGAGGTCGGCGTCCAGCAGGCCACGTCCTTGCTGGTCGGACTCGGCATGCTCAACGCGGACGGCTCCGCCGGTGACGCCGACGGACCGTTCAACATCGAACTGTTCGCCGGATCGCCGGACGACAACAACGCCACCTTCTTCTTCGACGGCGCGATGTCTGTGCTGCAGCCGCACATCGACTCGGGCAGGCTGGTGGTCCGCAGCGGCCAGACCGACTTCGACACTGTCGCGATCCTGCGCTGGGACCCGGAGACCGCGCAGCGGCGGATGGAGGATCTGCTCACCCGCACCTACCAGGGCGGCGTCACCGTCGACGGGGTGCTCTCGCCGTACGACGGGCTCTCCATCGGCATCCTGTCCGCGCTCAAGAGCAGCGGGTACGGCACCGCCGGGCAGCCCTACCCGGTGGTGACCGGACAGGACGCCGAGCAGGTCTCGGTCAAGTCGATCCTGGCCGACGAGCAGTACTCGACGATCTTCAAGGACACCCGCGAGCTGGCGACGAAGACCGTCGAGATGGCGCACGCCGTCCTCAGCGGCGACTCACCGGAGGTCAACAACACCACCGACTACGACAACGGGGAGAAGGTCGTCCCGTCCTACCTGCTCGAGCCGGTGATCATCGACAAGAGCAACTACGAAGTGCTGATCGACAGCGGCTACTACTCGGCCGAGCAGCTGGGCTGAGTCAACGATCATGCCGACCGACGCCATCCTGCAGATGCGGGGTATCACCAAGACGTTCCCCGGCGTGCGTGCCCTGCACGACGTCAATCTGACCGTACGCCGGGGCGAGATCCACGCCATCTGCGGCGAAAACGGCGCCGGCAAGTCGACCCTGATGAAGGTGCTCTCCGGCGTCTACCCGCACGGGTCGTACGCCGGAGAGACCACCTTCGACGGCCAGCCGGCCCGGTTCGCCGGGATCCGGGACAGCGAGCACCGGGGCATCGTGATCATCCACCAGGAGCTAGCGCTCTGCCCGCAACTGACGATCGCCGAGAACATCTTCCTCGGCAACGAACAGACCCGCCGTGGCCTCATCGACTGGAACCACACCAACCACCAGGCAGCCGAGCTTCTGCGCCGGGTCGGGTTGACGGAGAATCCGACCACCCTGGTCACCGAGATCGGGGTGGGCAAGCAGCAGCTGGTCGAGATCGCCAAGGCGCTGTCCAAGCAGGTGAAGCTGCTGATCCTGGACGAGCCCACCGCCGCGCTCAACGACGAGGACTCCGCACACCTGCTCGACCTGCTCCGCGGGCTGCGGGACACCGGCATCACCTGTGTGATCATCTCGCATAAGCTGAACGAGATCCTCGCCATCGCCGACACGATCAGCATCCTGCGCGACGGCGAACTGATCGAGACGCTCGACCTGGCGAACGACGAGGTCACCGAGGACCGGCTGATCTCCGGCATGGTGGGCCGGTCGATGGAGCACCGGTTCCCGCCGCGCACCCCAAGGATCGGCGCCGAGGCGCTGCGGATCGAGGAGTGGACGGTGCGCTCCCCGGACGGCGACCGGGTGGTCGTCGCCGACGCCAACCTCACCCTGAACCGTGGGGAGGTCGTCGGGCTGGCCGGGCTGATGGGAGCCGGCCGCACCGAGCTCGCGATGAGCGTCTTCGGCCAGGCGTACGGCCGGGACATCAGCGGCCGGGTCTACAAGGACGGCCGGCAGATCCAGCTGCGCTCGGTCCGCGAGGCGATCGACCACGGCATCGCGTACGCCACGGAGGACCGCAAGCGGTTCGGGCTGAACCTGATTGAGGACATCCAGCGCAACGTGTCGGCGGCCGGGCTGACCCGGCTGGCCCGCCGCGGCTGGGTCGACGAGGGCGCCGAGCACCGTACGGCGCAGGAGTTCCGCCGCAGCATGAACATCAAGGCGCCGAGCGTGGCGAGCATCGTCGGCAAGCTCAGCGGCGGCAACCAGCAGAAGGTCGTGCTGTCCAAATGGATCTTCACTGAGCCGGACGTGCTGATCCTGGACGAGCCGACCCGGGGCATCGACGTCGGCGCCAAGTACGAGATCTACTCGATCATCAACCAGATCGCCGACAACGGTACGGCGGTCCTGGTCATCTCCTCTGAACTGCCCGAACTGATCGGGCTGTGCGACCGGATCTACACGTTGTCGGCCGGCCGGATCACCGGCGAGGTGCGGCGGGCCGACGCCACCCAGGAGCGACTCATGCAGCACATGGTGCAGGGACAGGAGCAGGGATCGGGGGCCGACCGGTGAGCGTCGCCCGGATCAACGTCCGCGAGAGCGGCATCTACATCGCGTTCGGGCTGATCGTCGTGCTGTTCGCGGTGCTGACCGACGGGGCGCTGCTGCAGCCGCAGAACCTGTCCAACATCATCGTGCAGAATTCGTACGTGCTGATCCTGGCGATCGGCATGATCCTGGTCATCATCGCCGGGCACATCGACCTGTCGGTCGGCTCGGTGGTCGGCGCGACCGGGGCGATCGCCGCCGTACTGATGGTCGAGCACGACCTGCCCTGGCCGCTGGCCCTGCTGATCACCCTGATCGCCGGCGCCGCGATCGGCGCCTGGCAGGGCTTCTGGATCGCGTACTTCGGCATCCCGGCGTTCATCGTCACCCTCGCCGGGATGCTGCTGTTCCGGGCGCTCACCCTGAGCGTGCTCGGCAACCAGGGCATCGGGCCGTTCCCGGATCCGGTGCGCACCCTCGCCAACGGCTTCACCGAGGGCTATCTGGGCAACATCGGGTTGGGCCCGCTCGGCGGTGCCGATCTGGTCAGCCTGCTGGTCGGTCTGGTCGCGGTCGGCGGTATCGCGGTCAGCCAATGGCGGGCCCGGGTCGCCCGGCTCGGCTACGACCAGGCGGTGGAGCCGATGCCGGTCTTCCTGTTCAAGATCGTCGGCGCCTCTGCGGCGGTGCTGTTCGTGATCGTGCAGTTGGCCCGGTTCAAGAACCTGCCGTGGGTGCTGGTGCTGCTGGCGGCCCTGGTGCTCGGCTACTCGCTGCTGACCAAGCGGTCGGTGTTCGGTCGGCAGATCTACGCGGTCGGCGGCAACCTGCAGGCCGCGGTGCTGTCCGGAGTGAAGGTCAAGTCCGTCGTGTTCTGGATCTTCGTGAACATGGGGGTGCTCTCCGCGCTGGCCGGGATCATCTTCGCCGGCCGGCTCAACCTGGCCGGACCGACCGCCGGCAACACCTTCGAGCTGGACGCGATCGCCGCCGCCTTCATCGGCGGGGCGGCCGTGCAGGGCGGGGTCGGCAAGGTGGTCGGCGCGGTCACCGGCGGTCTGATCATGGGCGTGATCAACAACGGGATGTCGCTGATCGGCGCCCCCAGTGAGAACGTCATGCTGGTCAAGGGTGCGGTGCTGCTGGCCGCGGTCGCCTTCGATGTGTGGAGCAAGCGCCGCGCCGGCGTCGCCTCCCGCTGACCCCGCCGCTCGGGCGACTCCGACCGGTCGGCACCCGACGCGTCCGTCTGGCATCGTGCAGCGCCCCGGCCGGACCGGGCATCCTGATGTCCGGTCCGCCGCGGACACAAACGTCGCTCCGCGTGTTGGCACCCCTACAGTGGCGAGTCAGCTTCTAGGGTGCCGATATGGCAGAACTGAACGTTTCGCAGCTACGGGTCGTCCTGGTCGTACCGGATGTGGACGACGCGCTCCGCTACTACCGGGACTCGCTGGGGCTCACCGAGCTGGCCGCAATGGCCGGCCCGAAAGGCGCGCGGGTGGCCATCCTGGCCGCCGGCCAGGCCACCCTGGAGCTAGCCAACGAGGCTCAGGCCGCATTCATCGCCGAGGTCGAGACCGACGGTACTCCGAGCACTCCGGTACGACTCGCGTTCCAGGTCGACGACGCGGTTGCGGCGGTCGACGTCCTCGGCGACACACCGGGCGCACGGCTGATCGCCGCGCCCCGACGCACGCCGTGGGGTTCCCTGAACGCCCGGCTCGACGGGCCGGCGGGCGTGCAGGTGACCTTGTTTCAAGACTCGGCCCTGCCGCTCGGGCAGCTGATCGGTACGGCGCTGCCGTCGATCGGTGGCGAGCCCGGACTCCTGGCAAGGACCGTCGAGGCGGCCCGGATGCACGGCTCGGCCGGCCAGTTGCCGTTCGCCGCCGTGGTGGCGCTGGACGGGAAGGTGATCGGTGCTGGCGTCAACACAGCGCTGACCGACCTGGATCCGGCGGCGCACGCGGAGGTGACCGCCATCCGAGACGCGGCACGGCGCACCGGGTCGGCCGATCTGCGCGGCGCCGTCGTCTACTCAAGCTGTGAACCGTGCGCGATCTGCCGGACGGTGGCGGCCGCAGCCGGGGTCGGTGAGATCGTCTTCGCCGCGGGCAAGGAGTCCGTTCCGCCGGCGATGAACCCCGACCCCCAGACGACCGGTCGGTTGATCGACGCCGTGTCGGCGGTACTGCCGGGCATCGCCCGGCGCGCGGACACCGGGTTGTCGGCCGAGCAGCTCTCCGCGCCCTTCCACGCCTATCTCGCCCAGGCGGCGTGATGGCCAGGCTGGGAATCAACGTGCCGAACTTCGGGCCCGAGGCGGTCCCGGAGGCGTTCCTCGACTGGGCCCGGTTCGCCGAGCACAACGGCCTGTCCACCCTGGTCGTGTCGGACCATGTGGCGCCCACCGCCGAGGTGACCTCGGTGTATCCTGCGCCGTTCTACGACCCCTTCGTGCTGCTGTCCTGGTTGTTCCCGCAGACCGAGAGGATCCGACTTGGTACCTCGGTGGCGGTGCTGCCGTACCGTCATCCGTTGCTGACCGCCCGGATGAGTGCCATGTTGCAGTTGCTCAGCCAGGGCCGGTTCGTCCTCGGCGTAGGCTCGGGATGGGCGGCCACCGAGTTCGCGGCGCTCGGGCTCGACGTGCGGCAACGGGGCCGCACCGCCGACTCCCACCTCGGGGTGATCACGAGAGCCTGGGCGGCCGACACGGTCAGCTCCAGCGAACACGGATTTTCCGATGTCGCGACGGGGCCGGCCCCACTTGGAGGCGGGATGCCGGTCTGGGTCGGTGGCGCCGGCCGGGCCGCGATCCGCCGGGCCGCCCGGTTCGGCACGGCCTGGCACCCGATCAATCCGACTCTGGACTGGCTCAGGAACAGAGGTTTGCCGGCGCTGACGGCGGCGGCCGCCGAGGCGGGTCGACCGGTTCCGGCTCTGGTCCCCCGGATCAAGGCCCGGCTGCAGGCCCGGTCCGCGGGCCCGGATCGTCCGCTCGGCGTGGGCACCCTCGCCCAGATCGTCGGGGACGTCAGGGCGCTCACCGAGTGCGGAGCGGCCGAGATCATCCTCGACCCGAACCCGGACGTCCCGACGAGACGGGACTTCGCGGCCGAGCAACGACAGCTGGTCGAGATCGTTCAGGCGTATCGACAAGAAGTCCCTTGACCGGTATAGAAGACTCGCGTACTGTACCGGTATAGAGGTTAACCGGTCAGCCGAGGGGTGATCATCATGGAAATGGCATCTGGCTTCGTCGGAGCAATCAACGAGGTTTCCCGCAACGTCAACAGCGCCCGCCCGGACGCGCCCGTCGTGCCGCACGTCGAACGCCCCCAGCGCACCCGGCTCGTCCGGCTTGCACTGGCCAAGGGCCTGCAGCGGGCGGCCCAGGCGATCGCCCCGGCCGAGCGCAGCCCTGCCTGATAACCTCGCCTCACCTCAGTAGGTGGACGAGAGGCGGTGGGCATGGCCCCACGAGTGACGTTGCAGACCATCGCGGACCGGGTAGGCGTCAGCCGCATGACCGTCTCAAACGCTTTCTCCCGCCCGGACCAACTCTCCAGTACCCTGCGAGAGCGCATTCTTGCCGCCGCTCAGGAACTTGGCTATGTCGGCCCCGATCCTGCCGCACGCGCACTGGCCAAAGGCACAACCGGCGCGGTGGGTATTGTTCTCACCGAATCCCTCCGATTCGCATTCACCGATCTGGTGGCGACCAGCTTCCTCGGCGCGATCGCCGAGGAGCTGGCCCCCACCGGCCTCGCGCTCACCCTGCTGAGTTCAGCCAGCAGCGGCGGGATCATCCCGGCCCGTGACGTCGCCATCGACGGCGCGTTGGTCTACGCGTGTGATCCGACCTCACCCGCGGTCGACTGGCTGTCCCGCCGGCGACTTCCCCTGGTTTTCGTGGACCAGAAGCCTGTCGCGACCGTGACCTGCGTCAACGTGGACGACCGGGCAGGTGCCCGCGCCGCCGCGCAACACATCGTCGACCTGGGCCATCGCCGGGTCGGCTTTCTGCTGTCCGGGGCGCACGGCGAGCACGGACTCATCGAGGATCCCCTTTCGCTGGCAGATGGTTACCCCTCCCGACAACGGATGCTGGGATGGTTCGACGCCCTGGACGCCGCCGCGATCCGCCCGGTCGTGGCTCGTGAGCCCAGCGGCGGGATCGACGCCGTCCGCGCAGCCGCACGGCTGTTGTTGGACCGCGACGACCCGCCCACCGCCGTCCTGTGCTTCTCCGACGCCATCGCCTACGGGGTCATCCAGGAAGCGACCGCGCTGGGCATGCGTGTTCCCGGTGACGTCTCGGTAGTCGGCTTCGACGACAATCCCCTGGCCACCCAGATCCGGCCGACCCTCACCACGGTGCGCCAGGACGTCGTGCTGAAGGGGCGGGCGGCGGCGGAGGCGCTGCGGGTAGCCGTCGAGCAGGCCCGGACCGGCGCGGCAGCCGACCCGCGACACATCCTGCTCCCCACCGAACTGGTAGTCAGAGGCAGTACCGCGCCCGTCCGGTGAGTCCGGCACCCGCCAGGGCCACAAGCCGCGGGCACCCATGACGCCGGGCCGGCAGGCGCGCGAACATCGTGCCGGGCCATGCATTGCCGAACGCCGTACCGGGACGGCAACCTCGCCGTCCCGGTACGACCGCCTTGGTCCGTCCGTCATCTGGCCGATGCCGATACCAGTTCACGAAGCGGCGGCTCGACGGGTCGCGCCGCCGGCTCCGATGGGAAGTCGCGACGTACCCACATGGGACCGAGTATCAGCAGGGCAAGTCCGGTCAGTGGGAACATCGCGGCAACCACCTTCTGCCAGACGGCCAGCTCCATCGGTGACGGAGGCGATTCCGGAATGCCCAACAGGCTGAACACCCGGATGGTGAACACCAGCACCAACACCCCGGTCGCGACGGCGAGCCATGCCGAACGGGTCTGGTAAGCGCGGCAGGCCAGCCAGATGAGCAACGGGATCACGTACACCCAGTGGTGTTCCCAGCTCACCGGCGACACCAGCAGGCCGGTGACCGCCGCAGCCGAGAATCCCAGGAAGTCCGAACCACGCAGGTAGACGTACCTGGCCACCGCGAGCCCGAAGACCGCCACGCCGGCCAGGATCACCAGCCACCACCGAGCGAACTGCTCTCCCTCGAGTACCCGGGCCAACGCCCCGGACAACGACTGGTTCGGAGTGTCGAAGACACCACCGGCACGCGACGAGTGCAGCACCAACCCGCTCCAGTAGGTCAGCGAGTCCCTTGGCAGCACAGCGAAACCGGCCACCACCGTGCCGAGGAAGGCCCCCAAGGCGGTGCCGGCGGCCCGCCACTGCCGGGTGACGACGAGGTAGCCGATGAAGATCAGCGGGGTCACCTTCAGGCCGGCGGCGATGCCGATGCCCACACCACGCCAGCGACCGCCACCGCCCCGGAAGTCCAGCAGCACCAGGAGCAGCAGGAACATGTTGATCTGACCGGCGATCAGCTGAATCCGGACCGGCAGCAACCACGCGGCGAGGATCAGCACGACCACGGTGAGCACCCCGCGCACCCGTGCGTCCCGGACCCCGGTCACCTTCAGCGTCATCCAGACGACCGCGCCGAGGGCAACCAACGACGCGGTGTTCCACACCAGGCTCGCCGCCCCGATCGGCAGGTAGGACAAGGGCACGAAGAACAGCACCGCGGTCAACGGTGGATACAGGTACGGCATGGGACCGTACAGCGGCGACATGATGACCACGTCGTACAGCGAGGTGCCTTCACGCACCGCGAGACCGCTGGCAAGGTAGACCTTGAGGTCGACCGTCCAGCGCAGTGCCCAGTACGGGTCCCGGGTGAAGACGTACGAGGCCAGCAGGGCCAGCCCGAACGCAGTCACCAGCACCGCCGCCGCAGTGATGACGGCCGGGCGCGCCGTCGACCGCGAGTCGGTCGGACGAATGGCCGGACCCGGGTGGGGATCCACAGTTGCACTCATCATGATCATCTCCATTCCTACGCCGGCTGGCGGCGGTAGACATCGAACTCGTCGTAGAACGGCACCAGGTCGAGCCGTCGCCACATGTCGCCTCGGTCGCTCTGGTGGCCCGCCAGCGCAGGCGGCAGTGGACGCGGACCGATCAGCAGGTCGTGGCGACCGGCGAGGCGAACACTGGCCCCGGTGACGCCGAGGCGCCTCAGCACCGCGACGGCGTCGACCTCGTCGCAACCGTTGAGCAGCAGCTCCACCACGCCATCGCAGACCACCACCTCGTCGGTGACCCGAAGTCCGGCGGTCGGTGCCGGCACACCGGCCGGCAGGCGTACCCGGGTGGTGATGTCCGAGCGGGCGGATCGACGTTGGGCCGGCCCGTACCGCCCGGCGTCGGCCATAACGATCTGGTGTTCGACCACCCGCGCGAGGAGTTGAGCAGTACGGTCCCAGCCGAACAGGCCCGCCCACACCCGACAGCACCGCGCCGTCAGATCGGCGTACCGCTGGTCGGAAAGGAGCCGCACGCCGCGCACGATCTCCGCGCCCAGCTGCTCCTGATCAGCCACGACGTACCCGGTCCGGCCGCCGAGCACGAAGTTGTCCGCCCCAGGTGTGTCCAGGACGAGGCACGGCACCCCGAGTGCGGCGGCGCGCAGCGGCTCGAATCCAGCAAGCTCGGCGGTCGCCGTCGACACGGTGAGCCAGGCGCGGGCGAGCCTGCGGTCTCGTTCCGACTGCGGTAGCCGGCCGGGGAGCGAGACCACCCGCTTCAGAGCTCCGTCGGCGATCATCCGCCGTAGTCGGGGTAGCTCCGGTCCGGTCCCGAGGACCTCCACCGTCAAGCCGGTCAGTTGGCCGGCAACCGCCGCCAGCGCCCGCAGAAACACATCGATCCGTCGGTCCGAGGCCAGGCGCGTGTCGATCACGATCAGCGGATCGGCCGACCGTGCACCGGAGGTGGCGCCAGGGTCGGTACCGGGCGGCACCACGAAGATCGGTCCACGGGCCCGGGCGTGCCGGCGCACCGCGTGCCGGGCCGCAGGAGACAGCGTGACGATCGCGTCGGCACCGCGCGGCGCACGCGTGGCCGGATACCACGAGAGGCGGCGTAGCGCCGACAGAGAGCTCGGTCGGGTGTCGTCCGGGCCTGGCGGCGGGTCCGTCACCACGGCCACTACGGGTGCTCGGCCGCCGGCCAGCACGCTCCCCCGTGGGTATCCGGTGGCGTCGACCACCGCATGTGCCCGGCGAACCAACTGCGTCAACACGGACGGCTGCCGCCATGACCTGATCCCGCTCCGGACCACCATCACGCCGTCGATCGGTTCTACGTCGGGCAGACCTGGCGCACGCTCCACGGCCCAGCTGACGGAGGCTCCCCAGCCAGCCCAACACCGGGCGACCTGGTGCAGGTACCGTTCCTGTCCACCGGCATCGGGATGGCGCACGTCACGGTCGCTCACCACCAACAGCTGCCGATCCGCCAGGGTGAAGCTCCCCTTATTCATCGCAGCTCCAGCCAGTACAGCCGCAGCAGGTCGGCGAAGGCAGCCGGACCGTCGTGCAGCGGGCGGAAGGTGGAGCGCTGGTCGTCGGTCCACGCCACCGCGATCTCAGCGATCCGACCCCCGCCCCGCCGAATCTGACGTAGGAGCTCCACGTCGAAGGCGAACCCGTTGACGCGACAGCGCCGCAACGCATGCTGCACCCCGACCCGGTCGAAGATCTTGAATCCACACTGAGTGTCGTGGACGCCCGGCACGAGCCGTCGGGCCAGGGCTCGGAACGCCGCTCCCCCGAGCCGACGGCCGAACGGCTGCGGCCGGACGAGCTGAGCACCAGGTGCGTGCCGGGAAGCGATCGCAGCCGTAGCTCCCGCGTCCAGCTCCGCCATCGCCCGATGCAACGTCTCGATCGGCGTCGACAGGTCCGCGTCGATGAAGCCGACGTAGCGAGAACGACTGCTCTCGATACCACGGCGCACCGCGGAGCCCTTACCCGGCCGGGAGCACCCGGCCACCACGACCTCCACGGGGTCACGTGCCACCGTCGCGGTGGCTACCGGTTCGGCACTTCCGACCGCGACCGCAGCCGTGTCGTCGGTACTGCCGTTGTCGACCACCACGATCCGGGTCCGCCACGGACAGTCCGCCAGGAAGCCGGAGACCACCGCCAGGGTGGCGGGTAGCCGGGCGGCCTCGTTGAACGCCGGTACGACCAGCTCCAGGTCGACCGCGCTGCGCGCGTACGGCACGGACGGTTGCGCCAGCCAGTCGCTGTCCCGGGAGCAGGCCACCGCGAGGCAGCCACTCGCAACGGTACGGCGACGCTGATCGCAGCCGGCACCATCGGGCGGCTACCGGTCCGTCACGCACCGGCACAGCCGCCTCGGTCAGGGTCACATCGACACTCCACAGCAGCTTTTCGATCTGGACCGCCGTCACCACCAGCGACACCCCGTCGGAGGCGTCCATGGAACCGACACCGCCAGGCGAAGCGGGCAGGCGCCGCATCCCAGCTCAACAGCTTCAACCGGTCATCGTCATGAGTTGTGCGGGCGCTACCGTTGGCGCCGGTCCGGATCCGCGTGGCGGCCACAGATCGTTGACGAAGCAGTACGGCGCGAGGGCGCTGGCCAGGTCGTGGCCCTGACCGGCGAAGGCTTGGGCCATCGCCACCGGGTCGTAGTAGGCATACCGGTGCGCGGACAGCGACGCCTGCCAGATCCGGGCCAGCAGCTCGGCGAAGCCGCCCGGCCCCGCCGCTGCGGGTCTGTGCGAGAGGTTCAGATGGCGCAAATTTATCTAATTGAGACTGGCGACCTCGGAGTCGTACCTGGCCCGGAACCGGTTGCCGGACATCGTCAAAAGCACGGTGGCGGTGCTGACCCGGCGCCGGACGGCGACCGGGAACGCCTCACCCCGGGAACCGGGCGAACTGGTCCAACCAGTAGCGTGCGGCGTGATCCGAGCGGGAACCCTCATGCTGCTCATGGGCCGCGACATCAACCAACTGCCAGGCGGCCGGCCTCGGGACCGCCCCGCGCAGTAGCAGCAGCCGCAGGTCACGTAGCACGATCTCGGCCGCGCGGTAGTTGACCGCAGCATGGTTGGTTGAACACCAACGCGATCTGGCGCACCCGGGGGGCGATCTGGAACAGGCCGACCCTTAGGGCGCACTCGTCACGGTGGTCCACCGGGTCGGCGGCCAGTTCCGTCGCGGCCCGCGCGCCGTCGGGGTCGGCCCGCGACGGCGGTGCGGCGAACAGGCGTACCGGCAGCGTGCCGGTGGCCGCGACCACCTTGCCAAGTCGTCGCCGGCCGGCTGGAAGCCGGTCCGCAGCGCAGCATGCCACTCGACGAGCAGCCCGACCGCCCGGCTCAGCCGCTCGACGTCGGTGTCGCACCGGTCGGGCACCCGCAGGGTGCGGGGCAGGTGGGCATCGCCGGGGCAGCGTCGAAGGCAGCCCGGTCCGGCCAGGTGGCGCGTTGGCTCCAGGTCAGCGGTGCCACGGCGGCGGACGGCACGGCGACCCGGATATTGGGCGCCGGTCGGCTCAGCCGCGTCCGCCGGGCTGCCAGGGCCAGGGCACGTCCCGGTACGCGGCCTCGATGAGCAGCGCCTCCAGGTCACGCAGGTACGGCTCGATCGTCTCCGGCGCAAGGAACGGGTGTCGACCGTGTAGGTGAGACCGAGCGCCTCCGGCTCGTCCACCACGTGCAGCAGGCGGTGCCAGGAGGCGGCGTCCAGGCCGTCGATGAGAGTGAAGTGGCTGCCGTCCGCGGTCGCCCGCAACTGCTGCTCGGCTACCGGCGGCACGTCGTCCACCAAGTCCCCGCCGGGCAGCCGGACGTCGTTGAAATAGTAGTGCGGCAGGAATGCGGTGGTGTAGTCGTAGCCGAGCTCCTCGAACGTCGTCCGCATCGCGACTGCGTCGTAGTAGGCGTGCAAATATCCGTCCAGCGCGACCCGATAGATCCGTGGTAGCAGCTCAAAGAATCCCGGGCGATCGGCGATGTCCAGCACGCAGAAGCCGATTTGACCGAGATTGGCGATCGCATTGACGTACTCGGGCCGGAAGCGGCTGTGCGACATGTTGAACTGTCCGCAGACCTGACGCCCGTTCGCTCCGGCGGACAGGGCGGTGGTAGCGGCGAGCAGCACCGTCGAGAAACTCACCCGATGCCGGGCGGGGACCATCCGGGCGGCGGTGGCGGCGGCCGACGAGACCAGCGTGCCCCGGTGCAGCCGTGGGGTGGCCGGCGGTGCCGGCCCGTCGAGCGAGACGTCGGCCAGCCGGCGGTACTGCCGGAGCCAGTACGCCACGGTACGGGCCGAGCGCCGCTGGTCCGGCCCGTGCTGGCGGCGGGCCACGTCCACCGACTGCAGCCCGGCCGGGGTGCCCAGGTCGCCCCGGAGCAGGATCAGCCGCGGGTCTCGCAGCACCACTCGACCGCGTACGCGTCCACGGTCGAGTGGCTGAAGACCAGCACCAGCTGGCGTACCACGCCATCGACCCGCACCACGGCGAACCGCACCGGCCACTCCCGACCGTGGTCGAAGGCGACGTCGCCCAGCCGGCGGGTGAGCTCGGCGGCCGCCGCGGCGCCGTCGCCGGTGCCCGCAACCACCAGGACCGGAACCTGCCCGGCCGCCGCAGTCTCCTGCCGCGACGTGCCGTCCGCCGTCCGGCATACCCACGTGCGCAGCCCGCCGTGCCGGCCGACCAGCGTGCCGATCGCCTGCACCACGCTGGACAGATTGGCCGGGGCCCGACGTGGCACCGCCAGCACCCGGCGCAGGTTGAGGAACAGATGCTGGGTCCTCGACAGGGTGGCTGCCCGCCACATGACCTGCTGCGCCCAGGTCATCGGCGCGTCTTCCGTCCGACCACCGTGGAACTCCGCGTGAATCAACTCGTCCATGGCCCACTCGGTGGGCACGATGGCATCGGCGAATCGCATTCCCGACGGTACGACGGCACGACGTGCATCGAATCGATCGTTTGTCTGCACCACAGTGCACCAAGAGTCGATTCCGCTGCGCCGACGACGGGAGTCAGGCTGATGGTTCATGCAGACAGATCAAAGGCAATCCGGGTGACGAATCTCGACGTACCAGCACAGGGTGTCCCGATCCAATCACAAGTGATTCAACACCGAAATGGGGAAAGTCCGACACTGTCGTTCGGTCAGGAACGGATCTGGTTCACCGAGCAGCTGACACCGGGCACCGCCGGCTACGTCGTACACAGCACGGTACGGATGGGTGGCCCGCTCGATGCCGACCTGCTGCGCGCCGCAGTGGACACCGCCGCGGCCCGCCACGACAGCCTGCGGATGCGGTTCACTGAGAACCTCGACGGCGAGCCGCGGGTCGAGGTGGTACCGCAGGTCACCGTACCGTTCACGGTGCTCGACGCCGACGACGAGACACACGCCCGGGAGCTGGTCGACGCCGCCGTGCGGACCCCGTTCGACCTGGCCGTCGCACCGCTGCTGCGGGTGCTCCTGGTCCGGCTCGGCGACGACGACCAGGTGCTGCACGTCGGGATGCACCACATCGTCAGCGACGGCTGGTCGCTGAACCTGCTGCTGGCCGAGGTCGCCGCCCTCTACGGCGCGCTCACCGACGGTCTGCCGGTGCCGCCGGCACCGGCCATCGACTACGCCGACTACGCCGCCTGGCAGCGGGTACGCGGTGACGGACCGGCCGCCCAGCGGGAACTCGCCTACTGGACCGGGGCGCTCGCCGGAGTACCGCCGCTGGAGCTGCCGACCGACCGGCCCCGACCCGCCGTGCAGTCGTACGCCGGCGACGTGCACCGGTTCGGCTTCGACGCCGAGCTCACCGCGGCGCTGCGCCGGCTGAGCCGGGCCCACCGCAGCACCCTCTACATGACGCTGCTCGCCGGCTGGCAGGCGACGCTGTTCCGGTACAGCGGGCAGCGGGACTTCGCCATCGGATCACCGGTCGCCGGCCGGGTGGTGCCGGAGGTGGAGAACCTCGTCGGGCTGTTCGTCAACACGGTGGCGATCCGGGCCGACCTGTCCCGCGCACCGACCAACAGCGCCGGCGATCGCGGTGGTGCCAGCAGTGCCGGCGACGACGGTGAGCCGGGCTTCGGCGAGCTACTGCGCCGCACCAGGGGCCGGGTACTGCGCGCGCTGAGCCACCAGGAGGTCCCGTTCGAACGTCTGGTCAAGGAGCTCAACGTCGCCCGCGACGTCAGTCGGGCGCCGGTGTTCCAGGTGCTGTTCACCCTGCAGAACTACTCGCGGGCGCAGAGCAGCTGGCCGCGCGGGATCACCACCGGGGCGTTCGGCAGCGACACGGCGGCGGCCCGGTTCGACCTGTCGCTCTACGTCAGCGAGACCGACGACGGGCTACGGGCCATGCTGGTCTACAACACCGACCTGTTCGACGCCGCCACCGTGGCACGGCTCACCGGGCACTACCGGGCGTTGCTGCGCGCCGCGGTGGCCGACCCGGACCGGCCGGTGGTGGATCTGCCGCTGCTCGACGACGCACAGCAGCGGCAGCTGACCGCGTTCAGCACCGGCCCGGTGCCCGGCACCGACCGGCCACGACCGGCCACTGCCGGGGCGGTCACCCTCGGCGACCTGGTCACCCGGCACGCCACGGCCACCCCGCAGGCACCCGCCGTGGTCTACGGCGACGACCTGATCAGCTACGCCGAGCTGGACCGACGCGCCAACCAGCTGGCCCACCAGCTGCGGGAGCACGGCGTCGCGCCGGGCCACCTGGTCGGCGTCTGCCTGGACCAGTCGGTGCAGCTGGCGGTCGCGCTGCTCGCCGTACTGCGGGCCGGCGGGGCCTACCTGCCGCTCGACCCCGAGCAGCCACCCGCCCGGCTGCGGCTGATGCTCGCCGACGCCGCCCCGACGGTGGTGTTGACCAGCAGCGCGATCCGCGCCGAGCTGGGCGGCGACGCCGCCCCGGCGGCCCTCGCCGAGGCGACCTGCCTGGACCGGATCGCCTCGGTCGTCGCAAAGCAGCCGACCGGGCCGCCGGCAGGGGCGGCGGGCGGCGACGACCTGGCCTACGTCATCTACACGTCCGGTTCGACCGGCATGCCCAAGGGAGTCGCGGTCGCCCACCGGCAGGTGCTGAACTATCTGGACGGGGTCGCCGAACGGTTCGACGTCGTGCCGGCCGGCCGGTACGCGCTGCTGCAGTCGCTGTCGTTCGACTTCAGCGTCACCGTGTTCTACCTGGCGTTGGCGACCGGCGGCTGCGTCCATCTGGTGCCGAGGCGGTGCACCGGCGAGGAGCTCGCCGACGCGCTGCGCACCGGACGGATCGACTACCTGAAGATGACGCCGTCGCATCTGCGGGCGCTGGCCGCCGAGGTGGACACCGCGCGGCTGCTGCCCCGGCGGGCGCTGATCCTCGGCGGCGAGGCGGCCGACCTGGACTGGGCGGCGGATCTGGCCGGGCACGGCGTACCAGTGTTCAACCATTATGGACCGACCGAGGCCACCGTCGGGGTGACCACCTACCGGGTGTCGGCACACGAGCGGGGGCCGGGCAGCGTGCCGATCGGTCACCCACTGCCGTACGCCCGGGTGCACGTGCTCGACGCCCGGCTGCGGCCGGTGCCGGTCGGCGTGCCAGGTGAGGTGTACCTGGGCGGCGACCGGCTGGCCCGCGGCTACCTGAACCGGCCCGGGCTGACCGGGCAGCGGTTCGTCCCGGACCCGTTCGGTCCGCCCGGTTCCCGGCTGTACCGCACCGGTGACCTCGGCGCGTGGCGCGCCGACGGCGAGCTGCTCTTCCTCGGCCGCACCGACCACCAGGTCAAGATCCGCGGCTACCGGGTGGAGCTGGGTGAGGTGGAGGCGGCGCTGCGCGAGCTTCCCGGGGTACGGCAGGCCGCCGTACTGCTGCGCGACGACCGGTTGGTCGGCTACCTGGAACGCGCCCCGCAGGACCCGGCACCGGAAACGGCACCCGGGCCGGCACCGGGGCCGGCACCCGAGCCGGAGCCGGCCGAGCTGCGCCGGCTGCTCGCCGACCGGCTGCCGGACCACATGATCCCAAGTCGGTACTGCTGGCTGGACCGGCTGCCGCTGCAGGAGCACGGCAAGATCGACCGCAGGGCGCTGCCGGATCCGGGCGACGATCAACCCGCCCGGGAGTACGTCGAGCCGACCGGTCCGGTGCAGACGCTGATCGCCGCCGTCTGGCAGGCGGTGCTGCAGGTGCCCCGGGTCGGCGCCGACGACGACTTCTTCGAGCTGGGCGGGCATTCGCTGCTGGCCACCCAGGTGGTCGCCCGGCTGCGCCGGGAACTGCCGACGGTCCGCGCCGGTGACGGCACGCCTCCGGCGGTCAGCGTGATGGACCTGTTCCGGCACCGGACCGTACGCGAACTCGCCGCTCTGCTGACCGACGGTGACGCCGAGCGGGGTCGGCTGCTGCATGAGCTGACCGCACCAGCCTCCGCCGCCGAGCGGGTCGCCACCCTGGTCTGCGTCCCGTACGGCGGCGGCAGCGCAGTGGTCTACCAGCCGCTCGCCGACGCGCTGCCGGCCGGCTGGCGGCTGCTGTCGGTGGCGATGCCCGGGCACGACATCGGGCTGGCCGACGAGCCGGCGCCGATCGACGAAGTCGCCGAGGGCGTGGTCGCGGAGATCCTGGACCGGGTTGACGGGACGCTCATCCTCTACGGGCACTGTGGGCCGGGCGGGGCGCTCGCCGTCGAGGTGGCCCGCCGGCTGGAGGCGGCCGGGCGGGAGTTGGCCGCGGTCTACCTCGGTGCGATCTTCCCGTTCGGCCGGCCGACCGGCGGGTTGCTCGGTCCGCTGCTGCGGCTGCGGTTGGTGGAGCGGGTCCGCAGCGACCGGATCTACCGCACCTGGCTGCAGGCGCAGGGCACCTCGATCGGTTCCCTCGCCCCGGAAGAGGCGGCGTTCCTGATCCGGGCGATGCGTCACGACGCCCGGGTCTCCGAGGACTACTTCACCGCGCTGATGCGCGACCAGGTTACCCCGCTGCGCGCCCCGGTGATCTCGGTCGTCGGGGAACGCGACCGGGGCACCGACTTCCATGAGGAACGTTTCCAGGAGTGGCACTTCCTGTCCGACCGCACCGCGCTGGCGGTGATCGACGAGGCAGGGCACTACTTTCTCAAGTACCGGGCCGGCGAGTTGGCGGAGATTGTCACCGGTGTCCACCTCCGGCTCGCCGTACCGGCCGAACCAGACGTGCCACCCACCGGCGACGCGGGGGTGGACGACCCGGCGTGGCGGCTGCACGCGGTCTCCGACCGAGGTCCGGCCGCCGACCCGCCGGGGGCCCGGTCCGGACCGTCGGCACCGGACCGGGCAGCGGCCGGACCGGACCGGGCAGGTGGGCCACAGCCCAGCCTGCGCCGGTTCGGTCTGGTCGCGGCCGGCCAGATCGTCACCACCACCGGCACCGCGTTGACCAACTTCGCCGTACCACTGTGGATCTACCTGGAGACCGATTCGCTGGCCCGGTTCGCCCTGTTCTCCATCGTCAGCCTGCTACCCGGACTGCTGATCGCCCCACTGGCCGGGGCGTTGATCGACCGGACGAGTCGCCGCCGGGTGCTACTGGCCGCCAGCGTCGCCGCAGGCGGCGCCAAGGCGGTGATGGCCGGGCTGCTGATCGCCGACCGGGCCGAGATCTGGCACTTCTACCTGCTCGTCGGCTGGTTGTCGGTGGCGTTGGCGTTCCAACGGCTGTCGTTCGTGTCGGCGGTGCCGCAGCTGGTGCCGAAACGCTTCCTCGGCCACGCCAACGGCCTCACCCAGACCGCGGTCGGGTTGACCCAGTTCATGGTGCCGCTGCTGGCGGTCGCGCTACTGGAGGCGGTCGGACTGCGCGGCATCATGATCATCGACGTGGTGGCGTACGTTTTCGCCGTCGCGGTGCTGATCGCCATCCGGTTCCCCCGCACGTTGGCTCTGCAGCGGCGGGAGAGCCTGGGGCAGGAGATCCTCGGTGGGTTGCGCTACTCGCTGCGCCGCCGGGAGTTCCGCGGCATGCTTGCCTTCTTCGCCGCCCTCAACCTGTTCCTGTTCCCGGTGCTGTTCCTGCTCTCCCCGTTGGTGCTGGGCTTCGCCGAGCTGGCCGAGGTGGCCCAGATCGCGCTCACCGGCGGGGTCGGCGCGGCAGCCGGCGGGCTGGTGATGCTGGTCTGGGGCGGCCCGCGCCGCTACCGGATGCGGGCCGTGCTGATCGGCACGCTGGGCATTGCGGTGGCCTGCGCGGTGACCGGGCTACGCCCCAGCCTGCTCGTCATCGGTGCCGGGGCGTTCGGCATGTACTGCGCGCTCGGCCTGGTCAACGGCATCTACAACACGATCATCCAGATCAAGGTGCCGCCCCGGTTCCACGGTCGGGTTTTCGCGCTCAACCAGATGGTCGCCTGGTCGACGATGCCACTCGGCTGGGGGGTGATCGCCCCGCTGGCCACCAGCCTGATGGAGCCGCTGCTGATGCCGGACGGGGCGCTGGCCGACACGGTCGGGCAGGTCATCGGGGTCGGTCCGGGCCGGGGCATCGCCCTGCTCTACATCGCCTTCGGCGTCTGCATCGCGCTGACCGCGATCGTCTCGATGCGCACCCGGGTGCTGTCCCGGTTCGACGACGAGGTGCCGGACGCTCCGCCGGACGACCTGGTCGGCATCGAGACCCGGCAGGCCCGGGTGGCGGCGACCCCCGGCGGTGGCCAGCGAGCCCAGCTACCCGTGTCCCCGGGCGGTGGCCGATGAGTCGGCCTCCCGGTGTCCCCCGGCGGCCGGCCGCCGCGCCGGCCGCTCGGACCGTACCCGAGCTGCTCGACTGGCGCTGCGCCCTGCACCCCGACCGGGTCGCCATTGAGGTCCACGGCGTGGACCAGCTCACCTTCGCCGACTGGCGGGCCGGGGCGCTGGCGGTGGCCGCCGCGCTGCGACGGGCCGGGGTGGCCCCTGGTGACCGGGTCGCGCTGGTGTTCGCGGCGCGGGAGTGGACCGGCTACGCCGTGGCGTACTGCGGGGTATCGCGGGCCGGTGCGGTCGCGGTGCCGCTGTCCGACCGCCTCGCCCCGGCCCAACTGGAGTACGCGGTGCGGCACTGCGCTGCCCGGCTGGTCCTGCACGGACCGCTGACCGGCCCGGCCGGGCCGGCGCCGGCCGTACCCACCGGGGTCACGCCGCTGGCGCTCGCCGACCTGGTCGCCGGCGGCCCGGTCGCCGACAGCACCGGCGCGCCCGCTCCCCCGGTGCGGCCCGCTGACCTGGCTCAGATCCTTTACACCTCGGGCACCACGGGCCGGCCCAAGGGCGTCGGCGCCAGTCACGCCAACCTGGTGGCCGGGGCGCCGAGCCACCCGCGCCGGCTGGCCCTGGCCCACTCGGAACGCTTCCTGCATGCCTTCCCGATCGGCACCAACGCCGGGCAGACCATGCTGTTCAACGCGTTGACCGCGAAGCCGGCCGTGCTGACCCTGCCCCGGTTCACCCCGGCACGGTTCGCCCGCCTGGTGACCGCGCCCGGCACCGGCACCGTCTTCCTGGTCCCGTCGATGGCGATCGAACTGCTCGACTCCGGTGCCCTGCGGGGCCGGGACACCTCCGGCGTGATGCTGATCGGGTCGACGGCGGCGGCGCTCGCGCCGGCGGTGGCCACCCGGCTGGCCACGACGTTCCCGGCCGCGACGATCGTCAACTACTACTCGTCGACCGAGGCCGCCCCCGCCCAGACCGTCATGATCTTCGACCCGGCGCGGCGGGCCGCCGTCGGTCGGCCGGCCGACGGTCAGCTGATGATCGCCGACGAACAGCGCCGGCCGCTGCCGCCGGGCAGCGTCGGCGAGGTCTGGCTGCGCTGCCCGCATCCGCGTTCGTACTACCGCGACGGCCAGGCCACCGAAGCGACGTTCCGTCAGGGCTGGGTCCGGATGGGCGATCTCGGCCGGCTGGACGCCGACGGCTACCTGTACCTCGCCGACCGGCACCAGGACATGATCAAGTCCGGCGCATTCAAGATCTCCTCGCTGGAGGTGGAGGCCGCGCTGCACGAACACCCGGCCGTCGGCGAGGCGGCGGTGGTGGCCGTCCCGCACCCCGTGCTCGGGTCGGCGGTCGGGGCGGTGCTGGTACCCCGCGCCGGGCAGCCGCCGCACGAACTCACCCTGCCCACGGTGCGCGCATTCCTGGCCGACCGGCTCGCCGACTATCAACTGCCGGCCCGGGTGCTGGTCGTCGAAACGCTGCCCCGCAACGAGGCCGGCAAGGTCCTCAAACGGACGCTGGCCGCGCTGTTCGATCCACTGGGCTGACCGGCTCCGGCCCGACCGTACCGTCCGACATCGACAAACCAGCAGCAGCATCAGGAGGATCCCGTGGGCACCGCCGAAGCGACGTACGCGCAGCACGCCGTCTGGTTCACCGAACAGGCCGGGGTGGCGGGTACGGCGTACCACATGGCTCTCGGCGTGTGGTACGCCGCCGGCCTGGACCAGGCGGCGCTGGCCACCGCGTGCGCCGCCGTCGTCGACCGGCACCCGGCGCTGGCCGCCCGGGTCGACGACAGCGACGGCGTACCGCGACTCGCCCCGGCCGCCGACCGCCCGACGCTGCGGCGGCTGACGCCGCCGGCCGGTGACGCAGGCGTCGACCGGCTGATCGCGGCGGAGATCGCCCGCCGCCACGACCTGCGCACCGGTCCGCTGGCCAGGTTCAGCCTGATCCCCGCCGCCGGTGGCCGGCACCTGCTGCTGATCACCGCCCACCACCTGGTCTTTGACGGCACGTCCAAGGACGTGCTGGTCCGGCACCTGGCGGCGGCGTACGATGCCGCCCGCGCCAGTCGCCCGGTCGAACTGCCGGCGGCGCCGACCGACGGGTACGCGGCACGGGCCGGCACCGAACGGGACCGGGCCGCAGCCGAGTCGGCGGCAGCCGCAGACCACTGGGCCACCCGCTGGTCCGGCCCGGGTGGGCTGGTGCTGCCCGGTCTCGCCCGAGTGCCGACCGGCGCCGAACCCGGCGACGCCGTACCGGTGGTCCTGGCGCCGGGTCTGGTCGCCGGGCTCGACCAGGCCCGGCGCAAGCTCGGGGTCACCCGGTTCGAGCTGCTGCTGGCCGCGGTGCAGGCGCTGCTGCACCGGTACGGCAACCAGCAGGTCCCGGTCGGCGTCGGGTTGTCGACCCGTACCGCCGACGACGCCGACGAGATCGGCCTGTTCGTCAACGAACTGCCGGTCACCGTCCCGGTGCCCGACGAGGCGAATTTCCGCGACCTCGCGCACGCCGTCCGGGACGAGACGCGGACGCTCAACCGGTTCCGGTCCGTTCCGCTGGCACACGTGGCGAACGGGGTTCGGCCGGCGCCCGCGCTCACCCCGGTGTCGATTGGCTACCGCCGCCGCGCGCCGGAACCCGTCTTCGCCGCGGTGCCGACCACCGTCGACTGGGCGATGTTCAGCGGCGCGGCCCGCAACGCGCTGCACATCCAGGTCGTCGACGGGCCGGCACCGGACAGCGGTCAGGAGCACCTGGAAATCAACCTGCAGTTCAGCCCCTCGGCCGTTCCCGCCGCCGCCGTCGCGCGGATCGGCGACCATTTGCGGACCCTGCTGGCCGCCGTGGCCACCGACCCGGAACAGCCGATCGCCGACCTGCCGGTGCTGCCTCCCGCCGAGTCCGAGCTGGTCTGCCGTGGCTGGAACGCCACCGGCCGCGACTACCCGGCCGACACGACCGTGCCGCTGCTGTTCGCGGCGGCGGTACGGCGGACACCGGACGCCGTCGCGGTCGTCGACGGTGGACGTGCGCTGAGCTACGCCGAACTCGACGCGGCCAGCGCTCGGCTCGCCGGGCTGCTGCGGGCCCGTGGCGTCGGGGCGGGATCGCTGGTCGCCGTGCTGCTGGACCGCTCCTGGCAGACGGTCGTCGCGCTGCTCGCGGTGCTGCGCAGCCGGGCCGCGTACCTGCCCGTCGACCCCAACTACCCGCCGGCCCGGCAGGCGATGATCCTCGACGACGCCGCGCCGGCGCTGGTACTGACCACCAGCGGTACGGCGGCCGCCCTGCCCGCCGGGTCACCGGTGCTCGCACTCGACCAGCTCGACCTGACGACTGCTGACCCAGAAACCGGTGACCCAGCGACCGGTGACCCAGCGACCGGTGACCCAGGGACCGCAGACCTGCCCGGCCCTGACGAGCTGGCGTACGTGCTCTACACCTCGGGTTCCACCGGGCGGCCCAAGGGGGTACGTGTCCCGCACGGTGCGCTGGCCAACCTCCTGCTCGGCATGCGGGACATGTTCGACAGTGGGCCGGCTGACCGGTGGCTCAACCTGACCTCGCCGTCGTTCGACATCTCGGGGGTCGAGGTCTACCTGCCGCTGACCACCGGTGGCCAGGTGGTGGTGGCCTCCGGGGTCAGCGCGCTCGACGGTGCCGGGGTGCTGCGGCTGGTGCGCGAGACCGGAGTGACACATGTGCAGGCGACTCCGTCGGGCTGGCGGGTCCTGCTGGAGGCCGGGCTCGACGACCGGGTGGTGGCGGTCACCGGCGGCGAGGCGCTGGCGGTCCCGCTGGCCCGCCAGTTGCGCTCGCGGGTGGCCCGGCTGGTCAACGGGTACGGCCCGACCGAGGCGACGATCTACGCGACGATGGCGGAAATCCCGCCGGAGCCGGCCGAGGTCACCATCGGCCGGCCGGCGCCGAACACCACGGCGTACCTGCTGGACGGGCGGCGGCAGCCGGTACCGATCGGAGTGCCCGGCGAGCTGTACCTGGGCGGGCGGGGCGTCGCCGACGGCTACCTGAACCGCCCCGAGCTGACCGCCGAGCGATTCGTCCCCGACCCGTACGCCACCGACGCCGGCCGGCTGTACCGCACCGGCGACCTGTGTCGCTGGCTGCCCGACGGCCGGCTGGAATTCCTCGGCCGGGCCGACGACCAGGTGAAGATCCGCGGCCACCGGGTGGAGCTGGGTGAGATCACCGGCCGGCTGCTGGAGCATCCGGCTCTCGCCGAGGCCGCCGTACTACTGAGCGGTACGGACGAGGCGTCGCCGCGGCTCGTCGCCTACCTGGTTCCCCGGGGTGCCGCGCCGACCGTCGCCGAGCTGCGCCGGCACCTGACCGAGACGCTGCCCACGGCGATGGTGCCCACCGACTGGGTGCTGCTCGACCGGCTACCGGTGAGCCCGAACGGAAAACTGGACCGGACCGCGCTGCCGGCACCGACGACCGGCGGTACGGATCCGACGGGCCGGGTCAGCACCTCGGACCCGGTCGGCGCCAAAGACCAGGTCGAGGCGGACCCGGTCGTCGAGGCGATCCGGTCGATCTGGCAGGACGTGCTGCAGATCGCCGAGATCAGCATCGACGAGGACCTGTTCGACCTGGGCGGGCACTCGTTGACGATCACCCGGATCAGTAGCCGGATCCACCGTCGGCTCGGCGTCGAGGTGCCGTTGGACGCGTTCTTCGACACCCCGACGATCGCCGAGATCGCCGACCTGGTCCGCGAGGCCGGCGGCCGGTGCTGACCGGGCGGACGACGCCGAACAAGGTGGAGACGAAGGAGGATTCGGTGGACACGACGACGCTGCGGCAGCGGGTGATGGAGCTGGTCGACGAGGCGACCGGCGGCACGGTGCCGGTCGACCAGCTGGCCGACGGCGGATCGCTGATCGCGCTGGGAGTCGACTCGCTGGGCCTGCTCCGCCTGGTCGACGCCGTCGAGGCCGAGTTCGGCGTCGAGGTGGAGTTCGACGGCCCCGGCCAGTGGATGGACACTCTGGACGACCTGGTGGCCGCAATCGTCGACGCCCGCGACGAGGCGGAGCCGGACCGGGTCGCCACCACCGGGTGACGAATCGGTCACTACATGCTAAGGCACCGGCTTTCGATGCCTGTCCGACACGGCGTCACTGTCCGTCGGTGCCGGGTGAGCCGGCCGCTCGACTAGGCTGCGTTCGTGTCAGTCGAGGGTGGGAACGCGGACAAGCGCCTTGAACGCATCGAGGCGATCACTGACCCTGCCCTGTCCCGGCTGAGCTTCGACGCGCTGCTGGTCGAGTCACTGGCCCGCACCGGCGGGCTGCTCGGCGCCGACTCCGCCGCCGTGTTCCTACTCGACGCGCACTCCCAGCAGCTGGTCACCGCCGCTGCCTGGGGCATCGAGGCCGGCCACGAACCGCCGGCCCGGCTGCCGCTGGGGCGTGGGTACGCCGGCAAGGTGCTGACCACCGGTGACACGGTCATGCTGGCCGACCCTGACGACGACGCGCTGGCGCATCCGGCGTTGCAGGGGCAGGGCATCCGGTCGCTGCTGGCGGTGCCGGTGACGATCGGCGGCTCGGTCAGCGGGGTGCTGCACGTGGCAACCCGACGACGCGGGCCGGCCTGCGACGACGAACAAATGCTGCGGCTGCTGGCCGACCGGATCGCCCTGGCCGACCAGGCCCGCGAAAGCCAGGTCGACCGTGCCGCCACCCTGGCGCTGCAGTACGACCTGCTGCCCACCGAACTACCGACGGTCGCCGGGCTGGAGTTCGCCGCCCGGTACGTCGCCGGCCACGACGCCGGGGTGGGCGGCGACTGGTACGACGTGCTGCCATTGCCCGACGGGTGGGTCGGCGTGGCGATCGGCGATGTCACCGGACGCGGGCTGCACGCGGCGACCGTGATGGGCCGGCTGCGCAGCGCGCTGCGCGCGTACGCTCTGGAAACCACCGACCCGGCCGACGTGCTCGCCCGGCTGGACCGCAAGGTGCAGCACTTCGAGCCGGGCATGATGGCGACGGTGTGCTACGCGACGATCGACCCCACCCGGACGGTCGTGTCGGTGTCGACGGCCGGCCATCCGCCGCCGGTAACCATCGGCGGTGGCCACGCCGCACACAGCTTGCCGGTGCCGGCGGACCTTCCGCTCGGCACCAGCATCCACCGGCCACGCCGGGTGCGCAGGCACGCCCTCGAGCCCGGCGCGCTGCTGTTCTTCTTCACCGACGGCCTGGTGGAGCGGTGGGGGCCGACCATCGACAACGGCCTGCGTCAGTTGTGCGACTCGTTGGTCGCCACCAGCGCCGAGACGGCCTGCGCCGAGACGATGGGCGCGCTGGTGGACGGCCGACCGCTGGTCGACGACATCGCCATGTTGGCGCTACGCCGCCGATAGCCATTGTTGGCGCTACGCCGCCGATAGCCATTGTTCGCGCTCCGCCGCCGATAGCCATTGTTCGCGCTCCGCCGCCGACAGTCATCGCATCTGGCGCTCGGCCCCGCTGTCACGGGCGTTACCAGCGGCCGATCGACGGCACCCCGGCGGCGTCGTGCGGGGCGCGGGCACCGGCATCGTCCGAGGTACGGGAGGCGGCAGCGGTGTCCGCCCAGTCGCGTGGGCCGGCACCGTCCCCGCCGATCGTCGGGGCGTCGGCGCCACGGGGCTGCGCGTCCGGGCTGGTCTTGCGCCCGTTCGCGAACATCACCTGGTCGAAGCGCACCTCGACCGGAGTCGCGTACCGCTTGCCGTTGACCGGGTCGTGCCGCATGAACTGCGGCGGCGCGATCCGGACCGTCACGTCGTACGGGCCGGGACCGGGCACCGAGGCGTTGCCGCCATAGTGGTACAGGAACGGGTGCCACAGGAACGGCAGGCCGGCAGTGGCGACCGGTTGACCGTTCCGGCTGACGGTGATCCGCACGTCCAAACCGGGGATGAACCGGCCGTCGGCGGCATCCGCGACCGCGACCTCCAGATGAACGTTCGCATCCGGGGCAGCTTCCCGCCAGAGCAGCTGACCGCCGGAGAGCTCGTACATGCCCTCCGCCTCCTCGTTGACAAACGTCACGAGGTAGTCGCCGGCCAGCTGGCTCTGCGCCCCGTCCTCCTCGGCCATGGCGCGCAGCGCGCCGCCGTACGCCTGACCCTGCCGCCGGGCGACGGCGAGCTGCTCCTCGGTGGCCTCGTTGCTGGTCCGCATGGGCGGCTGCGCCGCTGGTGTCGTCATGGTGACCCTCCGGGTCGATCTGGTTGCCTTCTCGCCTGGGTCTACCCCGCAGCGGCCGCGCTATTGCTTCGCCCCACACCGGGCTGGCTCGGTCACCCGATGGGCGGCTCCGGTCACCCACCGGTCGGCGTTAGCCATGCCGTCGGTCGGGAAGCCGATGGACTATGAGCCGTTGACCAGCGGCCGCGCCAGCCTGCCTCCGGCTCCGTGCCGTCGGCGGGCTGGTGCGGGCGCCGTGTCTTCTGTTGCCGTCGTCGCGTCAGTGGGTCAACCGTTACCCGGCGGCAGGTCGTAACCGGTCGCGACGCACTGCGCGTTGAGCGTGCCGTCCGAGACGGTCCAGTAAAGGTGCGCCGCGGCTGCCACTCGTACGGGTGAAAATCAGAACGTCTTCGTTGGTGGTCGCAGCGGTGCCGTTGTCGGAGATCACCACCGACCCGAGGGGCGCGCCGCCGAACACCCCTACCAGAGGGGTCGGGGTCAGGTCAGGATTGGCGGCGTGGCCGGTGACCGGGATGGTGACCGTCCCGCCGACCGTGGCTGGCAGGTTGAAGCCCACACTGTTGCAGATTGGGTGACGGTTGGCTGCCGTGGATCCCGTGGCGCTGGCAGAGCTGGCTGCGGTGAGCGAGACGGCGGCTAGACCGACAACCGTCGCCGTTGCCACCCGAGCCGCGTAAGGCATTCTCACATGTTCTCCTCTGGATCGATCCGCCCGGCGGAGGGACAGCAGAATGCTGCGGCCGTCGATATCCATGACGCCCACAGTGATGATATGTCACCTTTCCGTAAGACCTTGGCCCTGGCGCGGGCCAGGTCGCAACCGGGCACGACACGCGCCAACCAGGCTGGGCCGCCACCGCCGGTCGCTCCCCGCAGGCACCAGGCACACCTGTGGCCGGTAGACTCGGCGTTCGCGCCCTCGTAGCTCAGGGGATAGAGCAACGGTTTCCTAAACCGTGTGTCGCAGGTTCGAATCCTGCCGGGGGCACCAACACAAGGTGCTGAACAGCAAGAACTTCCGCAAGGCATAGATGCTAGGCTATGAAAATTTGAGTCACCCCCGAGAACCCCCGTTACCTTTTTGATCGTCCCCACAGGAAACTGCTCGGTCGCCCGGCTCGGTATGACTGACTGCCCCTGTCGTGCGCATGATCCGGGGGG
>NZ_JBHMIQ010000052.1:0-39887 GCF_048060315.1 Micromonospora sp. LOL_013
CCGCCCGGACCAGCACCCGCACGGCGCGTCACGAGGCAAACGTTCCCTGACACGGCACTAGGAACCTCCGGTGGGCACCAAACCCCGGGAGGTTCCGAACCAGAATATCGGGCAAAAATCCCGTATCGGCCTCGTGGCTGGCCGGAAGTCAAGCGATTGTCTTCTATTTTCACAGCTCGCGAGCCGCTGCACCGGGTCTCCGGACCCGGTGAGGATCGCAACCCCGGGGTCGGCTGGCAGCCCTACCGGGGCACCTACCACAGCTGCACCGGGTCTCCGGACCCGGTGAGGATCGCAACTTGCCGTGCTCACGCACCGCCGCGGCGTACTCGGTCTGGCTGCACCGGGTCTCCGGACCCGGTGAGGATCGCAACACTACTCTGCGAGGGTCACGTCACGACACAGAGAGTGGCTGCACCGGGTCTCCGGACCCGGTGAGGATCGCAACGACCAGGACGTCATCCGGGTGGTCGGCAAGGGCCGACGGCGCTGCACCGGGTCTCCGGACCCGGTGAGGATCGCAACTCGGCCAGATAGAACTCAAACTCCATCCACGGATCAGCTGCACCGGGTCTCCGGACCCGGTGAGGATCGCAACGCGATCAACGGAGCGAGGCAATGACCATTCACCGCGCGTAGCTGCACCGGGTCTCCGGACCCGGTGAGGATCGCAACGTCGCCCGGGCACTGCGTGGCACCCCGGTCCCGGTGTCGCTGCACCGGGTCTCCGGACCCGGTGAGGATCGCAACGATGCTCGCCACCGCAGCAGGCTATGTCCCCTTGGGGAGCTGCACCGGGTCTCCGGACCCGGTGAGGATCGCAACGACCCCACCACCGGCACCGCCGAACAGACCCTGATCTGGCTGCACCGGGTCTCCGGACCCGGTGAGGATCGCAACGCCTGTGCGATCGCCGCCCGGTCGTCGACGGCGCAGGCTGCACCGGGTCTCCGGACCCGGTGAGGATCGCAACCCGTCGTCGTCGGGGTACGAGGCGATGACCGGCTGGTGCTGCACCGGGTCTCCGGACCCGGTGAGGATCGCAACTGGCAACGAATCGGCTTGCGCCCGATCACCTTAAACAGCTGCACCGGGTCTCCGGACCCGGTGAGGATCGCAACAACGCCCAAACCCCGACGAGCCTGGTTGAGGCCGCGCTGCACCGGGTCTCCGGACCCGGTGAGGATCGCAACCAGACCACTCCCGCGCAGCTTGCCAACATGCGCGGGCTGCACCGGGTCTCCGGACCCGGTGAGGATCGCAACCCGCCAGTACGCTCCAACTCGATCTTGCAGTAGACGGCTGCACCGGGTCTCCGGACCCGGTGAGGATCGCAACGTGGGTGAGCCGAGACAGGACGGCTCGTAGCTCGGCGGGCTGCACCGGGTCTCCGGACCCGGTGAGGATCGCAACCAGGGCGGAGGCGGCGAGGTCTCCGCAGATGATGCAGCTGCACCGGGTCTCCGGACCCGGTGAGGATCGCAACACGGGTTGGAGCATCCCGCCTTCGGTGGTGCCGCCGCTGCACCGGGTCTCCGGACCCGGTGAGGATCGCAACTACCTCGTCGTCCTCGGCGTCGCCCTCGCCGGGGCGGCTGCACCGGGTCTCCGGACCCGGTGAGGATCGCAACCAGGGCGGAGGCGGCGAGGTCTCCGCAGATGATGCAGCTGCACCGGGTCTCCGGACCCGGTGAGGATCGCAACACGGGTTGGAGCATCCCGCCTTCGGTGGTGCCGCCGCTGCACCGGGTCTCCGGACCCGGTGAGGATCGCAACTACCTCGTCGTCCTCGGCGTCGCCCTCGCCGGGGCGGCTGCACCGGGTCTCCGGACCCGGTGAGGATCGCAACTGCGGCCCTGCGGTCCCGCATCCGCCGGGCCGCCGGGCGCTGCACCGGGTCTCCGGACCCGGTGCGGCTCGCAGCGTACGCGGGAAGGCTCTTGCAGGTCAGCGTTTGCCCCGTTTGGCGGCCACGAGAAGAGCGGCGATGACTGCTGTGGTACCGCCGGCGCACAGTAGACCGGTGAGCAGCAGTACGGCCAGATGCCAGGGCTTCAGCGCATGCATGACACGTCACCGTACCGGGTGGAGACACGAGGCGTGTACCGCCGCATCTAGGGGGAGTGCTTACTGGGTAACTACTTACTTGGTAGGGTGTCCGCATGCAGCGAACTGCGGTGCGGTGGGGGCTACTGGCTCTCTTCGCCGACGGCCCCAAGTACGGCTACCAGCTCAGGACCGAGTTCGACGCCCGCACCGGCGGCAGCTGGGCGGTGAACGTTGGACAGATCTACACCACGCTGGACCGTCTCGCCCGGGACGGCGATGTCGCTCCGGTTGGGACCAACGAGGACGGCCGGGACATGTTCGCGATCACCGAGCAGGGTCGGCGAGCTCTGGAGAGCTGGTACGTCACTCCGATCACCGAAACCGACCGCCCGCGCAGTGAACTGGCCATCAAGCTGGCGATGGCGGCGGTCGACCCGCACGTCGACATCGCACTCGTGGTGCAGAAGCAGCGAACCGAGTCGATGCGCCAGATGCGTGACTACACCGATCTGCGCCAGCGGGCCGACGCAGATGACGATCTCACCTGGACGCTGCTGCTGGACCACCTGATCTTCGGCCTGGAGAGCGAGATCCGGTGGCTCGACCACGCCGAGGCGACGACCCTGCGCCGCCGGCACGACCGGCCCCCGACCGGGCCGCGCCTGGTCGCGACCGAGCAGCCGATGCCCGAGCGGGCGCAGCGATGAGCGGCCCGGTGCTGCGACTCACCGACGTGGAGCGGGTGTACCAGGCCGGTGAGGTGTCCGTACGAGCGTTGGCGGGTGTCAGCCTGTCGGTCAGGCCGGGTGAGCTGGTCGCGGTGATGGGGCCGTCCGGGTCCGGCAAGTCGACGCTTCTCGCCGTCGCGGGTGGTCTCGACACGCCCACCGCCGGCTCGGTCGAGGTCGAAGGGGTGCAGCTCGGCGGTCTCGACCCGACTGCGGTTGCGCATCTGCGGCGGGACCGGATCGGCTACGTGTTCCAGGACTACAACCTGGTGACCGACCTGACTGCGGCTGAGAACGTCGCCCTGCCGCTGGAGCTGGCCGGTGCCGGTGTGCGGTCGGCGCGGTCGGCGGCGGTCGCCGCGCTGGACGAGGTCGGCCTGGCCGCTGAAGCCGACCGTTTCCCTGATCAGCTTTCCGGCGGGCAGCAGCAGCGGGTGGCGATCGCCCGGGCGTTGGTCGGCGGGCGGCGGCTGGTGCTGGCGGACGAGCCGACCGGTGCTCTGGACTCGCAGACCAGCATCGCCGTGCTGAAGGTGCTGCGGGCGCGGATCGACGCCGGTGCGGCGGGCGTGCTGGTCACCCACGAGGCGAGGTACGCCGGTTGGGCGGACCGGACCATCTTCGTCCGCGACGGGCGTCTCGTCGACGCGACGCCGGATCGCGACGATCCTCGGCGACTGCTTGGTGAGTCGTCATGATCGGCGCCGCTCTGGTCGGCCCGTCGCGGGTGGCGCTGCGCCTCGCCCGTCGTTCGGCGCTGCGTCACCGGGGGCGCAGCGTACTCGTGCTGCTGATGCTGTTCATCCCCGCGTACGCCGGCACGATCCTGACCGCGAGCTGGAGCAACCTTGGCGGCACGTCGGCGCAGGAGATCACCTTTACGCTGGGCGGTGCGGATCTGATCGTCGGGTCGGGTGACCTCGCGGCGGTCGAAGCCACCCTGCCGCCCGGCAGCGACACCACCGGGTTGATCCAGGCCAGTACGGTGCTGCGGACCCCGGCCGGGCTGCGGGCACAGGAGTACGAAGCGACGGATCCGGCGCATCCGGCCAACGACGGCCGGTACGTGGTGCGGTCCGGGCGGGCACCGGACGGCTCCGCCGAGGTGGCTGTGACCCGGCGGCTGGCGGCGGATCTAGGGCTGCGGCTGGGTAGCTCGGTCACCGCTGGGATGCCGCAGCGGGAGCTCACCGTCGTCGGCGTCGTCGACTGGAGCCGGTCGCTGCGTACGTCGGGGCTGCTCGTCCCGCACGGGTTTCCGCTCTCGTCGGCGCCCGGAAAGCTGATGGTGCGGCTGCCCGACGGCGACGAATGGATGCCGCCACGAATGGACGCCGGGTCCGGCAACCTCTCGGTGCTGTCCAGGGAGCGGATGGCCCCGACCGCCGGGGAACGCCGGCTCGAGGCTGCGGCGGCGTTGCTCGTGGTGACGTTCGCGGGCGCGCAGGTCGTGCTGCTCGTCGGGGCGGCGTTCCTGGTCGGGGCGGCGCGTCAGCGTCGGGAGCTGGCTCTGGTCTCCGCCGCTGGTGCGACGCCCCGGCAGGTCACCTGGATCGTCGTCGCTGGCGGGCTGCTGCTCGGTGTCGTGGCCGCGTTCGCAGCGGTGCTCCTGGGGCTGGCGACGTTCGCCGCTGCTGCCCCGCTGATCGAACAGGTCGCCAACCATCCGCTGATCGACGTGTCGCTTCCGGCCGGTCGGCTGCTGGGCGTCGTCGGCGTCACGCTGTGCATCGCGATGCTGGCCACGCTGCTGCCGGCCCGCGCCGTCCGGCAAGGCTCGGTCCGTGGCGCCCTCGGCGGCCAGCGGGACACGTCGAAGGTCGATGGCCTCGGCGCGGTGGCTGGGCTGGCGCTCCTTGTCGTGGGGATTGTGGCGTTGCTGGTCTCCGGCAACCCACAAGGGCGGCCGCAGGTGCTTGCCGCTGGCGGCGTCGCGCTGTTGCTCGGCGTGGTCGCCGGCACGCCGACGCTGGTGCGGATGAGCGGCCGAGTCGCTGGTCTGCTTCCCATGCCGTCACGGCTGGCGTTGCGCCATGCTGCCCGGCATCGGCTCCGTACGGCTGCGGCCGTTGCCGCGGTGACCGCCGCGGTCGCCGGCAGCGTCGCACTTGCCCTGGCGGGCGCGGCTCGCGGCGAGGTGACCCCGAGCCGACTCGACGCCCGTCCCGGCCAGGTGCTGGTCCCAGTGGACGCGGCGGAGAAGCTGGGGCCGGACGGTCTGCGACGGGTCGCCGGTGCCCTGCCGAGCCGTGCCACGGTCACGGTGATCACCGCTACGGACCTGCAGGCCAACGTTGCCCACCACGATCTGCCGGCCGGCCCGACCGCGACGGTGTCCGTCGCCGCCGAGCAGCGGGACGTGGCCGTCGGCGGGGCGGAGGTCGTCCAGTTGGTGACCGGCCGGCCCGCCACCCGGCCCGAGCGGGAGGCGCTCGACCGAGGTGACGCGGTCGCGTTCAACGACACACTGGTGACGCCCGATGACCGTGTCGCGCTGTCGTCGGACGGCCAAGGGCTCACGCTGTTGCCAGCCGTCGTTGCCAGCCGGTCGGAGTACTACGCGAGGCTTCCCGGCCTGGTGATCGCGCCGGAGACCGCGCAGCGGATCGGCCTGGACACCAGGGTCCGGCTCGTTGTGGTGGACACGACGCGGATGCCGGATGAGCAGGAGCTGGCTGCGGCGAACTCGATCCTGCTCGCGGCGCAGCTCACCGCCGCCGAACCGCCGGCGTCGCCGGTCACCGTCGACGCCGTGCCGGCGGACGACCAGTCGTCGCGTGAGGTGGGCGTGATGTTCTACCTCTTGGCGACGGTGAGTGTCCTGGTCACCGTCGTGGCTAGCACCGTGGCGGTCGGACTGGCGTCGGTGGAGCTGCGGCCGGACCTGGCGACCATGGCTGCGGTCGGCGCCGCTCCCCGCGTCCGCCGACGCATCACGACAGCTCAAGCGTGGCTTATCGTCGGGGTCGGCACCGCGCTCGGCCTGCTTTCCGGGATCGGTCCGGCGGCGGCTTACGTCAGTTTCAGCACCGAGCTTCATTGGCACGTACCGTGGCTGGCGCTGTCGGCCATCGTGCTCGGGCCGCCTCTGCTTGCCGTGATTATGGCAGGTCGCCTCGTCCTCGGCGAGCCGTCCTTTAGGGCTGGTTGATGAGTCGTCACACGCCGTGCAGGTCGGTGCGGGCGGCGCCGGTCGACGGGTCGTAGGGGTACGAAAGGTGCTGGTGGACCATCCGCCACGCGCCGTCGCGGCGTCGGAAGACGCGGGTCCCGCGCGACCAGCTGTCGAAGGGCGTCGCTTCGGCCGGCTCCAACCGGACGCGGTTGAGCCCCCAGGTGACCGCGAGGTCGCCGTCGACCATGACCGTCAGGTCCGGGACGGTCCAGGTGACGGTGCCGTCGCCAGCTGCGTCGAGACCGGCCCGGCACACCTCGCGTACGGCGTCGATGCCGACGTACCGCAGAGGTTGCTCGTGCTCGTAGGAGACGACGTCGTCGGCGATCGGGGCCGTCAGCCGGTCGAGGTCCCTCGCCGTGGTGGCGTCGAACCAGTCCTGGTGCAGCTGGCGTAGGTCCTGTTCGGCTTGGGCCGCGCCCTGATCCGGGGCCGCGTCCTGGGCCGAGCGCTGCGGGGTGGTGTCGGCCAGTGGGAAGGAATGGTGCTCGTGGGCGACGATCCACCGGCCGTTCTGCCTGCGCAGGCCGAGGGTCAGTCGCAGCCGGACGTCCGGCTGCTCGGCGAGGCTCGCCTGGGTGCCGCAGCGCAGCAGCGCGTACGCGAAAGCGACGTCGTCGCCTGCGGTGACCTCCAGCGATTCGATCTCGAACACCCCACCTCCGCTGGCCAGCCACTGGAAGAAGGGCGGCCAGCTCTCCCGGTAGGCGTCGATGCCGCGTACCCCCTGCTGCGGTGGTGGGACGTCGAACATCACGATGTCGTCGGCGTGGTCGGCCAGGACGGCGGCAAGGTCGCGGCGCTGGACCGCCGCCGTCCAACGTCCGATCAGCGTACGGATCTGTTCTTCGGTGGTGGCCGATCGGTCAGCCGGTCAGCTGGGCCGGCAGGCCGAAGGTCGGGAAGTCGGCGTCGAGAAACGAGACCACCTCGGCGACCTGCTGTCCGCGTAGCGTGAGCACGTCCAGGCCGGCGGGGACGTACGCGTCCCGGTCGTCGTTCCACAGGTACGTGCCGAAGGCGAGTTGCCCGTTGGCCCGGGTCGGCAGGAACCGCCAGCGGTGCCGCAGCACCACGTCGACCAGGAAGGGCCGGATCGCGTCGCGTCCGTCGTACCAGGTGGTCATCGGCGGCATCGAGTAGCGTGCGTCCTCGGTCAGCATCGCCACGATGGTGTCGACGTCGTTCGCCTGCCAGGCGGCCGCGTACCGTCGGGCGAGCTCGCGCTGTGCGGCGTCGCCGAGCGCGGCCAGGGTCCGCTGCTGGCTGGCGGCCGGTCGCAGTTGGGCGACGGCTCTGCGGGCGCGTTGCAGTGCGCTGTTGACGGCGGGGACGGTCGTGTCCAGCAGGTCGGCGACGTCGCTGGCGGGGTAGGCGAGTACGTCGCGGAGCAGCAGGACCGCCCGCTGCGTGGCCGACAGGTGTTGCAGGGCCGCGACGAACGCCAGCTCGACGCTTTCCTGGGCGATGATCTGCGCTTCCGGGCTGCGCGACGCCGTCGGTCCGGCCGGCTGGTCCGGGTACGGACCCAGCCACACCGTCTCGGCCAGGGGTGCCCCCTGCGTGCTCAGGTCGGTGGGGAGTTCCCGCCGGCCGCGACGCTCGATAATGGTCAGAGCCCGGTTCGTGGCAATCTTGTACAGCCAGGGCCGGATCGACCCGTCCCGGTCCTCGAACCGGTCCAGGCTGCGCCACGCCCGGTCGAAGGTGTCCTGGACCGTGTCGTCGGCGTCGTGCACCGAGCCGAGCATCCGGTAGCAGTAGGCGTGTAGTTCGTCGCGGAGCGGGCCGACGAGGTGGCCGAAGGCGGTGCCGTCGCCGGCGCGTGCCGCGGTCAAAAGCTGCGGTACGTCGGTCCCACTCGTCTGATCCGGGCTGCTCACCCGGTTTCCTGCCTCGCTCATCTGCGAAACGGTACGCGTCGGCTGTACCCGATGTTCGTGCTCAGGGGTCGAGATGGCTGGCTGTTTCGTCGATCAGCGCGTCCGCCAGGTCGTGCAGGAGCGTGACCGCCTCTGTGGTTTCCCCGGTGGGGGCCACCGCGCCTGTGTACACCATCAGCACCAGGTTTTCGTGGCGGACGAGGTGGGTGACGTCGAGCTGCGAGGCGGCGATGTCACCGAGGGTGAAGTCATCGGGATCCAGCACCAGTGCCGTCTGGAGCGTTTTGCCGCTGTCGCCCCACCAACCGGTCAGTTCGGCGGTGGCAGGATTCGGCCCGGTCTCCTCCGGTAGGTCGATGTAGTTCGCGACGTCCTGATCGTAGGCCTGCACCGCACCCGCCACGTCGTGGTAGACGCGGACCTGTACCGCGCCGGACGGCTGGAATTCGCCGAGTGCGGTGGCGAAGCGTTCGTCGGGTGCGATGGCGCCGAAGTCGCATCGCTCCCGCCAGTAGGTGCGCTCCGTGCGATAGTCCGAGCCGTCCTCATGGGAGGGGGCGAGGTCCAGAGCGATCCCCTCGAACACCGCCTCGAACTGCAGCCGGGAGCACAGGTCTTCAGGGATCTGCCCGTACCGCGGATTCGAGTCGGGCGGTGGTGTCGGGCCGCCGGCACCGCACCCGGCAGCGACGACCACGAGCGCCACCGCGACGATGCCGCGCCGGAGCCGACCGGTACGTAGACGCATGGCAGTCCTCCAGGGTCGTCGTGTCGAATGCCGTCAGGGTAGGTAGAAATCGTTGCCGTCGACGCCGGACACGATGTTGGGCTCGACCGGGATGAGCCTGTCATCCTCGTCGCCGCTTCGGAGCGAGTCGACGCGGTCGAGCGCTTCCTGGGTCACTTCCCGCAGGGCTGCGTGCTGATCGCTGTCGTTCTCGACGATTTGCCCGATCGCGTCCGAGACTGAGGCGAGCAGGTCAGCGGCGGTGCTGCCCTGCAGATTCAGCGCCGCCCAGCCGCCGTCCGGGATGGTGGTCGCGGCGATGCTCACGCCACCCGCGACAACGCCCGAACTCGCCACCCACAGGCCACCGACGGTCGCCGTCGCGCCACCGAGGATCCCGCCGAATACCGTCGCTGCACCGCCGGCGAGGATCAGAATGTTGCGTAGCGATTCCTGCCGTGCCAGCTCCGCCATGCTCTGGGCAAGTTACGGTGGCCGCCCACGTCGCAGCCTCACTGGCCAACGTCCGAAGATGTTCCTCGACCTCCTCCTTGCGGCTGTCGTGCCATGGCAGGCGTACGTAGTCCGCCGGTACGTGGTAAATCTTCGTGAAGGGAAACGTGGCACCGAGACGGACTTCGATGTAGTGCGTGCCGGGGCCGACCGGTGTCTGATGCCACCAGCTGGCTTTCTCTACCTCAAGGAAGGCCATCGCGGTGTCGATGTAGCGGAGTTCGGCGAAGTAGCCCTGGATTTCCGGGAGCTTGCGGTAGAACTCCCGCGGGTTGTAGGTGATCGAAGGCTCGCTCATGAAATTCCCTCACGATCGCGAGTGTGTGTCGGAGCAGGGCTCGATCATCTAAATGCCACCGACGCGTTCGTCATGACTCGGTCTGCTCGGCGGGGGATCGTGCACCCCGGGTAGTTCAGGGATGTGCGGCGGCGAGGTGCCGTACTCCTCGGCGTTGTCGTCCAGCAGCCGGGAGAATCCGTCAGCGGCCAGCTTGTCGGTGGCGGCGTACGAGTCGGCGATGTCCACGAGCGCCGCACCGACCTCCTGCATGCGCAGGCAGGTCTGACGGAACACGTCGTGCGCCTCGTCCCGCAACTCCATCAGCCGCAGGTGCGCCGGATGCATTCCGAGCCCCGGCCGATCGAACTGCGTCTCCAACCCATCGACGATGCCGTGCATCCGCCTCGTCAGCCTGGCGTAGACAGAGGCAATCTCCGGAAGCTCGTTCCGGCCGGCCCGGTACAGGTAGTACAGGTGCGCTCCGAGGCGTCGACCGGCACCGACATCACCGAGGCTGTTGTCGCCGGTGTAGTCCGGCCGCCAGTCTGGCTCGGTCGGGTCGGGCATCGCGGCCCTCCGCCCGATCGTTGCAAACAGTGACGGTCATGTTTATGCGATCTGTTGTAGCAGTGCCGCTCCACTGGATCGGTCCGGGGTCGGCTGGTTCGCGTGGTCCACATACCATCGACATATGCTCTCCGAGGAATCCGTCGTCACCGTGCCCGCGGATGCCGGTCCGGGGCCGGTGGCCGGCACCGACGTGGTGTTTCTGCCGCAGGGGTTCGACCACGGCACACCGGTCTACCCGGCGCACACGACCCAGTTGGTTGACCAGTTGACCGCGCAGGGAGTCACCGCGCGTACCTGGCATCCGGCGGCGGAGTCCGAGTTCCTGTCCACCCGGGGCCCGGTTGCCGACACGTTGCTGCAGATCGCGGTCGGCATCGCGTCGTCGGCCGGCTGGTACGCGATCCAGTCGATGCTGCGCAGCCGCTCCGGCCCGCTGCGGGTGATCGCCGTGTTTGAGCAGGACGGTCAGCGGCGGCGGGCGGAACTGGCCGGTGACGCGGACGACGTGGTCCGTGCGCTGGAGACATTGGACCCGTTCGGGCCGGGACGGCTCGATTGATCCGGGGCGGGTCGGCCCGGTGCAGGCGGAACGGCCGGCCCGATGTTGGACCCAAGTGACGTCGAGCGGCGGGTGCCGTCCCCGCAGGGGGCGGAGCGTCGCCGGATCATCGCCGAGGTAGCCGGTCTGCTCGAGGAGTCGGACGTGGTCCGGGATCCGAGCAGCCGCCAGGTGCTGCTGCGGCTGGTCGAGGAGGCGTTCGGCGGGCCGCTGCGGCTGCGTGACCTGGCGGTGTTACGGCCGCAGTTGGTGGACCTGGTGACGGCCTGCATCGACCGTACCGGCGGGCTGCGGCTGCTCGCCGAGTGTCTCGAGCTACTGGAGCCGGCCGGCGCGCGGACCCTGACGCTGCTCCAGCTGTCCGACGAGTGGCAGGTGTTCGAGCAGTTCGCCGATCACGATCTGGGTTGGCTGCGGGGTGACCTGTCCGAGTTGCGGGTGACGGCGCGGTGGCGTCGGTTCGTGGTCGAGTGCCGGCAGGAGCCGCCGCCGGAGCACTGCACCTCGCTGTGGCATCTGTTCGCCCATCTGGCGGTGGCGCCGTCGAGTGTCGGTGTGGCGGGCGACGGAACGGGGTTTGGCGGGGTGCCGCACTGGTTGCGGCTGCTCGGTCGGCTCGAGGACAGCGTGCCGGCCGAGGCGCGGCAGCGGCTGCGCCAGCTGATTCGGGCCCTGGCCGATGAGTGGGACGTGCCGGAGGACGCCCTCGTCGGGGTGGGTGGGACCCGCTTCGGCCGGTCGCCCGTCGCGGCGGTCGCCACCGCCGCCACCGCCGCCACCGCCGCCACCGCCGCCGCCGTGGCGGACGGTGCCGTCGGCCCCGCGACGGCTTACCTGGTCATCCAGTTCGAGAAGTACGGCGGTGACGACGACACGTTCATCATGTCCCACTGGTATCAGTGGGCGTCGCCGACCTGGGCACCGGTGCGGGGTGAGCATCGCCGAGTGCGCTACGGCGACCTGGAGGCTGCGGTCGACGAGGTGCTGTCGGAGACGGAGCGGCGCTGGGCGCACCAGGCGGGGCCGGTGACGATTGAGATAGTCCTGCCGTGGCAGTTGCTCAACGAGCCGGTCGACACCTGGCGCAAGGAACTTCGGTCGCCGGTGCCGAGCCCGTTGGTGGTGGAGTATCCACTGGTGATCCGCTCGTTGGAGCGGCTGCGTTCCCCCGAGTGGCATCGGCGGTGGCGGGTGCGCTGGCGTGGCGTTGCTGCGGACGGCGGGTCTTCTCGGATATTCTGCGCCGCGCCTGATCAGGTCGACGCCCAACTGGAGGCGTTGCTGACGGGTGACGAGGCGGCGGTCGTTCTGGTGTTGAGCGATTCGCCGTTGCCGGACAGCGCGGCCGAGCGGCAACTGCTTGTCGGCGTACGGTCCGGTGTCCCAGCCATCGTCTGGCACCGTGATCCGGTGTTGGCCGTTGAGCTGTGCCGGGTGCTGCGATCGATGGTCGAGTCGGCGAATGGGTTCGCCGGGGGGATGGCGCAGCTGCCCATGCATGTCGCAAAGTTGAGGAAGTCGGCCTGGGGTGAGGATCCGTCTGCTTCGGGCCGGCACGTCGGGCACGGCTTTGTGATCTTGTGGGACGATCCGCTGCGGCAGCCCGGACAGCCTGGCTCAGCCGGCGACGACTTGGGAGAGGTCCGCGAATGAGCGGAGACGGTCACCGGGGGACGGTCGGCGGCACCATCCGCCCCGGTGGTGCTCCATGATGGATTCGTTGTCGTCGCGTGGGTCGGCCTTTGCGGTCCGTCCGACCCTGCCCGAGCCGGCCCGGCAGTTGGAGATCGCCGGTCGTCGTGAGGTCCTCGTCGTCATCGACGACGATCCGGTGATGGAGTTCTGGTCCGACGAGTTCGCCGACTTCCTGGCGATGCTGCGCGAGCAGGAGTGCTTCGCCTCGGTGTCGGTCCGGTCCGTGGTGGTCGCCGACGGCGCGGTGCGCTGGCGTGACGCCCCGCACGCCCCGCTGACGGTGCCGTCGGGTGACGGCGGGCCGCCGGTGGTCTTCCTGGTGACGCACGGCCGGTCGCCGGCCTGGACCACCGGGCTGATCTTCCCGGTGCTGGTCGGCTGGGCGGCGTTGGCGGCGTTGGCCGTGGTCAACGTGCTGCCGCAGCAGCACTGGTACGACCGGGGAATGGATACCGCCGAAGTGCTGTGGACCCCGGCCAGCGCCCGGCTACCGACCGCCGAGCGTCCATGGCGGACCAGCGTGCCGGACCCGTGGTCGGCGGCGGAGCCCGGCGGGCCGGAGCGGACCGCGGTGCCGGTGATCCAGCGCGGCGGTGACTGGCTGTCGCGGTGGGGGCGGCTGCTGGCCGGGCCGACGGCCGGTACGGTGCGGATGCCGGCGCTGCTGGTGAATTTGTCGGACCGGGTCCCGGGAGCGGTGCGCGTACCGCGCCTGGCACAGTCGGGGCTGAGGGCGACCGAGCTGGTCGCCCGGTTCCGGGCCAAGGCGTCGCCCCGGGCGTTCGCGTTGGCGACCCGGCTCTCCGCCGCTCCGCTGACCTCGCGGATCATCCGGGCGGTGCAGCGCACCGCCGGTCGGCTCGGCCCGACGCACCTGACCGAGGTGTTGACTAGCGACCTGTTGCGGCCGGTGCGGCACGGCGGTGGTACGTCCGGCGATGACACCCGGCTGCGGTACGAGTTCCGCCACGGGGTTCGTGACCAACTGCTGGCGTCGAGCTACCGGGACCGCATCATCGAGGTCCAGTACACCGTGGAGAGTGAGCTCGGCCGGGACATCGAGGCGGTGCGGAACTTGACCCGTCGGGTCCGCAGCCCCCGCGAGGCCACGTACCCCCGGGTGACCCCGGCCTCCGAGCCGTTTCTGCGGGTCGAGTTGGCGGTGCACCTGTCGTTGGGCGGCCCGAACCTGGTCGCCGCCGAACGGCTTGGTTGGGCGTTGGGTTCGCCGGTCCGGGCCCGCAGATCCCGCTATCCGGCGACGAATTCGCAAGCGAGTCATACAGGTATGGAGCCGACGATGTCTGACATAATGGCGTCGCCGGGAGCGTCCTTCCCGTTCGGCGCCCGGCAGCAGACGCCCCACCCCGGACCCGACCCAGAAGGGAGTGCGGTGTCTCCGACCGGCAGTGTCATCCCGCCGACCACCGCTGTCCTGCGCACCCAGCGACGCGACCAGCAGCCGGCCGTCGTCGGCAACCTGCCGCCGCGCAACGCCAACTTCACCGGCCGGCGGGCGCTGCTCGACACGCTGCACCAGCGGCTGCGCGCCGGCACCACCGCGGTGCTGCCCGAGGCGGTGCACGGTGCCGGCGGTGTCGGCAAGTCCCAACTGGTCGTCGAGTACGTCTACCAGCACCAGCAGGACTTCGACCTGATCTGGTGGATCTCCGCCGAGCGTCCGGCGCAGATCCAGTCCGCACTCGCCGAGCTCGCCAGCCGGCTCGACCTGCAGGTGCCGACGACAGCGAACACCGCCGTGCCGGCGGTGCTCGACGCGCTGCGCATCGGCCGCCCGTACGCCAACTGGCTGCTGGTGTTCGACAACGCCGAGGACCCCGACGACGTGGAACGGTTCTTCCCCCGGGGTGGGCCGGGCAGCATCGTGGTCACCTCGCGCGACCCCCGGTGGGGCCAGATCGCCAGCGGCCTGCCGGTCGACGTGTTCGACCGGCAGGAGAGCATCGAGCTGCTCCGCCGCCGTGGCCCGGACCTTCTGGTCAGCGACGCGGAGCGGCTCGCCGCCGCGCTGGGTGACCTGCCGCTGGCCATCGAGCAGGCAGCGGCCTGGCGCGCGGAGACGACGATGACCGCCGACGAGTACCTGCAGCTGCTGCGCGACAGCCAACCCGACGTCGACGACGTGACCGAGGTGGAGCAGGACTACCCGCCGCTGGTCGCTGCCGCCTGGCACATCTCCCTCAACGGGCTGCGGGAGCGGGACCCGTCGGCGCTGCGTCTGCTGCAGGTCTGCGCGTTCTTCGCGTCCGAGCCGATCAATCGGTCGCTGCTGTCCAAGCCCCGGTTGCAGATCCACCCCGACCTGGATCCGCTGGTGCGCAGCCCGATCCGGCTCAAGCAGGCGATTCGGACCATCGGCCGGTTGTCGTTGGCCCGCATCGACCACCGGACCAACTCGTTGCAGATGCACCGGCTGGTCCAGCGGGTGCTGATCCACCAGATGAGCGAGCAGGACCGCAAGGACCTGCGGCACAGCGCCCACCTGCTGCTCGCCGGCAACGACCCGGACGAGCCGGACGACGCCGACCACTGGCCCCGCTACGCCGAGCTGTATCCGCACATCGTCGCGTCCGGCGCGGAGACCTGCCGTAACGAGCTGGTCCGGGACATGGTGCTCAACGAGGCGAAGTACCTGTGGCGTTGGGGCGACCACATCGGTGCCCGCGACCTCGCCCAGCGGGCGTACCGGTCGTGGATCGACCGGGGTGACGACACCGACCCGGACAGTCTGCGGATGGCGACCTGGCTCGGGTTCATGTATTTCGTCGTCGGCGACTACGCCGCCGCCGCGAAGTTGAACGCCCGGACGTTGCAGCTGTACCGGCAGACGGTCGGCGACACCGAGGAGGAGACGCTCGACGCGCTCGGTGCGGTCGCCGCCGACCATCGCGTCGCCGGTGACTTCGACGGGGCGTTGGAGCGGTCGATCACCGTCTACGAGCAGTCCAAGCGCAACTTCGGTGACGAGGAGCCGTTCACGCTGCGGGCCGCGCACAACCTCGCGGTCAGCATGCGGCTGTCCGGGCTGTTCGGTCGGGCGCTGCAGCTCGACGAGCAGACCTACGAACAGTTGGTGCACATCTACGGCACCGACCACCCGGTCAGCCTGAACACCCTCGGCGGTATCAACCTGGACCGGCGTGAGCTGGGTGACTACGTGACGGCACACGCCAGCCAGGAGAACCTGGTCGCCGACGCCCGCCGGGTGCTCAAGTACGACGACCATCCGGACCTGGTCCGGCAGAGTCACCAGCTGGCCGGCTTCCGGCGTAAGGCCGGCCAGCACCATGAGGCGCTGGACCTGTCCACCGATGCGCTGCGGCGGTTCCGCATCCGCTACGGCGACGACCACCCGGACAGTGTGCTGGCCAACCTGACCGTCTCGATCGACCTGCGGGTCACCGGCGACCTGCGGGCTGCGCGGCAGGCCGGTGAGGCCGCCGTGCAGGGTCTGCGGGCGCTCTACGGCGAGGACCACCCGCACACCGCGGGGGCGCAGGTCGACCTGGCGGTGACGTTGCGCCTGCTCGGTGAGCACGAGCAGGCCCGCGAGGTGGCCGATGAGGGCCTGCGCCGGCTCACTCAGCGGCTCGGGGGCAGCCACGCCCTGGTGTTCGCCGCCCGGGTCAACCTGGCCAGCGCCTTGTACGAACTTGGTGAGTACGAGGCGGCGCGGGCGCTCGACGCGGAGACGTTCGACAGCTGTACGGAGCAGCTCGGTCCCGGCCATCCGATCACGTTGGCCTGCGGGTTCAACCTCGCGATGGATCTGCGCGGGCTCGGCCAGGACTCCCAGGCGAGTCTGCTGTTCGACGACATCGTCGACCGGTTCCGGTCGACGTTCGGCGAGCTGCATCCGGCGACGGCGGCAGCGGCGGCCGGGGTGCGGGCCAACTGCGATATCGATCCGCTGCCGCTGTGACCTGCCCCGGCGGGTTCGCTCCGGAACTGTACGGCCGGACCCGGATTCAGCGGCGGGTCCGGTTCAGAAGCAGCCAGCCGGCCGGATCCGCCGGCCGGTGCGCGTCGGCGGGCAGTCCGGCACCGACCCAGGCCGCCAGCTCGACCGGATCGGGTACGTCGACCGGGGCGCCCCGGCGGGCGGCATGCCGCAGCGTCTCCATCACCAGTTCCGGCCGGTGCAGCAGGGCCCGCGCCGCCGGATGCGTCGACCCGTCCGGCCAGGTCAGTCCCAGCCCGATCCAGCTGTGCGCCGCCGTTGTCCCGGCCGCCAGATCGGCTGCCAGCTGCCGCAGGTAGCCGGCGCGGGCCCGGTCGGCGTCGCCGCCGACCAGTGCGACGTCGGCGGCGGTCGCGCCGGTGACCAGGCCGGTTACGGTGTCCGTGGCGGCGGTCAGTCGGTCGAAGCCGGCCGGGTCGGTCAGCCGGTGGCGGGTCAGCACCGCGCGGGCGTCGAACCAGGCCCGGTCGGGGCGGGTCAGCGTGGCCGGCCGGCCGTCCCGGGCGTCCGCCAGGCAGGCCGGCAACGGCCGTCGGCCGGCCCAGGCGGCGGCCAGCTCGGTCCGTGCGGCGGCGTCGAGCCGCAGGTTGTGCGCCCGCCACAGCGCCCGGTGGTCGACGGCCATCCGGTCGGCCAACCGTTGCGGGCCGGCCGGTACCTGCTCGGTCTCGAACGTGGCGACCGTGTCGTGCAGGATTTCGACGAACCGGGTGCCGTGCCCGGTCAGCCGGCCCGAGTCGAGCAGTGACCGCACCGCGTGCCGGGTCTGGCGACGCCAGAGCGCGAACTCGAAGTTGGCCAACGCGACCTGCCCGGCCGGGGCGTGCCGCCGGTGCACCCGCCAGAAGTCGGTGATCCCGGCGAACGCGTACACCCCCTGCAGCAGCCCGGCGACAGGGCGCGGGTCGTCGCGCCATGGTGCGTAGAACCGCCGGTCGGGATCGTCGTTCACCAGGGTCAGCAGATGGGCCAGCGCGCCCAGTTTGTGGTGCTGGATCTCGTGTACCAGCGTCATCGCCAGCTGGGTGGCGTCGTCCGGTTCGGACAGCAGAATGGTGCCGAAGGCTTCCGCGCCGGAGGCGGACAGTTGGCGGAACCGTTCCCGGGCCGGCAACGGCGCGACGGTCCGCAGGATCGCCGCGACCGTCCGGGCGCGCTGCGGCTGCTGCCGTACCAGCAGCTCCCAGGCCTGCTGGAGCTGGGCCTGCCAGCGGCGCACCTGGTCGGTGCTCAGCGGTGCCGGCGCTGCCGGTCCGCGCAGGTCCCGGTAGACGTCCCGATCGAGCAGTTCCACCCGCAGGTCGATCCCGCCAGCGGTGGCGACCAGCCGGACCGGCGGATGCCAGCGGGGGTCGCCGGGGCCGACCGGGTCGGTGCCGCCCGCGGTGACCGTGACCGTGCCGGCGGCTGCGACCACCTGTACCCGCTCGATCCGCGGGGGGAGTTCCACGGCGGCGACGGTGGGCAGCGCGAGGTGGCCGTGGCGGGCCGGGACCACGAGGTCGAAGCTGAGCCCGGCGCGGACCGCAGCGGCGGCGGCCAGCGAGTGCAGGTAGCCGACGTCGACCCAGAGCGGCGGGTCGCCGGACCCTGCCGAGGTGAGCCGGCGCAGGGTGTGCGCCACCCAGATGCCGACCTGCGGTTGGGCGACGACCTCCTCGGTGGCGTCCGGGTCGGCGCGGTCGGCACGGACCAGCAGTTGCCACGCGGTGTCGACACCGGACAGCGGGCCGGCGGCGTCGGTGCGGCGCGCGACGGCGTCCACCAGTGCGCGCAGCGCGGTCAGCCGCCAGCTACGTTCGGAGCCGCGCAGGGCTGCTGCGGTCCGTTCGTCGCCGCCGGTGCTGGCCAGTTGCCGGAAGTCGTCGACGGCGATTGCGTGGGTGGGTGCCGCCGCCCGGCCCGTCAACCGATCCGGTCTTCCGCCAGGGGGTCGGCTCCGGTGGCCCGACCGGCGAACGATCCGCTGTAGCCGCTGATGCTGCCCTCGGCGTCGGCGATCCGCTGCCGTACCCGGACCATCGCGGCGGTCATGTCGGAGTCGTCGACGCCGCGCAGCGTCGCCACGTCCACCGTCGACAGATCGAGCATCTCGGACTCGATACCGGCCGGGGTGCTGTCCATCAGCGGTAGCCCTTCACGAAAGGTGACGGTCGATGTCCTCATCATCGCTTATCCCCGCACGGCAACGGAAGCGCCGGGGCGCATGCGTCACAGCGCCGGCGTCGACCGGCGGTAGCTACCCGGCGAGCCGCCGGACCGTCTCGGCGAGGTGGTCGACGGCAGCGTCGTCGCTGGTGAAGAAGCGTACGGCGGCGACGAGTTCGGACAGTCCGGTGGCGTGGTGCAGGCAGCCTCGGACGATGCTGACGGCGTCGATCCGGGTCGCTGGGTTGCGCCGGATCGAGGCGTACACCGACGGGGGCAGCAGAGACAGAATTTCCTCGCGGTCGTTCGGCCGGCGGAACTCCGGAATCTCCAACAGCGCGTCCACCACCGCGCCGATCGCCGCCGTTGACGGCCGCACCAACCTCTCGACGGGCTTGCGCGACCCGCCCGGGTCCGCCGCCAGCAGCAGACCTTCGTCGCCGGACGCGTCGCGGTACCACAGGTAGGTGGGGGTCTGCCCGGTCAGACCGTCGGCCCGTAGCGTGGTGAACCGGGCCCGCAGCCGCTCCGCGAGCCGTTGCGGGTCGGCCAGCGCCGTGAGGCCGTCGGCGTCCATCAACCGCAGCAGCTCCCGGCTGAACAGGCCGGTCCGCTGCCGGTCCAGGTTGGCGGCGGGTTGGCCGGCGGCGGCGGCGAACAGCACGTCCTGGCTGCGTCCGGCGACCGGGTCGCCGATCGGGAAGGTCTCGTGCCCGTCGATCCGGCGCGGCCGGGCCGGGCCGTGCGTCTGGCAGACATCGACCAGCCACAGCTGCCGGTGCAGCGCCGCGACGAGGTCCGAGGCGTACGTCGCCAGCAGCGAGTCCAGGTCGAGGTTGACGGCGTCGGCGTCGGTGGCGTCGGCGTAGTACAGCCGGCGTCGCCGACGCGGGTCGACGAAGCCGTGGCCGCCCCAGTAGACGTACAGTTCCCGCGCGGAGCTGGCAGGCAGCTCGCGCAGCAGCAGTTGGCGGACGGTGGCGCGGTCGGCGGGTCGCCGCCGTACCCCAGCCGGCAGGTCGTCGGCCGGGGGTGCCGGGTCGGTGAGCAGCTCCACGTTCCCGGTGGGTACGCCGTGGGCGACGAAGAACCGTGCGATCCGGACGGCGTCGTCGACCGGCCCGGTCAGGGTCCAGCCGTCGCCGGCCTGGTAGGCGCCGACGCCGACGGCGACCACGCGGACGTCGGGGCGCTGCGGCCCGGTCGTGGTCACCGTCCGACGGTACGGGTCGCCGACCCGGCTTGCGTCGTCTGGTCACCGGCTCCGGCTCCGGCTCCGGCTCCGAGGCCCAGGCCGAGGTCCGTTCCTAGGCCTGGGGCAGGGCTGAAACCGGGGCCCGGGTTGTAGCCGGGGCCGGGGCCGGCTGGCTGGACTCCTGCCAACAGATCGCCGGTGGTGTGGGCCCGCACGTCGTCGGGGGCCGCGTCACCGGCGAAGCGGGTTCCTGGCAACGACCCGAAATTGCGATCGAGCTGTATCGATTCACTTGTCTGTCCGGCGGGAACACCAAGTGCCACACGTTGCCGTGCGAAGGCCGGGCGGGGCAGGGCCGGACGTCCCGTCGGCCGGCACACGACAGGGGACAGCGCACGACAGGAAGGAGTCAGGTGCATGAGAGTCAGACGAAACTGCTGCTCGGCATGGCGATGTCGCTGGTCGCCGCCGGCCTGGTCGTCCCGGCGCTCCGGCCGGCGTACGCGGCGTCGTTGGTCCAGGTGACCAACTTCGGTAACAACCCGGGCGGGATGCAGATGCACGTCTACGTGCCGGACGGCCGTCCGGCGAACCCGGCGATCGTCGTGGCGATGCACGGCTGCGGCGGATCCGGGCCCGGCTTCTACTCCGGCAGTGAGTTCGCCTCACTGTCCGACCGGTACGGCTTCATCGTGATCTACCCGACCGCCACCCAGCAGGCCGGCTTCGGCAACTGCTTCGACGTCTGGTCCGAGGCGGCGAAGCGGCGGGGCGGCGGCAGCGACCCGGTGTCGATCATGTCGATGGTCCAGTACGCCCAGCAGCAGTACGGTGGCGACCCCAACCGGGTGTACGCCACCGGCAGTTCGTCCGGCGGCATGATGACCAATCACATGCTGGCCGTCTACCCGGACGTGTTCAAGGCCGGGTCGGCCTTCATGGGAGTTCCGTACAACTGTTTCGCCAACGCGGCGGACTATCCGCCGTGGAGCAGTCAGTGCACCGGCGGCAACATGAACCGAACACCGCAGCAGTGGGGTGACCGCCGCCAGTTCGCTGACAGCTCCGGCATCGTCCAGGTCGAGGCGTACAGCATCCAGGGCGCCGGCCACAGCCTGCCGAGCGGCGGCATGGCCGCCGTTGCCATCGAGTTCTTCGGGTTGACCTCGACCCCACCGCCGACGACCGCACCGCCACCGACGACGGCTCCGCCACCCGCCGGTGCCTGCCGGGTCGCGGCCACCATCACCGCCTGGAACAACGGGCTGACCGGGAACTTCCGGATCACCAACACCGGTTCCAGCGCCGTCAACGGCTGGTCGCTGTTCTTCACCCTGCCCGGTGGGCAGACCATCACCGGGGGCTGGAACGCCAGCTACTCACCGAGTTCGGGGCAGGTGACGGCCCGCAACATGTCCTACGACGCCAGTATCCCGGTCAACGGCTCGGTGGACATCGGCTTCCAGGCCACCCACACCGGCAACGCCGGGGCGCCGAGCTCGTTCACCCTCAACGGTGCCGCCTGCACGGTCAGCTGACCAGCGGCTCCAACGCCGGTCCGGACAGGCTGGAACACCGGTCCGGACCGGCGGACAGGGAGAGTCCCCGGGCACCACCGAACGGTGATGCCCGGGGACTCTGTCCCGCAGTAGTCGTCGACGTCGACCTCGACGTCCGGCGGGTTCGGTCTACTCGTAGTGGTAGGGCCAGTACATGTACCGGCCGCTGACCCGCTTCCTGCCGGCCAGTCGGGCGGCCAGGTGGCGCAGTGTCCGCATGGCTACCTCCTCGCTCGATCGAGGTGAGTGATTCTTATGACCATTGCACACCGGTTGCCTTTATGCAACGGAATGTGATCACGACTTTCCGTCGACAAAACGGGCCAGCAGGCCGGCCGGTGCGAGCCGGCCGGCGAACCGCAGCCGGATGGCGGCGGCGTTCGACGACTCCACCGAACCGCGCTGGGCCAGCCGGGAGACGGTGAGGGTGAGCTGGCGCATGGTCAACGCCGTACCGATGCAGACCCGGGGCCCGGCGCCGAAGGGCAGGAACGCCGCCCCCGGTGCCGGCCGACCGGCGGCCCACCGGCCGGGGTCGAACTCGTCGGGCCGCTGCCACCACCGTGGATCCCGGTGGATCAGGTAGGCGCCGATCAGCACCTCGTCGCCGGGTCGCAGCGTCCACGGACCCAACCCGGTGGTCGTACGGGCGGTCCGCGTCATCAGCCACGCCGGCGGATACAGCCGCAGCGCCTCGTTGACCACGGCCTCGGCCAGCGGTAGCCGGGCCGCCGGCGGCGGGTCGCCGGACCCGGCCGGCCCGCCCGCCTCCGCCCGCAGCGCGGCGACAAGCTCCGGTCGGCCGGCGAGTTCCCAGACCAGCGAGGTCAGCGCGGCGGCCGGCACGCCGTGTCCGCCGAGCAGGACCGGGCGCAGCGTCGACACGACCGCCCGGTCCGGCATGGCCGGCCGGGCGGCCAGCAGCACGTCCAGCAGGTCCGGTGTGGACGTGCCGGCCTTGCTGGACGTGCCGGCCCGACGGCGTCGCACCACCGACAGCAGGGCGTCGGTGAACGCGCGGTGCGCGCGGAAGAACCGACGGTTGCGGCGCACCGGCAGCCAGGCCGCGAACCCGTACTTCGCGGTCTCGAACGGCGCGGTGGCGGCGACGCCCTCGGCGAGCAGCTCCGGGAACCCTGTGGCGTCCACGCCAAAGCAATAATCGGCGATCGTCGCGGCGGCGTACCGTCGCATCATCGCCAGCACGTCGGTTTCCCGGCCGGCGGCCGCGTCGAGGGCCGCGTCGAGGATCTCGACGGTACGCCCGTCGAAGGCGGTGCTGGCCTGCCGGTCGAGACCGGCCCACGCGGCCCGCCGGGCCGGCATCCAGGCCTCGGCCCGCTCGGCGGCCCGGTCGAGATCGGGCCGGGCGTCGAACGGGGCCAGTTCGGGCAGGAACGCGTTGCCCGGCCGGGTGAGCACGTCGTGGGCCAGCTCCGGGTCGATCACGAACACGGTGCGGTCGTCGAAGGTGAACACGTCGCCGTACTCGCGGTGATTGCGCTCGATGAAGCCGATCCGGTCGGCCTCGTAGGCCGGGGTGTTGCCGGTGAGCCAGTGCCCGCGCGGCCCCGGTGGCCGGTCGCCCTGCTTCAACGGTGCCATCTGCGACTCCTAACCGAGTGCAGGACCCCGCTACCGAGGTCCTGCCTTCTTCCCGGTGTCCGACGGGCTGTCTACGCCTGGTGGTAGTACCACCACTCGTACCGGCCGCTGATCCGTCTCCTGCCCACCAGTCGGGCTGCCAGGTGCCGCAACATCCGCATGTCCACCTCCTCGATCGGATTAGGTGAATGCTCTTCCTGATCGTGTCACCTGAGGATGCCGCACACAACGCCGTCGCAGCGGAACAGCTTGTTGCGCCTGCTCGGATGGTGCCGGCGGGATGCCGGAACCGTCGTCGGCGAGGCCAGGCGTGGTCAGGTTCGGTGCGGCCTCAGACGTCGCGTCGAAGGGAGACCGTCGCCGCCACCGTGCCAACGACCTCGATCCAGCCGAGCAGGACGATCAGCCCGGTCACCAGTTCCGGCACGGCGACCGCAGCAGCGTCCGATACTCCGGCCAGCAGCCGACCGGCCCGCTCCGGCAGGACACCGGCGACGCCGGTGAACCCGGCCAGCACCGGGCAGACCACGAACACCAGCCCGAGCGTCACGGCCAACCCTGGTAGGACTCCGCGCAGCGCGACCGCGACGGCGTGGCCGAGCAGCCCGACCAGGACCAGATAGCCGGCCGCGCCGACCGACGTCTGCACAGCAGCCCACCCGACCGGCCGCCCGGCACCGGCGATCCAACCGGTCGTCAGGCCGGCGCCCAGCACCGCCGTGGCGGTGAGCGCGGCGACAAACAGGTGCGCCGCCGCCCGACCGGCGAGCACTGCCCGCCGATCCGGGCAGGCGACCAGGGCGGTCCGCAGCAGGCCGCCGGCGTACTCGGCCGCGCCGCCGAGGACCCCGATGATGATCGGGCCCGCCTGCAGGATGGGAACCGCCCGGCAGATCAGGGCCACGGCGTCGACATCCGCCGGCCCGCCCTCGCCGGTCGACTGGGCCGTGGCGACCGTGGTGGCGACGACGGCGACCGCCGTGCCGGCCGTCCCGCCGACCGTGGCGACGACACCCGGCAGCGTCCGCAGCTTGACCAGCTCGGCCGCGACGACGTCGCCGAAACCGCCGGTCACACGTCGCGCCGATGGAGTACCCCGTCGCTGGGCGACCTGCCGGGGATCGTCGACGCGGCCCGGGATGGTGGGCTGCCCGCCGTGCTCGACCTGGCAGAGCTGGGCACAGTCTCGCCCGGGGTGCAGCTGGCGGTGTGTGCGGTGGTCCGGGAAGGACTCGGCAAGACCGCCCGGCACGCCGGGCCGACCGACGTCCGGGTCAGGGTGCACCGCGACGGGGACGCGGTGGTCGCCAGCGTCCGTGACGGCGGACCCGTTGCCGGGTGGTGCCCGCAGCCCGGTGCCGGCCACGGGCTGACCGGGCTACGCGAGCGGGCGGACGCCCTCGGCGGGTCGCTGCACGCCGGTCCGGTCGGTTCCGGGTTCCACCTGGTGGCGCGGCTACCCGAGCCTGGGGCGGCGGGGTGACGCCGGCGCGCCGGCCGGTGCGGGTCCTGGTCGCCGACGATCAACCGTTGCTGCGGCACAGCCTCGCCATCGTGATCGACAGCGTCGACGACCTGGTGGTGGTCGGTGCGGCCGCCACCGGCGCGGACGCGGTGACCCTCACACGGCAGCTGCGCCCGGACGTCGTCCTGATGGACGTCCGGATGCCCGGCGGGGACGGCATCGCCGCCACTCGCGCGATCACCGGCGACGGCACGCTGCGCGTCGTGCGGGTGGTGGTGCTCACCATGTTCGAGCTCGACGAGTACGTGTACGGAGCGTTGCGTGCCGGCGCGAGCGGATCCCTGCTCAAGGACACCCACCCGGACCGGCTGCTCGACGCCGTCCGGCGGATCCACGCGGGGGAGTCGTCGTTCGCTCCCAGCGTCCTGGCCCGGATTCTGAAGCACTACGTGGACCGTGCCGACCGGCGCGCCGGGCGTCGGACGCCCACCCTCGACGGCTCACCGACCGGGAAAAACAGGTGCTGGTCCAGGTCGCCGAGGGGTCGTCCAATGACGACATCGCGCAGGTACTGACCATTTCGGTGAAGACCGTCAAGACTCACATCGGCAACCTGCTGGCCAAGCTGGCCGCCCGGGACCGGGCACAGCTGGTGATCGCGGCGTACGAGAGCGGCCTGGTCCATTCGCGACCTGTGCCCATCATGGACGATAACTGCGGCCCCGAGGAAGGTCGGCGGCTTCTGACGAGTCCTTGAGCCTGACGATTCCGCTGGTATGACGAGAAGGGCCGGATGGATTCGGCGATGTCACGCGACGTCGACCGGTGGCGCTGCGGAACCGGTTGTGGCCGGCGGCCGGAGTGGGCGTGATCATCCCACCCCGGCCGTCCGGACCGGACGTCCTCAGTGGTGATGCAGCGGCCGGGTGACCGCGGCGAAGGCGTCGACGATGCCGTGGCCGTAGAAGCCGTTGAAGCTGGTGCCGCCGTCGCAGTAGGCATCCCATTCGGGGGACCGGCCCTCGTCGGCGTAGGACACGAGGCGCGGCTCGGGGCAGGCCGTGTCGGCGGCGGTCCGGTACAGGTGCCGTTCCACCTTGTCCGGGTCCAGGGTCAGCCCGCCCCGGCGTCCGTCGCGCTTGCCGTACCGGCTGACGATCAGCGCCGCCACCCCGGAGACGTGCGGTGACGCCATCGAGGTGCCCTGCAGGTAGGTGTAGTATCCGCACACCCCGGCCGACGTGCATTCCTTGAACACGTACGACTCGGCGTCCGGCACGATGTTGCCGTCGGCGTCGACCACACCCTCCTCCTGCAGCACGTGCAGCGGGTACGACGACAGGATGGTGTTGTCGTAGGTCCGGTGGGTCGGCGTGCCGTAGCCGTCGCGGAACCAGCCGCCGGGCGCGGCGACCGAGATTTCCTCGGTGCCGTAGTTGGAGTAGTCCGCCTTGGCCTTTGACGGGCCGAGCGCCGACACACCGATCACGTGCGCGCCTTCGACCGGCAGGTCCCAGCAGGTGTCGTTGTCGATGGTGCGCAGCCGGGGGGTGCCGCCGTAGTTGGGGCTGGACGAGTCCGGGCGGGGGTCGCCCAGGTCCTCGTGGTTGTTGCCGAGCGAGCCGACCAGGGTGACGCCCCGCTTGTGCGCGTACCGCAGTGCCCGGTTGACCGCCTCGATGGTGGCCCGCTGCGACGCCTGCTCCTCGGCGGAGTCGGCCGGGTTGTCCAGGCAGTTGTACAGCCACGGGTCGATGTAGAACGACATGTTGACCACGTCGATGCCGGCGTCACCGGCGTAGACCAGGGCGTTGACCACCGAGTCGAGGAAGAAGTAGCCGGAGTCCTGGCCGCCCTTGAGCGCCACCAGCGTAACGTTGGGGGCGACGCCGGACAGGCCGAAGCGGTTCGCGGCGGCGCCGATGGTCCCGGCGACGTGGGTGCCGTGGCCGCTGTCGTCCCGGTCGACCGGGTCCAGGCAGGACTCGGCCTCGCAGGGGCCGTCGATGTCTGGGATGTCGGGGGCGAAGTTGCGCGACAGCGAGTAGCTGAAGTTGGGCCGGATGTCCGGGTGCTGCCCGTCGACGCCGGTGTCCAGGATGCCGACGGTGACCCGCCGGTCGCCCGGCTCGACCCGGCGTGACTTGTCCGCCCGCATCATCGGCAGGCCCCACAGCTTGTCGTCCAGCGGGTCCATCCGGGTGCCGCGCCGCCCGGCCGCCCCGGCGGATGCCGCGCCGGCGATGCGGTGCTCCTGCTCCACCGCGTCGAAGCGCTGGCGTGGCGCGTACCCGATGGCCCGCTTCTCCGCCGCGCCGAGCAGCGCGGGAGCGGCGGCGACCTTGGCGGCGAATCCGGCGTCGTCGGTGACGACCTGGTACAAGCCCACGTCGATGGTGCTGCCGGTGACGGTGCCGCCGGCGGCCTCGATGGCCGCTGTCGCCTCGGCGGTGCCGGTGCCGGCCTCGGCGACCACCGTGTACTCGGCGACGTCGCCCGAGGCGCCGGGGGCGGCGGCGGCCGGTCCGGCCGGTACGGCGCCCAGCAGGGCCAGCGCGGTCGCGGTCGCGACGGCGCCGGCGGTGAAGCGTTTGCTCACCACATCGTTCCTCTCGTGGAGTGTGCTGGTTTCACACTGAAGTTGGACGGCGACTCTTCGCGGTCTCGGGGGGTACTGTACCGCCGGTTGATCTCGAGTCGGACCGCCAGTTCGGCCGAAGTGGTTCGTGAAATCCTCGCTGGACACTTTGTGAGATGAGCGCCGCCATGCCTCGATGGTCGACAGTGGCTTAGACAAACTTATTGTCCTAACCCGAGACGTACTCGTCGGTGGTGTAGATCGTGATCGACTCCGGGTGGCCAAGGTGGTGTTCGGATGAGCATGCGCCATCCGCCCTGATAGATATTTCCTGGCGGCTCGATGTTGTCCGGGTCGCCGTGAGAAGTGGTGAGTCGGTTGACTATGCTCCCCGTCTGATTCGGCAATCGGGGCCCGGTGGCCAGTTATCTGCCGTGCCGCACGGACCTGCACAGTCGAGATGCGGGAGTGATTGCGTATGTTCAAAGTTGGTCGGGTTATCCTGGTGCGTCGTTGGTCGGCAATGGTGGTCCGGATCGCGCTGGTGGTCGGTGCCGGACTGGTCACACTGTGGTGGGACCAAGCGGAGCAGGCGGCCGTCGTCCTGTCCGCACTGGCGGGAGCAGCTCTGATCGGTGCGCTGCCGGCCCGGTCCGACAGGTCGGCGCTGGAGCCGGCTCCCGGCCGGCGACTGCCCGACATCGGCGAGCGGGGAGAAGAAGCGGCCGGTCGTGTCCACCAATCCCCTGGTCCGGCAGGTCCTGCAGCCGCGGTGCCGGCGGAGATGCGGGTCACCGCCACCGGTGCGGCAACGGCCACCGCAGGCGGGGCGGCGGTCAGCGGTCTGAGCGCACCGGCCCACGCGGTGCCGCCGAGGGTGGACGTTTCGAACACCGGCGACGCAGAGGCCTTCGGCGACGGCAGCATCGCGACAAGCGGGGTCCATCTCAGCTGACTCGGGTGGTACGGGTGATCTGGCACACGCGACAGACGGGCGACACAGTCACCGCTGCTGGAACGGGGCCGGCAGCGGCCATCGGCGACCGATCGATCGCCGTGAGCGGCATCTTCTTCAGCTTTTTTGGGCCTTTTGGCTACCGCGACCGGGGCAGTCGTGGAACTTCCATCGTCGCCGAACGACTGGCCAGGCAGGTGCACGACCAGTTGGATGAGGAGATGAGACAGGTCGGCCCGCAGGCTCGGATTTCGTTGCGCAAACCGTCGCGGTCCGGCCTGGCGCACAATGACCGAGTTGTGTACGGCAGTGATGACGTCGCCATGCGCTGGTCGACCGGATTCTCCAGCGAATCGCTCGCCGACCTCGCCGACGCCTTCGAGCGGCTACCCAGGCGGCGTCTCGTCCTGCTCGGGGCGGAAGGCGCCGGCAAGACCGCTGTGTCGGTGGCGCTCGCCCACGAGTTGCTGTCCCGGCGTGGGTCGTCCCAGCCTGGGACGACCCAGCCGAACCGGCCGATCCCGGTGTTGTTCCCGCTGGGCGCCAGCGACCCAGGTGATCTCCTAACCTACCGTCCACCCAGCTCGCGACGGCGGGTGCCGCAGCCAGGGCCGTTCGACCAGTGGCTGGCCCGGCAGCTGGTCAGCCGGTACGGGTGGGCCTTCGGTGGACCGCGACGGCGCGCCCTGCGCCACGCGCTGACGTTGGTACGCGACGGCCGGGTGCTCCCGATTCTCGACGAGTTCGACGCGTGGGCGGGTTCTTCCGCGCGGGCGGTCACGATGATCGGCGACAGCCCGCATCCGATCATCGTGAACTGCCGCAGCGACGAGTACACGTCCGCTGTCAATGGAGTGGACGAACACTGGTACCGCGTCCCGCTCGACGGTGCGGCCGTGCTCGAACTGCAGCCGGTGCCGCCGGAGCAGGCCACGGCCTACCTGCGCCAGGTGACACCCGATCACCATCAGGCCAAGTGGGACGAGGTGTTCGCCCGTCTCGACCGCTCGCCGGACGGACCACTGGCCGAGGCGATGGCGACGCCGTTCATGCTCTGGCTGGCCGGCATCGGGTACGGTGCCCGGGACGCCGGTCCCGGCGGCCTGCTGGACGCGAGCCGGTTCCCTGACCGGACGAGCGTCCAGAGCCGGCTGATCGACACCTTCATCGATGCCGGCGATCCCGATCGGCGCGACCCGGACTGGGCGCGGCGGCACTGGGCACCTCTGGCGTTCCTCGCCGCGCGGCTGCGGCGCAGCGGGACCAGCGAGCTCGCGTGGTGGAGGCTGCCGGCGGAGCTGCCACCACATCTGACGGGAGCCGTCCTGGGTGGTCTCGGCGGGGTCTGCACGGTGCTCACCGTGATCGCCGGAGCAGCCCTTGGCCGGTGGACGGACGTGGTCACGACCTTGGGCCCGGACATGGCCGGCAGGGTCGGGTTGTGGGCCGCGATGGACGTAGTGCCGGTCGGAATCGCCTTCGCGGTGGTCGTCGCCCTGCTGACTGGCATCGCCGGGTGGCAGGCCGCGCGGCGGTCACCGGCTCCGGTCACCTTTACCTGGCGGCTCGGCTCGCGGCCGCGGATCCTGATCGAGGAGTCGACAAGGGGCGCGGCGTTCGGGGCCGCCGGAGCCACACTGTTCGTGGCGATTCTGATGGTGTTGTTCGGCCGCGACCCGGCCTGGCACATGGCGCCGGCCGGCTACCTGATCGCGGTGCCGGCCGGCGCGGTCATGCTGCTGATGCAGGGCCAGGTCATGACGGACACGACGCAGGGGGACCGGCCGTCCGGGGTGCTGCGCAACGACCGCAGGGCCGCGCTGGTGAGCATGGCGTTCAGCGCGATCGTGACCGGCGTGCTCGCCGGGCTCGTGCTCAAGCTCGTGGTCAGACCCGCCGACAATCCGCCCGTACTGGCCACGGCCTTCACGTTCGGCGTAGGTGCGGCGATCGTGCGGGGTGCCCGAGCGGCCTGGCTGCACTTCACGATCGCGCGTATCTGGCTGGCTGCGCGCAGCCCGCTGCCGTGGCAACTGATACGTTTCCTCGATCAGGCGTACGAGTCACGGCACAAGGGACTCCGTCGGGTAGGCGGTGTGTACGAGTTTCGGCACCGGTTGCTGCGGGAGCGTCTGGCCCACCGCTGGGAGAACCAGCATCCCGAGCCCGTACGCCGTGACGGGCGCCGTCGATGGTGGGTGGCCATGACGGCCGGCTGTGCCCTGGTGGTGACCGCGGGCGCGGTCGGAGCCACCGGCGGTCCGAGCCGGACCACACCCACCGTCGCGTGTGACGCGGTGGCCGCCCACCGGCCGGTCGAAGCCCCCGTGCCGGTCGTGCTGCACCGCACCGGCTGCGTCCTGCGAGCGACGACGGACGTGTTCACCAACTATCGCGACAAGATCGACGCCGACACCGGCGAGCCTGGCCGTGGCAGCACCGAGCGGCTGGTCGGCCCGGTCCGCGATGGTGGCTTGGCCGACCTCATCGTCGAGTACCACCGGATCCGCAGCGCGTCGGACACACCCTCGTTCGCGCTCGTTCGGGCTGGCCGGCCGGGCGGCTACCAAACGTGTCGCACGTTTCAGTAGCGACCAGGCCGGTTGGTGGCCACGATCCGGCACAGCGAGATCCGTCGCGGCGACCAGCTGTGCGTGCTGACCGACGAGCGGCGTACCGCGCTGGTCCAGGTCGTCGAACCGCCGACTCCGCCCCGACCCCGGATGGTGGTCGACGTCACGGTCTGGGCGGACCGGTGAAGCCTGGGCGACCTACCTTTGCGGGCACTGCGGGTGGCCTCGTCGTCGCGCCGGCGCAGCGCCGGTTCAGTGCGTCTTACCGAGTCGCCAGTAGCCGGTGAAGCTGATCCGGCGCTTCGGGACACCGATGTCCACCAGATGACGGCGGGCCCCGGCGGGCAGGGCCTGCTCGCCGGCGAAGTAGGCGGACACCGTGGTCGGACTGTCGGTCGTCCAGGCCTGCACCGCGGCGAGCGCGAGGCTGCCCGGCCGGGTTCCGGCCGGGCGGGGCAGCCAGCGCACCTCGAACCCGGCGGGCGCGTCGACCTGCTGGGCGTCGGCGGGGTCGGGGATCTCGACCACGGCCAGGCCGGTGGCGTCGCGCGGCAGGTCCCGCAGGATGCCGACGATCGCCGCCAGCGCGGTCTCGTCGCCGGCCAGCAGATGGAACGTGGTGTCGGGGGCGAACTCGTAGCCGCAGCCCTGGTCGAGCAGGGCTACGGTGTCACCGGCCTTGGTGCGTTGCACCCAGCGGCTGGCGACCCCCTCGTCGCCGTGCACGACGAAGTCGATGTCGAGTTCGCGGGCCTGCGGCCGGAACGCGCGGACCGTGTAGTTGCGCAGGTGCGGCCGGGTCGCCGACGGGATCCGCAGGTACTTCAGGTAGCCGATGGTGTCGGCCCGGTTGGGCAGGTCGAAGGTGGTCTCGCCGTGCTCCTGTGGCAGGTATAGCCGGAACCAGTGGTCGAAGCCGTGGTCGGGAAGGCGCTGCAACTGGTCGCCGCCGAGGGTGACCCGGATGAAGTTGGGACTGATCCGTTCGGTGCCGACGACGTTCACCACACACAGCGTGGTGTGCTTCTTGGCGTCCTTGAAGCTCATCATTCTCCGTAAGGTCGCGCGGGAGCGCGCCCGGCCGAGCGACAGCGGCCGGTGCGGCTGGTGTGGCCACGGACTCCCGGATCGATAAGGGCAGGCTTGCCTAACCTTAGTTGGTCGTGCCGGTGTCCGGAAGGCCGACCCCTCGCGGTACCGGGTCCGGCAGCAACGGCCCGCGGGCCGTCCATCCACCGGGTGGACGGCCCGCGCCACGCCGAAGCGCGTCCGGTCACTGGGTGAGCTCGGCGACCTCCTCGGCGGTCAACCGGCGCCGCGACACGCCTCCGGGTTGTCCAGCTCGGCGAAGCGGTGCGGGGCGAGCAGGGCGCGGACGATCGCCTCCTGTGCCGTCAGCGTTCGGCGGGGATTTTCCCATGCAGTGCCCGACTCCCCGGCGGTCCGGAAGGTTCCATCGGTCGCCCGGTGGGCGGTCAGCCGGTGTCGCCGGTCGGGGTCGCCGGGGCCGGATGGCAGCCGGGCGGGTCCTCCGGCTGTGCCCGGCCACAGTAGAAGACCTCTGTGGGTTCCCGGTCGACCTGCGGCACGCTGGCCACGTACATCAGCGACAGTCGCTTCTCCACCGGCTCGCCGGTGTCGGCCGAGAACCGGGTCGGCCCGGTCACCCCCGGGTACGCCGCCGCGGCATTCTGGCGCAGTACCTCGGTGAAGACCGCGACCGGGCTGACCGCCCGCGCGTCCCACGGCCGGGAGCCGACGTTCAGCCGGGCCGCGAGCTGCTCCACCGCCGCGATCAGCATCATCGTCGCGTCGTAGGCCAGCGCCACCCGTTCGCCGACCGGCGGACCGGAGCCGTCCACGCACCGCCGCTCGCCGAGCAGGTCGTCGCGGCGGATCAGGTCGAGGAACCGGCGGCGTGACTCGTCGGCGACCGCGTCGGCCACCAGCCTGGTGCACATCGCCAACGCGGCCTTCGACACGTACGTCACCGGCAGGTTGCCCGGTGCATTCGCCCGCAGCTGGTGATTGGCCAGGTACCGGTTGACCGAGTCGTCGGCCACCAGGTGCAGCGGGGGATCGTTCCGGCAGCCCCGCAGCGCCTCCAGGAACTCGTCGAACTCCGAGTACCGGCCGGCGAAGAAGAGTAAACCGGGGTAGCCGCATTCGTGACCGAGCGAGTCGCCCACCCGGAACGGCCGCGCGGTGGCCTGCTCACCGAGCCGGTCGGTCAGGCCGGTGACCAGCGTGTTGACGTACAGGTCGTCGGCGAGTGGGCTGTTGTCGCCGGTGGTGTAGTAGATGTGCGCCTCGGACAGGTCGAGCACCCGGGTGGCGTACGCCGACACCAGCTCGGCCTGGTCGGCGTTGGGCGGGACCATCTGCAGGTACAGCCGCGAGTTGCGGTGCAGCCCGTCGGCGGACAGCGTCGGTGCGACCGCCGGCAGCCCCACCTCGTTGAGTCGCCGCAGCGCCCGTGCCGTGGTGGTGCGGCTCTCCACCAGGCCGACCACGCCGACCACCGTCGGATCCCGGCGGGCCAGCCCGGCCAGCAGTTCCACCGTCCGCTCCGCGTGTCGCATCTGCTTGCCACCGTTGGCCACCACGATGCGCAGCAGCGCCTGGCCGTCGGTGCTCGCCGACGCCTTCATCCGGGCGTACTGGGCAACCGCCATCCCTTCCAGCTCTTCGCGTTCGGAGACGTAGGAGACCTCCCGGGGACCGGTCCGCTGGCCGGTCATGATGCCCAGATAGACCAGCGTCATCAGCGGGCGTCGGCGCTGGCTGCTCCGCCAGACCTGCATGACCTCCTCGTTCTGCCGGAAGATGCGGTCCTGTACCCCGCGCAGCGCGTCCTGGCCCGGGTCGTGGTTGAACACGTATGCCAGATTGTCGCTGTAGCCGATGCACTCCCCGTCGATCAGTCGCAGCGAGATCTCGCCCTGCCCCGGGTGCGGCAGACAACCGGGACCCCACCGCCCGCCGGCCCAGAACAGCCCACCGGCGAGCAGGGCCAGGCCCGGAAGACCACGTCCGGGACCGCCTGCAGGACCAGCCAGAGCAGTAACCGGTACGCGGTGGCGAACATGGTCTCGGCGTCCGAGGCGCCGCTGAGGTTCTCGGTGGCGGGCCGGCGGCGCCAGGCACGCAGCATCTGGGTGAGCCGGGCCCGGCGTTCGGTGACCTCGACGTCGGCCAGCCGCTGGTCCATCAGCCAGCGGGCCAGCGGATAGTGGCGGAAGGTGAACGGCTCACCGCCGAACGCGTCGAGGGCGAGCTGGTGGTACACCGCGTCGAGCAGCGGGCGGATCCCGGCTCCGTCGGGGAACTCGGCGGCGTCGACGTCGACGTGCGGCACCCGGCGGCGGGCCGGCCGGCGCAGCCGGCGCAGCACCCCGGCGTGCACCTCGGACCCGGCGGCGCCAACCGCCACGACGACCGGCAGGTCGTCCTCGCCGCGCCGGGGCCGGCGCAGCAGCCGGCCGACGAGGGCCAGCAACTCGGCCACGCCCCGGGAGACGAGCCGGTCACGTGCCCGGTCAGCACCGGCCTCCAAGGTCACCTCGGCACTCCGATCCTGCAGTTGAGCGGACGGTCCATCCAGTGTCGGTCAGGCAGGCCACCCGCTGGCTTACGGACCGGACGATTAGGGCAGAATGCCCGGCGGTTCTGACGGGAATCCGTCAGGGCCGCCGCCAGGGCAGGACGATGAACCGTTGTCATGAGCGGGGCCGGTAGGAAGGTGAAAGCGGATAAGACCGGCGTGGATGATTAAAGTGGATCTTTCACTGTCCCGGGCGGACATCATCCGGAAACCTCCGTCAGTACTATCACTGACATGTCACGTCGACAACAGCTCGTGGACCAGACGGCTACCCAGGAGTCGGGCGGGGTGACCGACGGGGTGTGGCCGGGGACGCAGGATCCCGGGTCGGCAGTGGACCCCGCCACCGAGCCACCGCGTCGCCGTCGCCGCAGGTTGCGGATCGTTCTGTCGGTGCTCGTGGTCCTGGCGCTGCTCGTCGGCGGTGGGCTGCTCGCCGGTGGGCTCTACCTGCGGTCGATCGAGTCCGGGATCGAGCGGGTGGAGGCGTTCGTGGACGTGCCGGAGGAGTTCCGGCCGGAGAAGGTGACCACCGCCACGAACATCCTCATCCTCGGCAGCGATACCCGGGACCCGCACAGCACGTCGGGCTCCCGCAGTGACACGATCATCCTGGCGCACATCGCGGCCGACCGGCAGAGCGCCCAGCTAATCTCCATTCCCCGGGACACCTGGGTCTTCGTGCCGGAAAACCAGGAAGGAACATACGGCGGACGGGAAGCGAAGATCAACGCCGCGTATGCCTGGGGTGGTATCCCGCTGATGGTGCAGACCGTCGAGGAGTTCACCGGAGTACGGGTGGACAACGTCGCCCTGGTGGACTTCGCCGGATTCCGGGAGATCGTCGACGCGCTCGGCGGGGTCGAGATTGACGTCGAGGAGGCGTTCACCTCCAACCATTCCCTCAACCCTGACAACCGACGGTCGTTCGCCGCCGGCCCGCAGACGATGGACGGCGCGGCGGCCCTCGACTACGCCCGCGAGCGGTACGCCTTCGCCGATGGCGACTTCGCCCGGATCCGCCACCAGCAGCAGGTCATCAAGGCCATCCTCGAGAAGGCAGCCTCCGGTGGGGTGCTGTCCAGCCCGGCCACGCTGAACTCGTTCATCCGGGCCACGGCCGACGCGGCGGCGGTCGACGAGACGTTGTCCCTGCTCGACTTCGGCATGGACCTGCGACACCTGCGCGGCGACGACCTCACCTTCGTCACCAGCCCGACCGAAGGCACCGGGCGGGTCGGTGACGAGAGCGTGGTGTTCGCCGACACCGAGGCGGCCGACTCCTTCTACGACGCGGTCCGTCGCGACGCGGTCGACGAGATCCTCGCCGCGGCGCAGTGACCTCCGGCACCGACCACCAGCCCCGCTCCACCGAACCGGGAAGGCATGGCCAAGTCGTGGAAGCGCCGTTGCTGCCGCTGGTGCCCCGGCCACGGCCGGACGTGGGGCCGGACCCGTCGGCTGGCGCCACCGCGGTCCTGCCGTACGCCGGTTCACGGGCGTCGAGCCGCACCCGGCCGCTACGGGCCTGGATGATCGCCGCCCCGGTGGACCTCGCCGCGTTGCTCGCTCCGCTGCTGATCTCCGACCGGTACTGGCGGGGCACCCTGTTCATGGCGGCGTTGACCATCGCCGTCTTCGCGTTCAGCGGGCTCTACCGGGCCAGACGCCATGTCAGCTTCCTCGACGAACTGCCGACCCTGTGTGGACGCCTGCTCACCGCGTCCGGCACCGTCGCGATCATCGCCGGGCTGCGGCACGACTCGGTGGAGTATGTGGCCGACCTGATGCGGGGGATCGCCGTTTCGGCCGTACTGCTGATCATCGGACGCTCGATCACCCGGGCGGTGGTGGTCTTCGCCCGCCGCCGCCGCTGGGTCGAACACAACGCCCTGATCCTGGGCAGCGGGCCGGTCGCGGCCGAGCTGGCCCGGCTGATGCGCCGCTACCCCAGCTACGGCCTGCGGTTCGCCGGCTGCGTGGACTCGGCCGCCCGGCAGACCGAGGGTGCGTCGTTGCCGCTGGTCGGGACCTTCGACGACCTCGGCCGGCTGATCGACATGGTCGAGTGCGACGTGCTCATCATCGCCGATCCGGACTGCCCCGAAGCCGGACTGATGGATCTGCTGCGCCGACCCGAGTGCGCCAGCCAGGACCTCTGGGCGGTGGCCAGACTGTGGGGGTCGGGATCGTACGGGCGGCAACCCGACCACATCGGCGCGATCCCGCTGGTCCACGTACGGCACATCGCCCTGTCCGGGCCGCGCTGGATGGTGAAACGGGCCTCCGACGTGGCACTCGCCTCGGTGGCGCTGGTCCTGCTCAGCCCGGTGCTCGGCCTGTGCGCGCTGGCCACCTTCATCGATGGCGGCCGAGGGATCTTCTTCCGGCAGGAGCGTATCGGCCAGCACGGTAGGACCTTCGACGTGATCAAGTTCCGGTCGATGCGTCCGGAGACCGACCAGGAGGCCCGGACCACCTGGTCGATCGCCCACGACCGCCGAGTCAGCCTGATCGGTCGGTTCATGCGACGTACGTCGCTCGACGAGCTGCCACAACTGTGGAACATCCTGCGCGGCGACATGACCGTGGTCGGTCCCCGGCCGGAACGCCCGTACTTCGTGGCGAAGTTCTCCGCCGAGCTGCCCGGCTACGCGATGCGCCACCGGGTACCGGTGGGACTCACCGGGCTGGCCCAGGTCAGTGGTCTGCGGGGGGACACGCCAATCTCCGACCGGGCCCGGTTCGACAACTTCTACATCGAGCACTGGTCGCTGTGGCTGGACATCAAGGTGCTGCTGCGTACCGTCGCCGAGGTGCTCCGTGGCCGCGGGCGCTGATCCAGCCGACCGGCACACCGACGCAGACGAGGGGAGTTCACGGAGTTGACGACACCGCTTGCCGGCCGTTCGGTCGCACTCGTCCATGAGTGGTTCGGCGACACCGGCGGGTCAGAGCAGGTGTTCCGGCGGATCGCCGACCTCGTCCCGCACGCCCAACGGTTCGTGTTGTGGTCCGACCCCGGGGTGACCGACCGGGGCCTGCGGGAATCCTGGCTGGCCCGGACACCGCTGCGCCGCAGCAAGACCCTCGCCCTGCCGCTGATGCCGCTGGTGTGGCGAACCCTCAGCCGGGAGCACTTCGACGTGGTCCTGTCGTCCAGCCACGCCTTCGCGCATACCGTACGGCTCGGTGCGTCGGGGCGGACCCGGCATCTGAGCTACGTCCACTCGCCGGCCCGCTACGTGTGGAGCCCCGCCTACGACGGCCGCGGCTCCGGCCGGCTGCTCGCCCTGCCCCGGCGGGCCCTGCAGACGGTGGACGTGCGGCTCAGCCGGCACGTGGCCAGCTACGCCGCGAACTCCCGTGAGGTGCGGGACAGGATCCGGCGGTTCTGGCACCGCGACGCGGTGGTCATCCATCCGCCAGTCGACGTCGACTACTTCGCCACCGCCCAGCCGGACGAACCCGTCGCGCAACGCGACTACCTGCTCGGGGTGGGGCGCTGGATCCCGTACAAGAACTTCGATCTGATCATCTCGATCGCCGCGGCCGCCCGGATGCCGGTGGTCATTGCCGGCTCCGGGCCCCAGGAGGCCAGTCTGCGTCGGCACGCCGACCGGGTCGGCGCCGAGGTGACCTTCGAGGTACGTCCGGACCGGGCCCGGCTGCGGCAGCTCTACCGGGGGGCCCGGGCGCTGCTCTTCCCGGTGCACGAGGACTTCGGCATCATCCCGGTCGAGGCCCAGGCCTGCGGTACGCCGGTCCTCGGGCTGCGTCGTGGTGGGCTGCTGGAAACCGTCGTCGACGGTGCGACCGGACACCTCGTCGACTCGACCCGGGCCGACGACTACGTCCCGCTGCTGCGTCGGCTCGACCAGCTCGACGCCGCCGGCATCCAGGCACACGCCAAGTCGTTCGCCGCGGCCGAGTTCGCCGCGAAACTCGCCGACTGGATCGAAGCCGAGTGTGGCTGACGGCACGCCGCCAGCCGGCTACAGCAGCAGCGAGCTGCGGAGATAGTTCGCGATCATGCGCAGTGGGCTGGCCCCGTCGGCCGGGCCGGTCAGCCGCAGCACCAGCTGCCGGTCGATCGACCCGTCCTGCCCGCCGCGCCAGTAGGCGACCATCACCAGACCGTGCCGCCGCTCACCGCCGACCCGCAGCGTGCTGATTTCGGCGTACGCGGTCGCGATGCCTGCCTGCAGCCACCGCTGACTCCACGCCTCCTCGGCCTGGCGCATCCTCGCCTGCCGGTCCGGGGTGCACCGCTGTGGACAGGGCCGGACCACGACCTCGCCACCGACCTCCTGCTGCTGCTCGCCGAACGTGCCGCTGCACCGCAGGCGGCGGGTCTGCGGGGCCAGGTCGTCGGGGACGGGGGAGCAGTCCCAGCTCCACGGCACCTTGAGGATCAGACCCACGTCGGCCAGGTCGGTGTAGGTGCGGACCGTGTCCTCCGGGGTGAACCGGGGCCAGTCGGCCCGCCAGGAGCTCTCCACCGGTGGCTCCAAACCGGGCTGGTGCGCGGGGGCCAGCGGCGGGATGCCATCCTGCGGAGGGCCGCTCGGCGGGGTGTCGACCGCCCGGCCCGGCGTCGCGCTCGCTCCGGACCGTGGTGGGTTCTCGGCGGACCGCTCCGGCCACCAGATCACGGCGGCACCGGCCAGCAGGACCGCCACGACCGCCGCCCCGGCCAGCAGCGGGCCCGGAACGCGTCGGCGCGGTGGTTCGGCCGGGGCGAACCGGGGCACCGGAGGGTACGCCGGCTGGTGGGCCAGGGCCGGTGGTCGCTCGGCTGCCGGGCCGACCGCGCCCTGCGGTCCGGCCGGTTGGTACTCCTGGCCGAGGGCGAGGAAGATCCGCTCCGCCCCTTCACCGGGCCCGGCAGCAGCGCAGGCGACCCAGGGGATCCGGGCGGTGAAGTTCGCGTATCGGAAGGCCGGTGCTCCCGCCGCCGGGTCGGCCAGCGCCTCGGCGGCCGAGGAGAACGCTTCCCGCCACCGTTCATCGGCGGCCACATCGGCGTCGAGGATCGCCACGGTGATCTGCTCGCCGTGGGGTTCCACAGCCGACCAGACGCTGCCCGCCGGACACGATCCCAGCATCTCGACGAGCCGGTACGGATCTACCGGTTGCATTCGACCTCCCGCTCCTGTGTCCTGCCGGGATCATAGCGACTGAGGATGACCGCATTGCTGCTCTGGGTTAGAGGCACGGCTGGGGCCTCGCGAACCTGTCCGCACCGTCGACCGGTCAGGCGGCGGCGTCGCGTACCCATGCCTCGGCGTGCGGACCGGCGCCGACGATTCGGAGCAACTGGACCGACTGGGCCGGGTCATCCACCGTGACGAAGTAGGAGTTGCCCCGCCGTACATGCTGGTGCACGGCCAGGCCGAGCGCGTCACCCGCCTGGGTCAGCGCGGTCAACGCAGCCGGATCCGGCACCCGGACCCGGACCTGGCTGCGGCGGCGGGAGCCGTTGGCGACCAGCAGCGCCGCCCGCCACATCGTCCGGGCGGCCGGCGTGCGCAGACCCGGCCGGGCGTGCGGTCCGACCTGCTCAGCTGCCGTCTGCCACAGCCGCGCGAGCCAGCCGAGCACCTCGTCGGCCCGACCGCTGGGGACGAGTACGTCGAACCGGTCCCGGTCGTCGCGTCCGCTCATCCGGGCGGTGGTGGCGATCCGTACTCCGGGGAACTCGCCGTCGATCACGGTGGCCACCCGGTGGGCGAGCGCCGGGTAGGCGGTGCTGACCAAACTGACCAGCCCGGAGCGCCGCTGCCACGGCACCGGCCGCAGCAGATGGGTCACGGTGGCGGTCTCCACTCTGGGCAGCCGGTCGGCCGGAACCGCTGCGGCGACCGCGTCGAGCAACCTGCGGTGCGGGATGGCGCCCCACCGGCCAGCGGACGCACCGCCGCACCGGCGGGGCTGGGCGTCAACCGACACGGTCGACCTCCTCGTCCTCGACGAGGGACTGGTACGCGGGCTTGATGACGTCGTCGATGACCGCCAGCCGCTCGTCGAACGGGATGAACGCA
>NZ_JBHMIQ010000053.1:0-35672 GCF_048060315.1 Micromonospora sp. LOL_013
CGACAGCAGCCACACAACCGCAGGCCACACCCCAAGATCAACTTAAGCTACGCAGCATTGGCCCTGTGGTCAGCAGCTTCGCCATCGCAATGCGAGTGTTCGTAGCGGGCGCGTGCCGCCGACGACTGGTCGGCGATCCGGAACCCTACGGCGACACGATCTCCCGGACGTGTCCCACTTGCCAGTGGGCCACGCGGGTCACCTTCGATTGGGCGGTGTGGGACTCATAACTCTCTGCTGTCAGTCAAGACGGTGGACGTACCGGACATGCTGCACGCGGCGGCCGAGGTTAGGAGCAAAATGGGCGCATTACGGCAGAGCCTATGATCGGTCCATGGCGCTGACTAAGCTTGGGCAGGCGCAGGCCAAGCCTGACGGAACACTCGATACCTTTCCGATTACGGACAGCTCGCAGGAGATCACGATTGACTGCCGGGAGTTCACCTGCCGCTGCCCCATCACGGGGCAGCCGGACTGGGCGACCATCCGGATCGACTACCGTCCGGGTGACCGGGGTGTGGAGACCAAGAGCCTCAAGCTCTACCTGGAGACCTTCCGGGATGAAGGCATCTTCCACGAGCACCTGGCCACGAGGATGCGGGATGATCTGGTAGCCGCACTCGATCCCATCTTTCTCAAGGTCACGGTTGACTTCAACGTCCGCGGCGGCATCGCGCTAGCAGCGTCGAGCACCTACCGGCGCTGAGTCACGGCCGCCTGATGAAGGGCCTTCCTGGACGCCCACAACACTTGGCTTCCTCCCTGCCCTCAAGGAACGGGGATTCCCTCTTGGCCATCAACGGCACAACACCCTACTCGAATGGACTGATACGAGGACTCCGATCCCTACCGGAACGCTGGCCCTGATCGGGGCTCCGGCGGCACGCTGGGTATGCTTGCCAGCTGGCTAGACCGATGCCAACGGACGGGGGTGGAAGGTGACGGAGCACCTGCCGGCAGGGACGCGTAATGCCGTTGTGCTGCTCAGCGGTGGCCTCGACTCCACGACGGCGCTCGCGATCGCGATACACGAGGGCTACCGGACCCACACGCTCAGTTTCCGGTACGGGCAGCGACACACCGTCGAGCTTGACGCCGCCGCCCGCGTGACGAAGGCACTCGGCGCGGCCCAGCACATCGTCGCCGACATCGATCTGCGGGCCTTCGGCGGGTCGGCACTGACCGACGACGCGCTCGCGGTACCACACCGCACCAGCACCGACGAGATGGATGACACCATCCCGGTAACGTACGTACCGGCGCGCAACACGATCTTCCTGTCGTTTGCGCTGGCCTGGGCTGAGACCCTGAACGCCTCAGACATATTCCTCGGGGTCAACGCGCTGGACTACAGCGGCTACCCGGACTGCCGCCCGGAGTACATCGCTGCGTACGAAGCAATGGCCAATCTTGCCACCAAGGCCGGCGTCGAGGGGCAACAGCGGTTGCGCATCCACACCCCACTGATCCGGCTGAGCAAGGCCGCAATCATCCAGCGGGGCCTGGAGCTGGGAGTCGACTTCGCCTGGACACACAGCTGCTACGACCCGATCGACGACCGGGCCTGTGGCAGTTGCGACTCCTGCCTGCTCCGTCAACGCGGTTTCGCCGAGCTCGGCATGATCGACCCTGCCATCTCCGGCGACGGATGATCGGCGTGTACCGGGTCAAGGAGATCTTTTACACACTCCAGGGCGAGGGTACGCACGCCGGTCGCCCCGCAGTCTTTTGCCGCTTCACCAGTTGCAACCTCTGGACCGGGCGAGAACGCGATCGACATCGTGCGATCTGCCAATTCTGCGACACCGACTTCGTCGGCACCGACGGCATTGGGGGCGGGCGGTTCTCGTCCGCCGTCGAGCTGGCCGCCGCCGTCGCAGAGGCTTGGCAAGGGCGGGCGCACCCCCGCAGCCGACGGTACGTGGTCTGCACCGGCGGCGAACCACTGTTGCAGCTGGACGAGACGGCTGTGACCGCCCTGCACGAAGCAGGCTTCGAGGTCGCGGTCGAGACCAACGGCACTCTGCCCGCACCTGCGGGCATCGACTGGATCTGTGTCAGTCCCAAGGCTGGCGCGAGTGTCGTACTCACCCGAGGTGACGACTTGAAGCTGGTCTTTCCCCAGCCAGAGGCCGACCCGGCTCGCTTCGAGCACCTCGACTTCAACCATTTTCTACTGCAGCCGATGGACGGGCCGAATCGAGTCGCCAATACTGCGGCTGCGGTGCGGTACTGCCTAGATAATCCACAGTGGCGTTTGAGTTTACAGACCCACAAATACATTGGGATTGCCTGATGGAGATCTTCCGGGAGTTCACCTTCGAGGCCGCACACCGGCTGCCGTACGTACCCGAAGGCCACAAGTGCGCCCGCCTGCACGGACACTCGTACCGGGTCGCCGTGCACGTCAGTGGCCAGGTCGGAGCGCAAACCGGTTGGGTGATCGACTTCGGCGACCTCAAGCAGGCGTTCGCGCCGGTCCGCGACCAACTCGACCACCACTACCTCAACGAGATTGCCGGACTGGAGAATCCGACGAGCGAAGTGCTGGCCCGATGGATCTGGCAACGACTTGCCGGTCAGTTGCCGTTGTCGGCGGTGGTGGTTCGGGAAACCTGCACCTCCGGCTGCGTCTACCGAGGCGAGGACTGAGCACGCCCGACTCTACGGGTGGTCGGGCCACCGCAGCGGCTGGGGTCCGCGTCAGGCCCCACCGGCCGAACCTACCGACGCGTAACATTACGCTAAGGTAGGCCCGACGTTCCGATCTGGAGGGTATCTGATGACCGAGTTCGACCCGGCCAACTTCGCGTCCATCGACGCGAAGGAGTTCAGCAAGCTGGTCAAGACCACCCCGGATTCCAAGATCGCCGAGGTGATGCAGGGCGACCTGCGCGGCAAGGTCCTCGACGAGGTGTTCAACCGGATGCCCGTCCTGTTCCGTCCGGAGAAAGCCGGTGCCACCAGCGCGGTGATCCACTGGAACATCACCGGCCGGCCGGACGGCGGCACCGACACCTACGAGATCGTCGTCGACAACGGCACCTGCGTGGTATCCCCGGCCGCCGAGCGCGAACCGCGACTGAGCCTGACCCTCGGACCGGTCGACTTCCTCAAGGTCGTCGCCGGCACCGCGAACCCGATGATGATGTTCATGACCGGCAAACTCAAGGCTAAGGGCGATCTCGGACTCGCCGCCCAGATCCCCAACCTGTTCGACATCCCCAAGAGCTGACCACCGATCCGTAGCCCCGCCTGATACGTGTCCTGTATCAGCGGGGTCGACCATCCCTCCGACCGGTCACGCCCGCAGCTGGGGGTGTGTGCCGGTGGACCTGCCGTTCCTGATTTCCACGCTGACCCGACGCGGGGTGCTCACCCCCGGCTCGCCGGTGCGGACCGTCGCCCAATTCGCCGCACTGCGTCGCTGGGGGTTCACCCTCGTCGGCGAACTGCGCCAGGCCGCCGCCCGCGATCCACGCCGGGTCGTGCTCATCGACGACGGCGAACAACAGCTGACCTACCGGGAGCTGCTGGACCGCGCCGAGCGGTTGGCGGGCGCGCTGCGTACCGCGCTGGACGTCTCCGCCGGGGACCGGATCGGCCTGCTCTGCCGCAACCACCCCGACATGGTGACCGCGATGGTCGCCGCCGGGCTGCTCGGCGCGGACACCGTCCTGCTGCACCCCGGGCTGGCCGGGCCGCAGCTCGCCGCCGTCGCCGACGAGCAGCGGCTGCGGGTGCTGCTGCACGACCGCGAGTTCGGCGAACAGGTCGTCGAGGTCGACACCGCGGTGGTCCGGGTCGACGAGACCCGGGTCGCGCAGCTGCTGCGCGACGCACCGACGGACACCCGGCTGGAGCCACCGCGCCGCGACGGCCGCACCATCGTGCTCACCTCCGGCACCACCGGCACCCCGAAGGGCGCCCGGCGACGGACCCCGACCGGCTTCGGACCGCTGGCGTCGATCATCGACCGGATCCCGCTGCGGGTCCACGACCGGATCATGATCGCCACGCCGGTCTTCCACACCTGGGGGTACACCGCCCTGCAGATCGCGTTCGCGCTGCGGGCCACGGTGGTACTGCACCGACGATTCGAGCCGGCAGCCGCGCTGGCCGCCGTCGACCGGCACGACTGCACCGCGCTGTTCGCCGTGCCGGTGATGCTGCAACGGCTGCTGCACGACGTACCGGAGCCTCGGCGGCAGCCGACCGGGCTGCGGGTGGTCGCGGTCAGCGGCTCGGCGCTCGGCGGCGGCATCGCCACCCGGTTCATGGACCGGTACGGCGACGTGCTCTACAACCTGTACGGGTCGACCGAGGTCTCCTGGGCTGCCATCGCCACCCCGGCCGACCTGCGCCGGGCACCGAACACCGCCGGCCGGCCGCCGTACGGCACCCGGCTGGCGGTGCTCGGGCCGGACGGCGAACCGGTGCCGACCGGGCAGGTCGGGCAGATCTTCGTCGGTAACGAGCTGCTCTTCGACGGCTACACCACCAGCGACGACGGCATGGCCGAACGCCGGCACGGGCTGCTCGGCACCGGCGACCTCGGCCACGTCGACGCCGACGGGCTGCTCTTCGTCGGCGGCCGGGCCGACGACATGATCGTCTCCGGCGGGGAGAACATCTTCCCGTCCGACGTCGCCGACCTGCTGGCTCAGCTACCGCAGGTACGCGAGGCCGCGGTGGTCGGCCTGCCCGACGCGGAGTACGGCCAGCGGCTCGCCGCGTACCTGGTGCTGCATCCGCAGGAGACGCTCGACGCCGAGGCGGTCCGGGAGTACGTGCGCCGCTACCGCGCCCGGTTCGCCGTCCCCCGGCATGTGATCTTCCTGTCGGCGCTGCCGCGCAACGCCGCCGGCAAGGTGGTCACCCGGGACCTGCCCCGGCCCTCGGGCAGCTGACCCCCCGGCCCGGACTTGGTGAACCCCGGCACTCACGGCTGGCGCAGATGCTGCGCCACCCGCTGGTGGTCCCGGAACCGCGCCCGCGCCGCCCGCTGGGCCGGGTCCTGCTCCGGCGCGGCGTCGATGTGCGCCGAGCGGGCCGCCTCCGTACGGTTGGCGTACTCGACCGGCGGCAGGCCGCGCAACGCGCGTACCACGCCGGGGCTGGCGCCGACCCGCCGCGCCTCCGCGACGATCTGTTCCTTGTCGGCGGGAAAGTCCAGCTCGTTCAGACTGTCCAGTACGTCCTGGTAGCTCGTCCCCATGCGCCGGGGCGTACCCGCCGGGCGGCCCGCTATCCGCCCGGCACGGGGTGATCCGGCACCCGGGTCAGGGCAGGGTGATCCGGCCTTCGGCGGCGGCCAGGGCGATGTCCGCCCGGAAGTGCCCACCGGGCAGGTCGACCCCGGCCAGCAGCCGGTACGCGGCGTCCCGCGCGCCGGCCAGGTCGGCGCCGACTCCGGTGGCGCTGAGCACCCGACCACCGGCCGAGACGAGCTGCCCCGTGGCGTCGCGGGCGGTGCCGGCGTGGCTGATCCCGGCCTGCCCGGCACCGGTGATCACATCGCCGGTGCGGGCTGCCGCCGGGTAGCCGGCCGACGCGAGCACCACGGTCACCGCTGCCCCGTCCCGCCAGCGCAGCGGCGGGTGGTCGGCGAGCGTACCGGTCGCCGCCGCGTGCAGCAGGCCGGCCAGCGGGGTCTCCAGCAGCGCCAGCACCACCTGGGTCTCCGGGTCGCCGAACCGGGCGTTGAACTCGATCACCCGGGGGCCGGCGGCGGTGACCGCCAGCCCGACGTAGAGCAGCCCGGCGAACGGGGTGCCCCGGTGGCGCATCTCGGCCAGCGTCGGGTGCACCACCTCGGCCATCACCTGGTCGACCAGGTCCGGCGGCGCCCACGGCAACGGCGCGTACGCACCCATGCCGCCGGTGTTCGGGCCGGTGTCGCCGACGCTGACGCGCTTGAAGTCCTGGGCGGGCAGCAGCGGCACCGCCGCCGTGCCGTCGGTGACGACGAACAGCGACACCTCCGGCCCGGCCAGGTACTCCTCGACCACCACCTGCCCGCAGGAGTCGGCGTGGGCGAGGGCGGCGGCGCGGTCGTCGGTCACCACCACCCCCTTGCCGGCGGCCAGCCCGTCGTTCTTCACCACGTACGGGGTGCCGAACGCGTCCAGCGCAGCGGCCACCTCGTCGGCGCTCCGGCAGGTCACGGCGCGGGCGGTCGGCACCCCGGCGGCGGCCATCACGTCCTTGGCGAAGCTCTTCGAGCCTTCCAGAACGGCAGCCGCGCCGGACGGCCCGAAGCAGGCGATGCCCTTGGCGCGTACCGCGTCGGTGACCCCGGCGACCAGCGGCGCCTCCGGGCCGACCACGACCAGGTCGGCCGCCACCTCGACGGCGAGCGCGGCGACCGCCTGCGGGTCGGTGGCGGTGACCGGGCGCAGCTCGGCCACCGCCGCGATGCCCGGATTGCCCGGAGCTGCGATCAACTGGTCGACGGCGGGGTCGGCGGCCAGGCTGGACGCGAGCGCGTGCTCGCGTCCGCCACTGCCGATGAGAAGTACGCGCACAACGGCCGATCCTAGACGCCGGCCTGCGCCATCCGGGAACCCCGCCGCAGATAGGCGAACCAGGTGACGGCCAGCATCACCACGAACAGCACGACGTAGAAGCGCAGCGCCGGCTCGATGTTGCCGTATGTCGACTTGGCCCAGGCATAGCAGATCGGCACCAGGAAGCCGCCGAATGCGCCGACCGACGAGATGATGCCGAGCGCGCCGGCCGCCTCCCGGCGCATCCGCAGCATCGTCTCCGCAGAGCCGCCCCGGTCCTCACCCTTCACCCGGAAGATCTTCGAGATCATCCGGTACGTCGACCCGTTGCCGATGCCGGTGGCGACGAACAGCACCATGAAGCTGACGAAGAAGACGCCGAGGTTCTGCTGCTGCACCGCCCACAGGGCCGCGTAGGCGCCGGCGGCGAGGACGACGAAGCTGGCCGCGGTCACCCGGGCGCCGCCCATCCGGTCGGAGAGCCGGCCGCCGAGCGGCCGGGCGACCGAGCCGATCCCGGCGCCGAGGAACGCCCAGCCGAGCGCGATGTCCGGCCGGTTGAACACCGCGTTCAGCAGGGTCGGGAACGCCGCCGAGTAGCCGATGAACGAGCCGAACGTGCCGATGTAAAGCAGCGACATGATCCAGGTGTCGGGGTGGCGCAGCGACGACCAGACCGGTTCGACGTCCGCTTTCGCCTCGGCGAGGTTGTCCATGTAGAGGTAGGCGCAGACCGCCGCGATGACCGCCAGCGGGATGTACATCAGACCGGCCCGGGACAACGCCAGCCCACCGCCGAGCACGATCACCTTCGGCACCAGGAACTGCACCACCGCGACGCCGACGTTGCCGCCGGCAGCGTTCAGGCCGAGCGCCCAGCCCTTTTCCCGTTCCGGGTAGAAGAACGAGATGTTGGCCATGCTGGATGCGAAGTTTCCGCCGCCGAATCCGGCTGTCGCGGCGATCACCAGAAGGGTGCCGTACCCAATTTCCGGATTGTTGACCGCCCAGGCGAGACCGGCGCACGGGATGATCAGCAGCAGGGCGGAGACGACCGTCCAGTTGCGGCCGCCGAAGATCGGCACCGCGAAGGTGTACGGCAGCCGCAGGAACGCCCCGACACCGCTGGGTACGGCGGTCAGCCAGAGCGTCTGGCTGACGCTGAGGTCCCACCCGGCGCTGCTCAGCCGCACCACCACGATGCTCCAGAGCAGCCACACCGAGAAACCGATGTGTTCGGCAAAGATGGAGAAGATGAGGTTGCGCCGGGCCACCGGCCGGCCGACCGTACGCCAGAACGTGGGGTCCTCCGGCTCCCAATGGGCGATCCACCGTTTCCGGTTATCCTGGGGGCGGGTCTCGATGGTCTCCGCGTTGACTGTCTCGTTGGCCATCAGGTTGGCTCCTTAGCCATCGGGTGCCGTAGGGTGGCGATCGAGATGCTGCCGAGCGACGTTTCCGGATCGGCGATGATCGGGCGTCTACCGGGGTGGCATTGGGCAGTCAGGCTATGAACCGAATGTTTCCTGGCGTAGAAAACGGTGATGTCGGGGCGTGGTCATGGTTCGCACCGATCCGGCCCCGACGTTGTGAGATCGCGGCCGTCGCCACCGGCGGGCGGTGTCGAAACCCGTGCCGCCGGCACCGACACCCACATCGTGCCGGCCGGGTCTTGCCGGACCGGGTAGCTTGCGCAACGGCGGCTGCCCGCTGCGGGAGCATCCGGTCGCCAACTCGAAGACGTGCTGGTACAGCGGTTAGATCATCACCTCGGCGTCGATCAGCCCGTCGGCGAGCGGGCCGCCGGCATTGCGGGCAGACCGCCGACACCGCACGCAACTGCCCCGACGTCAGCCGGAACACCGCCGGTCAGTTTGACCAGCGGCACCTGGTGTTTCTCGGGCCACGTCGGCGATCCGGCGCAGCTGGGCCACGGTGGTGCAGCCGCCCTTCATCTGCGGCACCACCGAGAAGGTGCCGTCGCGTTGGATGTGCGCAGCCCGCTGGCGCGGATCTCGGCCGTCAGTCACCGGCTAAGATCGACTCGGCGGTGACGGTGCCGTCCGTCGCGGTTTCGCCAGCCACCGACACCGGCACGCCGACGGCCAACCCCTCAAGATCACCGGGCACCCGGACGGCCGTCCCGTCACCCGTGCGCACGATCACCACCTCCCCGGCCTCGGTTTCCACGTACACCGTGTCGCCGTCGACCAGCTTGACCGTGCCGACCGCTGCCGGCTGCGGGCCGACCTCTTCGGCGCCCGTCGCGTCGGCCGCGCCGCCCGGCTGGAACTGCCCCGCCCCCGGCTGGAACTCCCCAGCCCCAGATCGGAGCTGTCCGGCGCCGGCTCCGCGCAGTCCGGGCCCGGCACCCGCGCCGGTGTCGTCGTCGTTGAACGGCACCGCCACGCCGACGGCGAACCCGGCGACCGACAGCAGCACGGCAACCAGCCACGGAGTGAGCCGGTTCGTCCACGGCCGAGGCGTCGCTGCGGCCAGCCATTCGGCGTCGTCGTCGCGCACGTCATCTCCACCAGTTGTCATCGGTCGGTCACCTACTCGTACCGCAGGGCGTCGATGGGTCGCAGGTTCGCCGCCCGGCGGGCCGGGACGCTGCCGAAGAAGAGGCCGATCGCCACCGACACGCCCAACGCCAGCAGCACCGAGCCCGGCACGATCACCGGCTCCACCCCGACGATGGTGAACCGGCTGCCGATCACCGCGACCGCGACCCCCGCCCCGCCGCCGATCGCGCTGAGCAGCGTCGCCTCGACGAGAAACTGGGCCATGATCGTGCCGGGTGGGGCGCCGAGCGCCTTGCGGATACCGATTTCGCGGGTCCGTTCGGTCACCGTCACCAGCATGATGTTGGTGATGCCGATCCCGCCGACCAGCAGGCTGATCGCCGCGACCGCGCCGAGCAGCACAGTGAACGTCTCCGCCGTCGACGCCTGCGTCTCCAGCAGCTGTGACGCGTTCTGAATCCGGTACGAGGAGCCGCCGGAGACGCCGCGGGAGCCGGCAGCGCCGTCCGTGGCCAGCCTGCGGTCCAGGATCGCGCTGACCTGCGCCTGCGCGGCGTCGACCCGGTCCGACCCAGCCGCCTCCACCAGCACTGAGTTGATCGACCCGTACCCGGTCAATGTCTGACGCACCGCAGTCAACGGCGCCACCACCAGGTCGTTGGCGTCCTGCAATCCGCCGGTGGAGGTTTTCTCGGCGAGCACGCCGACCACGGTGAACAGGGTGCCGTCGACCATCACTTGGTTGCCCAGCGGATCCGTCCCGGCGAAGAGCTCGTCGACCACGGTCTGCCCGACGAGCGCCACCCGGCGGCCCTGCGCGACATCGACTTCGGTGAAGGTGACCCCCTCGCCGACCGGCGTATTCGACGCCGCCAGGTAGCTCGGGTAGCTGCCGACGAACTGCCCGACGGAGTGGTCGGCGTCGCCGTAGGTAAGCGTCGCCGAGGTGCTCACCACCGGCGACACCGAACGGACGTCCGGGGCGAGCACCGGATCGCGCAGCGCCTCGGCGACCGCGACAGTCAGCCCGGCGCCGCCAGCGCCGGACGCCGACACGGTGATCGTGTTGGTGCCGAGCGCCTCGATCCGCTCGTTGACCGCCTGCGCCGACCCGTTGCCCACGGCGACGAGCAGGATCACCGCAGCCACGCCGATCAGGATGCCGAGTGTGGTCAACGCCGAACGCAGCTTGTTCGCGCCGATGCCGCGCAGCCCGGAGCGGATGATCTCTACCGGCCCCACTGGGCGACCTCCCGGTACGACCTGCCCGCACCCGGCCGACCGGCACCGTGGCGTCGGTCGTCGGAGACGATCCGCCCGTCGTGGACCTGTAGCAGCCGGCAGGTCCGGTCAGCCACCTCCGGTTCATGGGTGATCAGCATGATGGTGCGGCCGTCGGCGTTGAGCTGGTCGAAGATGGTCAGCACCTCCTCGGTGGACGCGCTGTCCAGGTTGCCGGTCGGTTCGTCCGCCAGCACCAGCGCCGGTTCGGTCACCAACGCGCGGGCGAGGGCGACCCGCTGCTGCTGGCCGCCGGAGAGCTGGTTCGGCAGATGCCCAGCCCGTCCGGCCAGCCCGACCAGGTCGAGCGCGGCCAGCGCCCGCCGACGTCGCACGGTCGGACGGACCCGGGCGTACGCCAGCGGCAGCTCGACGTTCGCCACGGCGGTGCTCCACGGGATCAGGTTGAACGACTGGAAGACGAAGCCGATCCGGCGGTTACGGACCATGGCGAGCTGCCGCTCGGTGAGCCGGCTGACGTCCACCCCGTCGATCAGGTAGCGGCCGGTGCTCGGCACGTCCAGACAGCCGAGGATGTTCATCAGCGTCGACTTACCGGAACCGGACGAGCCCATCACGGCGACGAACTCGCCGCGGTCGACCTGCAGTGACACGCCCCGCAGAGCGGCGACCGACGACTCACCGACGCCGTACACCTTGGTTACGTCCCGTACGTCGAGAACCGGGCTCACCGGCCACCGCCCGGCCTGCCGCCGCCGGAGAAACCACCGGCACCCGGTCCGCCCCTACCGGGGAACCCGCCACCGCCGGGGAAGCCGCCGGACCCGCTCTCCGGCTCGGTGGGGATGACCACCACCACCCGTTCGCCGACGGCCAGTCCGGAGACGATCTCCACCGCGTCGTCACCCTGCAGGCCGACCTCGACGGTACGGCTGACCTGTGCGCCGTCGACCAGTACGGTGACCGACTGCCGGGTGCCGGTGCCGGTCAGCGCGGCTGGGCTGACGGTCAGCACGTCCACCGCCTCGCCGACGACCACCGTCACTTCCACGGTCTGTCCGGGTCGGACGCCTTCGGGCAGCGAGTCCAGGTCGAGGGTGATCGGATAGCTCACCACGCCGTTGGTGGTGGTCGCGTTCGGGTCGATGACCCCGATGCTCGCGCTGGCTTCGGTTTCCGGCAGCGCGTTCCAACGTACGGTCGCCGGCTGACCGGTTTCGAGCCGCGTCGCATCGGTTTCCGACACCGAGGCGGTCACCTCCAGCTGGGTCAGGTCGGCCAGATCCACGAACCCGCTGGCATCCGACGACGAGGACGACCCGGTGCCACCACCCGCTGACGACGACCCGGTGCCACCACCGGTCGACGCGCCGACGCTGCCGTTGACCGCAACGACCGTACCGGCCATCGGGGCTGTCAACGACGTGCCGTCGACGGCCGCCTGCGCCTCGTCGACCGCGAGTTCCGCCTCGGTCACCGCGGCGACGGCGTCAGCCGTCGACACGCCCGCGACCTCTGCGGTGTCGAGTGCGTCCTGCGCGGCGTCGAGGTCGGCCCGCGCGGCGTCCAGTTCCCGCAGGGCCACCGTGTCGTCGACCCGGGCGAGGACCGCGCCCTCATCGACCTGCTGCCCGACGGACACCAGGATCTCGGTGACCGTACCGCCGGTGACGAAGTCGGCGACCGCCGTCTTCGCACTGCGTACCGAACCGGAGGCGGTGACCGTCGCCGTGACCGTGGCCTGCTCGACGACGACGGTCGCGGTTGCCGCCGAACCGGCGGCGACAGCGGCGGTGTCCGGCCCGGCCACCGTGTAGTACGTCCAGCCGAGCATGCCGAGTACCGCCAGGACGAGAACCGCATTGAGGATCAACGGCCGGCGAAGGCCGGCGAGGCGACGCACAGGCATGGCGGACAGCTTCTGATGGCTTCCTCGACGCTGACTCGGAGCGGGCTCGTTGGCGGCTGAGAGTCGACCGGCGGATCGCATCACCCACCCACCACTTCGTCGCCGACCGCCAGCCCGTCGGTCACCTCGACGTACTGGTCGCCACGGACGCCCACGCTCACCACCCGCTGCTGCTCAACGCCGGACCCGTCCCGCACGGCGACGATGTCCTCGCCGCCGACGCTGCTGCGGCTCACCGCGGTGACCGGAACCCGTACCACGTCGGTCACCTCGTCGACGACGATCCGTACCCCGGCGCTCTGACCGACCAGCAGGCCGGCCGGGACGTCGTCGAAGTCGACGATCACGCCGTAGCGCACCAGCTGGCCCTCGACGCTGCCCACCGGGTCGACCTGACCGAGGTGGGCGGGGAACTCCTCGCCCGGCCGGGTGGCCAGGGTGACGACGGCCGGCTGGCCGACCGACAACCGCGCGGCGTCGGCCTCGGGGAAGCTCGCGGTCACCTGCATCTCGGCGACCGCGCCGAGTCTGATGAAGGTGCCACCGGCTCGTACCGTGCTGCCGACGGCGCCGGAGACACCGAGCACCTTGCCGTCGATCGGAGCGCTGATCACCGTACCGGCGAGGTCGTCCTCGGCGACGGCGAGCCGTAGCTGCGCCGCAGTGACCTGCTGCCGGGCCCGCAGCACCGGGTCTCCACCGGATTCGCCCCCGGCCGACGACCCGGGTCCTGACCCGGATCCGGCTCCGCCACCGCCGGAACGCCCGTCCGCCGCCGTGCCGCAACCGCTGTCGGAGCCGTCGGCCCGGTCTCCGGGGTCGCCGGTGGGCGCGGCCGGCGAGTTGGCCGGCGCGGCCGGTGGGGTCGGGGTGGGCTTTTCCGACGGTACGGACGCGGTAAGCGAAGGTGCCGGCGAGCTGGTGGTGCCGACAGTTGGGGACGGGTCCGGGGCAGCCGACCCAGTCGCATCCGGCGTCGGGCTGGTGGTGGGGTCGGGAGCGGTCCAGGCCGCCAGCGCGGTCGTCGTGCACCCGGTGCTCACGTCGCTGTCCGTCCCGTCCGTGCGGGCGTCCGCCTGCGCCTCGGCAAGGGCTTCCCGCGCTGCCGTCAGCGCCTCTTCAGCCTGTTCGACAGCTGCCGCCGCGTCGCTGTCGTCGACGGCGGCGAGCACGTCACCGGCGGCGACGTCCTGCCCGAGCCGTACGTCCAGCCTGGTCACCCTGCCGGTAACCGCGAAGCCGAGCTGGCGGTCCTCGGCCGGTGCGACCGAGCCGGTCGCGGCGATCGCAACAGTGACCGTCCCTCTGTCCACCTGCGTCATGGCCACGGGTACGGTGCCGTCGGTGCTCGTCGGGCTGGCGACCGCGTAGGCGACGGCACCCGCCGGGATCAGCGTCGCACCGGCCGCCACGGCGACAAGTCGCCGGCTCGCGGGCAGCCGACTGACCAGCGCCCTGATGGAGCCGAGTTTCATGGATTGAGAGTGTTCCGGCACCGGCTCAGGGCCAGCTCGGGGGCAGCTCGGCGTTTCCTGTGAACCCACCCCGGCGTTGGTCGCCATCCCCAGCGCGGTCACAGCAAACCCTCACGTGACGCGGAGGTTCGTCAGCTCTGCTGACGCCCGCACCGGCGACGTCCGTCGCAGGCCATCTGATGGGGAGGGCATGATCGTGCATGTTGCGCTCAGTCGTTCGATGTGGGGCGCTGCCGGAGGCATCTGCCTGCTGCTAATTGTCGCCTGTAGCGCGTCTGACCCGGACTCGGACAGCGAAACCGCCGCAGCTGGCGCCGGAGCCATGGCGGAGTACGTGGACTGCCTGCGGGACAACGGGGTCGACGGCGTGGAGGTTCCCGAAGCCGGAAGTGGTTACCGACGTGGTGCCCCGAACGGGATGCCGTCGGAGCAGCTCCCGTCGGGGTTGCCGTCCGGCGCGCCAGGTGATGCGGGACCGGGCGGTGCGGAACCGCGCGGCGGCAGGACGGGCGGCGGATTCGGCGACATGCTCCGACCTGACGACGTCGACGACGACACCTGGGCGGCGGCGCAGGAGGCGTGTCAGTCCGAGCTACCGCCCGGCGGTCGGGGCGGTCCCGGCGGTCGGGGCGGTCCCGGCGGCGGCACCGAGAACGGGACGGACGCCAGCGGCATCGTCGCGTACCGCAACTGCCTGGCAGAGAACGACGTCGAGTGGGCCGACGAACTGGACACCTCGGACCCGACCGTCGCCGCGGCGCTGGCCGCCTGCGAACCCCTGCAGCCGGCCGAGTGACCCACTCACCTGCCGGCAGGTGACGCGACGAAGGTCTCCTGCAACGACGGTTCGAGCGACCGGCCCGTCAGCGGCTCGATGAACAGCTCGTCGAGGAGCAGGTCGGCCAGGTGAGCGGGGTTTAGCCCGGATTCCCTGCGGGCGAGCGCCTGCAGTGCGCCGCCGGCCCGCAGGGCCACGCGGACCGCACCGGAGGGCAGCCGCCGGACCGGGCGTGGCCGGCCCACCGCCTCGGCGATCCGCCCGACCATCTCGACCCAGGTCAGGTTGGCGTCGGCGACCGGAACGTCCCCGCCGCACGCTCCCTCGATCGCGTCGACCGCCGCGACGGCGACGCTGCCGGCCGAGGCCGCGGCGGTTCCGCCGACCGGGACCAGCAGCGGCGCCGCCGACCGTGCCCACCGGTCCAGCGGACCGGCCCAGTTCGGCAGCCGGTCACCGGCCCGGCCGAAGACGAACGGCAGCTCCAGCACGGTGACCGGCAGGTCGGTTCCGGCCGCCGTCCGCACCTGCCGGGCCTGTTCCAGCCGGCACCGGATGTACGCGTGCCGCTCGCCGAGCCGCCACTCGGGACGAAGCCGGTCGTGGTAGGTGTAGTAGGAGCCGAGCAGGACCCCACGGGTCAGGCCGGCGTGCCGGGCAGCGGTGAACATCCGCGCCACGGGATCGACGAGTTCACTGCGCAGCACGGGATGGATCGGCGCGGGGAGCACCCGCTGCTCGTCGACCCGGGTGCCGTACACGACGCCGTCGTGGCCGGTGAGCAGCGGCCGCAGATCGTCGACCGAGGCGGTCTCGACGTCGAGCACATGGTCGACCCCGGTACGGGCGGTCCGTGCCACCGTGGTCACCGCGTGGCCGCGCTCGCGCAGCAGGTCGACGACGTGCGTACCGATCAGGCCGGACCCGCCCACGACAAGGATCCTCATGTCGGCTCTCCTCTGGTCAGTCGGTCAGGAATGCGTCGATCTGGGCCAGGAACTCCGGCCAGGCCGGCTCCGAGGCGGTGAGCAGATGGTTGCGGCTGTCCAGCAGCACCAGTTGACTGTCCGGGATGAGGGTGGCCAGCTCGCTGGCCTGCGAGGCGGGAACCCGCATGTCGTCGCGGCAGTGCAGGATCAATGTCGGGCACTGCACCCGGTGGGCGATGTCCGAGACGTCGATCCGGGCGAACTCCTCCAGAAACCGGACCCCGTTCGCCGCCGAGGTGGTCCGCCGCTGAAAGCCGATGAACTCTTCCAACTCCTCCGGGGTGCCCTCGGGCAGGAACTGGGAGGCGAAGACGCCGAGGAAACTCGAATCCTGGTGCGCCCAGCCGACCCGGGCCAGGTTCAGATCCAGGGCCGCCTCGTCCCGCTCGGCCTGGCTGCGGGCCCGGACCTGGCGGCCCCGGGCGTACGCGCCGGCGAGGATCAACCGGCTGACCCGCTCCGGCCGGCGCACGGCGTACGCGACCGCCACCGCACCGCCCTGGGAGACACCGAGCAGCGGAAACCGGTCCAGCCCCACCGCCTCGACCACGGTGTCCAGGTCGTCGACCCAGTCGTCGAAAGAGAAGCTCGGCACGTCCCAGTCGGACAGGCCGCACCCCCGCTCGTCGTAGCGGACCAGCTGCCGGTCCCGGGCCAGCCCGTTGAGCCAGTGCGACCACACCGGGGTGGTCCACTCCAGATCGAGATGGGTCATCCAGTTGGCCGCCTTGAGCAGCGGCGGGCCGAATCCGACGCTGGCGTAGGCGATCCGGGTGCCGTCGTCGGCCCGGCAGAACCGGACGACCTGGCGGTCCGCGCCGCCGGTCTCCCCGGCGACGACCGACCGGGCCGGTGCCGGTCGGGTCGGGTACGCGGCGGGCTCCGACCCAGGGTCGGCGGAGTCAGTGGCCCTCGTCACCGTCACCGGCATCGCGAACTGGTAGCCCCGCCGGTGCACGGTCCGGATCAGCCGCTGGTGACGGCCGGTGTCACCGACGGCGATCCGGGCGGTACGCAGCCCGGTGGTCAGCGCCGCCTCGCTGACGAAACGGTCGCCCCACACCTGGTCTAGCAGCTCGTTCTTCGACACCACCCGGTCCCGGTGTTCGATGAGGTACTGCAGGAGGTCGAGTGCCCGGGGCTCCACGTGGACCGGCTCACCGGATCGCCGCAGCTGGTAGCGGGCCATGTCCAGTTCGTACTCGCCGAAGCGGTAGGTGTCGCCGGCCATCGGCTGAGCGTACCGCCCAATTCGCGCCCACCCCTCGGCGGACGATCTTGAGCTCCGACTGGTGTGGGCCCGGATGCGCAGGTCAGCAGCACCTCTCACAGTCGGACTGTTTGAGACCCGACAGAAATGGTGTAGCGTTCCGGTCAGAATTGGCGTTGCAGTGATCACATAAATCCACCGCACGGGTCACCGACCGCAATCCTTCCTCATATTTTCCTCAGTGAATCCTTCGATCGCCACCAAGTCTGCGCGGTTCAGCGCTGCAAGGCTTCGTGCTATGACATTCCTGCAACGCCGTCGGATGTTCCGACACGCCCGCACCGCGACCGTCCTGTCCGTACTGATGCTGGGTCCGATGCTCGCCGTGAGCACCCCGGCCGCCGCCTCCTCCACCGTGCCCACCGCGGAGATGGCCGACTGCCTGCTCTACGAGTCGACCGATGAGCTGGCCTGCTACCGCGACTTCCGGACCGCGATGAAGGTGGCGACCGACGGCGCGGTCACCGACGCCCCGCGCGACGGCAGCCGACTCGACGCGGCGACCACCGAGCGGATCGCCGCCGCCGGCGAGACCGCCACCCGCGCCATGGCCGCGGGTAGGGCCGCAGCCGCCCAGGTGGTGCTCGGGATCGCGTACCGGGACGCCAACTTCTTGGGCGGCTCGCTGAGCATGATCTCGCAATCCGGCACCTGCAGTGGCGGCAAGTACTTCTACTTCAACAACCTTGCCGGCGCCGGCGCCGGCTGGAGCGACGTGATCAGCTCGTACAAGAACGTCACCGACTGCGCCAGCAACTACTACGTCAACACCAACCAGTCCGGCACCCCCCACATGTGGTACTCGAACGACCAGCTCGCGCGGGTGCCCGCCGACAACCAGTACAGCTCGGTCAGGTTCTGGGACGGCCCGTCCCGCGCGGAGCTCTTCGAGCACTGCGACAGCCGGGCCGTGTCCTGCCGGTTCGTTCCGGGAACGCCGGTGACCGAGACCACCGCCGGCTTCCACGAGGTCGCCTCGCACTTCAACTGCACCCCGTACGACAACAGCCTGTCGGTCGAATGGTCCGACACCACCGGTGGGTCGATCAGCATGACCGCCAAGGTGCCCGCGACCACCTTCGGCTCCAGCGCGCTGAGCAACGTGTCGACGAGCATCAGCCAGAGCATCGGCCGGCAGTGGAACTGGGAGTCGACGGTCTCCCGGACCACGTCGCTCAACGCCGGCCCGTCGGGCTGGGCCGCGCTGGACCGCAGCCCCAAGCTGCAGACCGCCCAGGGCACGATCGAGATCAAGCTGAAGAACAAGGCCTGGGGCCGCAAGGAGTGGTACATCTGGGACTTCGAGGCGACTGTCGAGGTCCCCGACCACCTGGGCGTCACCCGGTCCCGGGGCGGCCCGATGACCGAGGCCCAGATCGCTGAGCTCTGCACCGGCCCGGCCCGCCGGGCTGCCGCGCCGACCCGCTTCGAGACCCGCCGCGAGCTCGCCGACGACCGGCCGGCCACCGCCAGCTGATCCCTGCCCCGTCTTCCGGCCCGGGGTGTCCGCTGGCGGACACCCCGGGCCGGGTGCCTTGTGAGGCCGCGACCTACCGGTCAGAGTCGCCGCAGGACTCCGGTGCGCGGTTCCATCAGCGCGGCGAAGTGGTCAACGAGTCGTCGTACCACCGCCGCGTCCCGCACCACCACCCCGACTTCCAGATTGTCCGACAGCGCCCGGTCGGTCAGGTTGGCGCTGCTGACCAGCGCGGCCTCGGTGTCGGCGGCGATCACCTTGGCGTGCAGGGCCGGAAGTGACCGGCCCGGCTGTCGTCGCGCCGCCGGCCAGTGCCAGCAGGCGACCCGGTCACCGAGGCCGGCGAAGACGTCGGCTCCGGTCACCCCGCGCAGCGGTCCGCCGTCGGCGGCGCCGCTCTCGGACACCAGGTCGACCCGGACGCCGCGGTCGGCGGCGGCGGACACCTCGGCCACGACCTCGGCGACGCCGTACGCGGCGAAACTGACCATCAGCAGCGACCGGCGGGCCTGCCGGATCAACTCGACCACCACCGACCGGGTCAGCCGAACCGCGACGGCCGGGCTGCTCGGCCCGCTGACCACCAGTTCGGTACGCCGTGCCTCGGCCCGTCGCTGCAGGTGGGCGGCGCTGCGCAGAGCGAGCGCGACGGCCGGGCCGGGCAGGCCGGGGGCGTGGGTCCGCCAGGCGGCGACCAGCCGTCTGGCGTGACCGGCGACCGCGTACCCCGGTCGGGCGTCGATCAGCGCGGCCTCGACGGTGGCGTCCGGCCGCTGAACTGATGCCAGTACACCGGCCCACCCGGCGACGTGCCCGGCCGGCAGCTCGGCGGCCAGCTCGGCGACGGTCTGCGCCATGGCCTCGGACGGGTTCACCGCTGGCAGCCGGTCACCGGCAGAAGCCGCACTCGCTGTCGGCGAGGGTGTCGACCAGCAACGACCGGTCCAGGTAGTGGTTGCCGCCTTCGCAGGACGTTTCGGCGGCGTACAGGCAGGCATGGCAGGCGGCTCCGGCGAGCCGGCCATGCACCGTCGGGTCGTGTTCGGCACAGAGCGGGTCGGAGCTGCACAGCCGGGCACCGTGCAACGCGCGGTCGATCAGTGGGCCGAGCCGGTCGGCCCGGCCGAGGGTGACCAGGCCGCCGAGGGTGCCTTCACTGTCCGGGGCGGCGGTGTAGAGCAGCACCCCGGCCATCGGCGAGTCGCCGGTACGCGCGTACACCCGCTCGCCGATGCCGGAGGCGCTGTAGCCGCACTCCAGCGCCAGCTCCCGGATCAGGGTGTGCGCGAAGGTGTGCAGCAGCAGGTAGCGCAGGCCGGGCCAGGCCCCGGGGGGTAGTTCCCGCTGCACCCGCCACTTCTCGTGGGCCCGGATCAGCAGCTGTTCGCGGGCCTTGACCGCGGGGTCGTGCTCCCAGGCGACGATGCGTTCCTCGGTGAACCGCAGGAAGATGCCTTCACCGCGGGTTTCGGCGCACGGCACCCAGGTGGGCGGCTCGGCGGACAGCGGTGCGCGGCACCGGTCGGGGGTGTCGAGCACGTCCCGTTCGGGGGCGTCGATGCGGGTGAAGCCGTACAGTGCGGCGACCCGACGCAGCCGGGGCACCAGCACCACCTGGCTCAGCCAGTCCCGGTGCCCGGCCGGGACCGGCTCCGGTCGGGTGGTGAAGTCCGGCAGTGCCGCGCCGACGCTGGCGGTGAACGCGCGCCACTCGGGCAGGTGCAGGTCGAGATTGTCCCAGTCACCGCCACCGGGGACGTCGCCGGCTTCGTGCCGCCGCTGGATCGCCGCCCACACCTTGTCCACTCCGTGCGGTTGCAGCTCGGGCCAGCAGGTCTGGGTGGGCAGGATCATCGTGCCGGTCTGCGCTGGCAGCGGAGCGAGCACGCTCAGCGTCGGCCAGAACTCGGCGACCAGGTGGTCCACCGGGTGTTCGGCCTTCGGCACGCTGAACACCGCCGCCTGCATGGCGAACCAGCTGTTGGTGGCGCCGAGCGCCAGGGTGCGCGGCGGCGCGTCGCACGGTTCGTAGCTGCCCAGGTGCGGGTGGCGGCCCCGGCAGGCGGGCAGGTTGCGGTCGGCGAGCGCCCCGATCGCGTCCGAGATGGGCCGCGCCGCCTCGCACTGGCCGCAGGTGACGAAGATGTTGGTGGTCTCGCCGGTACTGCCGCGTTCGGACAGTTGCAGCGGGTGCCCGGCACCGGGGTCGCTGCCCCGGTGCACGAAGTACGACCAGGGGAAGTCGTCGAGGTGGCCGTTGCCGCAGGCCAGCACGAACCGGGCCGGTACGGCGGTGGGTCGGCCGCCGCCGTTGCCCCGGCAGGTGTGCACGTAGCGGACCTTGTCCGGCGTCGGCGCCGAGACCAGCTCGAACAGACCCGACTCGACTGGGGCGAGTTGGTTGCACCGGGTGTCGGAGCAACGCAACCAGGCGGGGAACAACGCGACCGGCACCCCGATGCGGGCCCATTCGGCGTACGGGTCGGAGGTTTCCGGCAGGTGTGGCGGCAGCCGCAGCGCCTGCACCTGGTAGCCGAGTTTGGCGCGCATGGCGGCGAGCAGCCGGTCTTCGGTGATGACGGTGGCGCGGGCCAGCTCCCAGTGGTCGAGGCCGAGCGGCATCACCGACAGGCTGGGCAGGTCGGCGACGGAGCCGATGCCGTAGGTGTGCAGCAGCTGGTTGGGGCGCAGCGCGCCGACCCGCAGTTGCCGTTGCTGTGGGTCGCTCACGCCAGCGCCTCCGGCCCGTCGGCTCCGCCAGCGGCCCCACCGGCGGCGGCCCCGGTGCCGGTCGCCGGATCGGCGCGGGGCACGAACGGTGGCGGTGGTTCCGCGATGGCGGCCCCGGTGAGCTGCAACTGCAGCTGCACACCGGGTTCGACGTCGCGCAGCGAGGTCGGGCAGGTGGTCTGCCGCCAGCGGCCCTCCTCGGGGCGGTGCAGCAGCCCGGCGATGTCGTCGCTGCGGCGCGGCTTGTCGTACGCGAGTCGCCGGGCGGGCATGGCCCGTTCCCGCGCCCACGCGTCGAGCCGCGCTTCCAGCTCGTCCTCGACGCGTAGCCGTACGGCGTTGTCGGCGGCGACGTCGCTGCGCCGGGCGAGGAAACGCACCACGTGGTCGGCGAGGGGGCCGTAGCGGTCGAAGTGCTGGGCGCTCAGGTTGCCGTTGTAGGTGTGTTCCAGGTTGCGGATCAGGGCGACCAGCACCCCGGTCAGGCCGCGGTCGATGGCCCGATCGGCGAACGGGGTGACCGACAGCGCTTCGACCTGCCGGTAGACGGTGGCGTGGAAGTGGTCGAAGCGTTCGTAGTGCGACAGGTCGCGGGGGCGGGCCCAGTTGTAGACGGTGAAGACGATGCCGGGGGCGGCGCGACCGACCCGGCTGGTGGCCTGGATGTACTCGGCGGCCGACTTGGGCTGGTTGGCGACGACCATCACGCCGAGCCGGGACACGTCGACCCCGACGGAGATCATGCTGGTGGCGAGCAGCACGTCGATCGGTCTCGGGCCGGCTTTGCCGCGCCCGCCGGTGAACCGGACGGCGAGCCGGTCCAGCAGCGGCCGGATCGCGTCGGAGGGCATCCGGGAGGTCAGCTCCTCCAGCAGCGGGTCGTAGCGGCGGGCGAGGCCGCGTTCGTCAGCGCGGGTAAGTCGGGTGGAGACGTCGTCTTCGACGAGGCGTCGCATGCCGCCGAGGTCGCGCAGGCTGTTGAAGTAGCCGACCAGGGTCATGTACGGGTCGGTGACGTCGTTTCGGCCGTAGCGTTCGTGCAGCTTCTGGGCGGCACCGAGGACCGACACGTAGACCCGGATCAGGGTCGACTTGATCCGGGTGCCGTGGGCGCAGATGCCGATGTAGCGCCGGCCGGGACGCTGGTCGGGGTGACGTTGGCGGGCGAAGAAGCTGTCGGCGGCGTCGAGACCGGGCGGCGGGAACACTTCGGTGCTGCGGTGGAACAGCGCGCCGATCTGCTGGTGGGCTCGGCGGACCGTCGCGGTGGAGGCGATCACCTTGGGCCGGGTCGAGTGGCCGGTCATCGGCTGCCAGGTGGCGAGCCGGTCGACGGCGGTCTCGTAGAGGCCGACGAGGGAGCCGAGCGGCCCGGAGATCAGGTGCAGCTCGTCCTGGATGATCAGGTCGGGGGGTCGCAGTCGGGGACAGTCGACGATGCGGGCCGGGCCGGCGTTGCCGGTGGCCCGGTGGTACGTCGCTTCCCAGTCGGTGCGCTCCAGGTCTTCGGTGACGTAGCCGTGCCGTTCACAGCGCCGGCTGACCTGCCCGAACAACGCTGAGGTCTCGCCCTTCCAGGCCAGTTGGGCGAACTTGTCGACGGTGGCGATCAGCAGGGCCGGCGGGTGCCGGTAGATCTCCTCGTCGACCACGAGCACCGGCAGCCCGCGCTGGTCGTCGGGCCGGCCGAAGCCGGCGAGCTCGCCGAACGGGCATTCGACGTCGGGGCAGCGCACCAGGGTCCGGCGGTACGTCGGGTCGATCATGATGTCCCGGCCGGGTTCGATCCGGCTGCCGCACCACGGGCAGCTGGTCAGCTGGTGTGGTGACCCGTGGCCCCGGGTGGCGGCACCGCGACCGCCGCGCTGCTGCTGCAGCCACTGCCGAGCCTGGTCGGTGTGGTTGGGGGTGACCTTGCCACCGACCCACAGTCCGATCCGGATCGGCGTGTCACCCCAGGTGGTTTCGTCGGCACGGCGCAGGGTTTCGGCGGCGCAGATCAGGGTGGCGGCCCGCTCGAACTGCTGGATGGTGAGCAGCCGCAGCGTGTAGCGCATCAGCACGGCGAGGCCGTCGGCGGCGACCAGGCCACCGTAGGCGGGTTGTAGCCGGCGGATCGCGATGGTGAAGGCGGTCAACCCGAGGTACGCCTCGGTCTTGCCGCCACCGGTCGGGAACCACAGCAGGTCGGCGACGGCTCGCTGTAGATCCTCTGTGCGTTCGGCGTGCCGGGGGTCGGCCAGCGCCGGCAGGTTGATCAGCAGGAAGGCGAGCTGGAACGGCCGCCAGCGGTGGTTGTCGGGCTGGTCGGCGGCGTCGGTCGCCGCCGCGAGCCCGAGGCCGGGGTGTTCGCGACGGGCGTCGGCGACCCTGGTGTGCACCCGCTGCAGGTACATCGCCTGGTTGGCGAAGCCGAAGGCGCGGCGGGAGGCCGGGTCGGTGGCGAGCAGGCCGATGCCGGCGGTGATCCGGTCGGCGGCCCGGCGGGCGTCGCGCAGCGCCTCGGTGACCTGCTGCCGGTGTTCGGTGAGCCGGCGGTGCGGCTGGTCGGCGGCGGCGTCGTTGCCGGCGATCCAGGCCCGGTAGCCGTCGACGAGCGGGGTCAGCGCCGCCAGCAGCGGATCACCGGCTGGACCGCGTGCCGAGCCTTTGGCTGGGGCGGCCGCCGGGGTGGCGGCCAGCTCGGCGAGGCGTTTCATGTCGAGCTCGACGGCGGCCAGCTCCGGCAGATCGGGGTCGGTGTCGGCGGTCGGCACGTCGGTGAACGGCAGTTCGTGTACGGGCACCGGGCAGGTGCGGATCCGGTGGGCGCGCAGCGCGTGGTCACCGGCGGCCGGGTCGGCCCGCACGGCCGTGCCGTGGCCGACGGCGTACTCGGGATGGAAGCGGTAGGCCATCGCGAGCCGGCGGCGTTCGGCCTGGTCGGAGGCGTCGCCGCCGGTTATCTGCTCGGGTCGGGGCCAGAAGACCGGCTGGTCGCCGTCGCCGGTGGCGGACAGCTCCACCTGGAAGATCCAGGAGCTGGCGTCGCGCCGCGCGCCGGGCCGCTGCCGGTTCTCCAGGAACAGGGAGATCAGCCAGCGGCCGTCGCGGCGGCGGGCCCGGCCGCGTACCACGATGTCGGGTTGGTCCGGGTCGGGGGCCTGCGGCGGCAGCGGGCCTTCGGCGAGTACGACGATGATGGTGCCGCCGTAGCTCTGGCGCTGCCAGACCCGGCCGGCGTATTCCTCGCGCTGCGAGGTGGCCCGGTCGTAGCGGCCCCAGCCGCCGGTGACCCGCAGCGCGGTGGCGGCACCGTCCACGGTGGCGGTGAAGCCGAGCGCAGACGGGGCGAGGCTGGGCACGTTGGGGGCGCTCGGCTCCGGCTGGCCCTCCATGATGTCCGGTGCGCTGGCGTCGGAGAGCTCGTCCTGGGTGTCGGGCTCGACGGCTTGGCCGTTGGGGGCGAGCCGGCCGAGCAGGTAGCGGTCGAGCGGGCTCTCCTGGGTGCCGAACTCCTCGTCCGGCCCGTCGAGCGGCCCGAGCAGGTCGGCCAGGACCAGCGCCTGCAGCTCGTCGCGGATCACGCCCGCGTCTGGTCTGCCGAGTACGCCCGCCTCACCCATGCCCGCCACCGTAACGGCTCCCACCAAAACCGTCCTCATGCGATCGACTGCACCTGCCGACCGGAAAGCATGATCACTTGAGTACTTTGACCGTCCGGCAAATGTCGATCATGAGCGAACTGAAGATCAATATCGCCCGCTGAACCTGGACCATCATCCCGATGTGGACAAATCAAAAGGCCATGACTTCGCGCCACGGTGCGCCGCCGTACGGTCCTTGGCCGTACGGCGCTACTGTCGTCATCTCGCGATCACGAAGGAGGGTCAGCCATTGGAGGCGCGGCTGTTGCCGATCAACGCCCTGCTCGGGCTGCTGACGGCCGGTGATATCACTCCGCCCGTGCTGGCTCAGGCAGGATTTCGCCCAGCCGGGCTGGAAATTCCCGCCAGCGGCGACGCCGGCAATGCCGTCATCGATGCCCTACTGTTCCACGAGGCCAGCAATCATCTGGTGCAGTGCGAAGCGAAGTCCGGTGCCAACATCGAGGTGCGGCAGGCTTTCGCATACGCGGCGATGGGCCCTGAGTCGTTGGTGCAGGCCGCAGGCGTGACTCTGACGCACCGGACCCCGCCGACGCTGGAGACGCTATACATCTGCTTGTCGAAGCACGCCAGCCGGATCAGCCTGAGCCTGGAGAGTGCGGGAGTGTCTGCGCCCCTGCTTGCGGTCGCTCACCGACGCGTCGACCTGCACAACAGGGAGCATGCGTCAGGACTACTCACCAGGGCTCTCGGCGAAGGCGTAGACCTGGCCGGCCCACCACCTTCGATCATTCCGTTCGACCCCGACTCTCCGGTAGAGGTAGCTGAGGAGTACGTCCTAGCGGCGCTCGTCGCCATGCTCACGCACAGAGCACCAGCCGTCACAATGACTAGCCTTACCGAGCGGGTCGCCCCCTACTACAGCATCTACGGACAAAAGGCGCAGACCGGACTCAGGCGCCTCGTCACTCAGGCTGCTCGAAGTGTCGCCGACCGCGAGCCTGCATGGTTCGCGTTCGAGCGACGCACAGCGACTCGATCCGAAGACCGTATCCAGTTCAGGAAGACTCCTGAGGATCTTCATCACAGAGGCCGCACCACCTCATATCAAAGCATCGGAAAGGTGACCAAAGGGATCAAACGCCCAGGGCGCGCCGAGATTGATGGACAATTGGACCTGCTCCAAGAGCTAGAGGTCGCGGATACTGGCCTGGAGGAGTCGCAGGAGGAAGACGAGCAGGGAGGTGGATCTTGACCGCACGGGCCGCCATGGCAGATGAACTTGCACTGAGCCCTACCTCACCCACCAAGACGTTCGTCGTGGAGGCCCATGTAGAGGATCCGTTGGAGTGTCTGCGTGGGCTCACCGGCTCCGGCCGGGTCGAGGAAAGCACCGACGCCTTCCTCTTCAAGGTCCACACCGAGTTCGGCTATTTCTGGGTAGATCAACTCAACCCCAGGTTCTGGAGCCTGCACACGGACATGCCGACAAAGAATGCCGGCTCGTTGGTCAACGGCTGGGTAGCCAACCGCCGTGACCTCGACTGGATGTGGCTGCCCTCCGAGCATCTACGGCACATGTGGCCGAACGCCCAGACGCGGCGCGTGCGTACCAATTTCAAGGGTACGGCTCTGCTCGGATCCGCCGGAGCCGAAACCGAGGAGCTTGGGTTCCAACTGTCTGGCCGCAACGCCGAGGCGTTCCTTGACTTCCTCTCACGCAGCGACTACCGCGACGCCGTTCCGTTCGATCGGATCGAGAGCCATATCGATGACCCCGACTTCGGTGGAGTACGGGAAGCGGTCAGTAGGATGGGCAAGTTCGTCGCGTCCGGCGACTCCTTCCCACTGCACCTCGCTTTCGTCAGCCGGGCCGTGAGCCGGTACAGCAAGCTGGTGACGCTCTGTGAAAGCAAGGCCATCTCCTGGTCGACCCTTGGCACCGAGGATGGCGGCGGCAACGTGACGGGCGGGCCGATCGCTATCCGATTCAGCAAAGAGATTCATGATCAAGATGCCTTCCTCAGCGAACTGTTCTCATCGAGAGCGCCGTTCCGGCTCTGGGGCCGCCCAGCCGTCACCGCTGACGGCGTCGCGGAAGTCGCGGCCGTGGATCTGCACGTGGGGCAGCAGTTACGGATCGATGTCGGCAACGACTGGATGAGGATCTACCTGGGGAAGGATGGTTGTGGCAACACAGTCGCCAGACTGGTGAGCAACCTGCAGCACCACTTCGATGCCGCGCTCCAGATGGTCGACCCCGAGCTTCAAGCAGCCATCAGCCCTCGCCCCCTGGCCAGCACCGCCTAACTTCTTCATCCACGACCCGTTCCCGGAAGGCTGACTCGGCAGCCCTCGCTCAAATGGAAGCCTGCTGGCACTCGTTCCGAGGATTGGATCAAGATGAAGATTCGGGATTCGGTCACCACAGCCGGCGGGGCCAGGTCGAACGAGGACCGAGTAGGCCACGCGGGTTCGCTGGCCTGGGTCATCGACGGTGCCACCGACCTGTACGACGATGCTGCCCTGCCCGCAGAGCGTGACGTGGTGTGGCTGGTCGACCTGGTCGGGGCGCTCCTCACAGAATCCGGGACGGACGGTTATCAGGGCAGTGGCGCCGACCTGTTGGAGCGGATCGCCGTCGAGGTGCATCGGCAGCAGGAGGCGTACGGCTTCCCCTCGGACCGGATGCCGCCGGCCTGCTCGATCGGCCTCTGCGTCGACCAGGGCGACGACTTCGAGATAACCCGTATCGGCGACGCTACCGCTGTCATCGACGGCGACACCACCCGTGTCCTCGCCACCAGCTACTTCGACGGGCGCGAGGCGGCAGCGGTGCGGGCCCGCGAAACCGACCCGGCTAAGGTCGTCGCCGCGATGCAGCAGCGACGCCGGCACACCATGACCTCCGGTGACGTCGAGTCGGTCTTCTCCGGCCACCCGCAACGCCGCCTCGTCCCGCACCGGATCACCGCGGACTGGGCAGGGACCGGCCACATCCTGCTCTGCACGGACGGGTTCGCCCGGCTGGTCACCGATTACCAGCTCTTCGCCGGGTGGTCCGAGGTCGTCGCCGAGGCCCGGGAGCGTGGGGTGGCGTACCTGGAGAAGTTGATCCGGCAGACGGAGAGCGACCCGGCCATCGGCGGTGACCGTTTCAAACGCGCCGACGACGTCGCCGCCGTCCTGATCTGCGCGGGCTGAGGCCGTACAGATGGGAGCACTTGCCATGTCCGACCGGCCGCCATACCTCGTCGAACGCAACCCGGGCTACTTCGAGTACCAGTTGCCGATCTCGGTGAAGCTGGTCGTCGACCACCACGGTCGGGTGCCGCTGCTGAAGAACGAGCGCGACGAGTGGGAGCTACCCGGCGGCAAGCTGGAGGTCGGCGAATCCCCGGAGCAGGGCGTCTGCCGGGAGGTAGCCGAGGAGCTGTGCCTGACCATCACCGGCGTACGGATCATCGACTCGTGGGTGTACGAGATCACCCCGCTCCGACACGTGTTCATCGTCAGCTTCGGTGCGGTCTACACCAGTGAAGAGGAGTTGACCTACATCGACGAGCACAAGGAACTCGGTGTGTTCAGCTACGACGAGGTGCCCGACCTGCACATGCCGGCACCGTACAAAGCGACGATCACCCGCTGGCGTGACCTCGTCTCCGGTTCGACGCAACCCGCGACGACATGACCGGGCGGGAAAGCTGCCTCCGGGGTAGCCGGCTTGCTCAGGTGTTCCTCGCCGCGCTGTCGGCCGCAGTCTGTTTCGGCTGTACGTCGAGTCCGCCGGTCTCCATGGCCGAGTCGGACCCGGCGCTGCTCGTCCACGACGTCCGGCGCGGCGGCGACGACGCGCAGATCGACGGCTATCTGCGTCACCTGGCCGACGCGGACTGCTTCGTCCTCGAACCGGACGCGACGACCGGGCCGGACGGGATGCGCAACGTCGCCGTCTGGCCGCCCGGCACGACGGTGTGGCGGGACGGTGGGCAGGTCGCCGGGGTCGAGGCGCCAGGCCGGGAGCCGATCGCGATCGGCAGCCGGGTCGTCGGCGGTGGCGGCTACACCAACCCCTCGACCAGCGACCTCGACCTGCCCGACGTCTCCCCCGACTGCCTTACCGGTGGCGGCGAGTTCGCCATGCTGCACACCATCACCAGCGTGACGCCATGAACGACAGGATCTCGATCGACCATCGGATCATGGCTTCGCCGCACAGGCGCTCGATCAACAAGAGCTTCCGCTACGGCTGTCTACGTGAGTGGGAGTCGGTTGAGGATGCCGTCGACGGCTTCGATCAGCTCTGCTGTGCTGCGTACGACGTGGACGCCCGGCCTGGTGGCGAAGGCTTGCGCCCATCGACTTCGCATGACATGGCTGGTCAGGATCACCGGCCGGCCTTGCCCGAGGGCAAGGCGTGCCTGGATCCGGGCGCCGCTGGTCTCGCCGGCTTCGACGACAAGGGTCGCTGCCGCGTACCCGCTCATCACCGCGTTGCGCATCGGGAAGCTCTGCCGGGTGGGGCCGGCGTCGGGCCGGAACTGGCTGACCACCAGGCCGACGTCGGCGATGTGGTCCTGCAGCCGCCGATTGGCCGGCGGATAGTAGTTGCGGATGCCGGTGCCAATGACCGCGACGGTGCGGCCACCGGCGGCGAGGGCTGCGGTGTGGGCGGCGGTGTCGATGCCGTGAGCCAACCCACTGGCGACCGTCACTCCCCGGTTGGCCAGCGTCTCGGCTACCGATCGCGCGATGCCGGATCCGCGCGCTGACGCCTTGCGGCTGCCGATGACGGCGATGGCCCGGTCGTTGGGCCGCAGCTCGCCACGGGTGAACAGCAGCGGAGGCGCCTCTTTGATGCCGCGCAACTGGGCGGGATAGCTGTCGTCGAAGTAGGCGTGTACGCCGATCCCGTCCGCCCGCCATCCGGCAATCTCGTCGGCAGCGGCTGAGATCAGATCGTCGGCTGAGCTGGTCGGATCTGGGAACAGCGCCTCGGGCTGACGCAATGCCTGGTCGAGCACCTGCGTGGCGCTGCCGGTCTCCTGGATGTCGAGGACGACCTCCGACCAGTTCGCCGCTGATCGGCGCAGCAGAGCGACCAAAGCTGCAAGCTCAAGCATCGCCAGTCCGCTCATGGCATTGGTGCTGGGATCACATGACTGGCTCGAAGCTCGTCCGGGTCGCAGCGTAGATGAACGGACCAGGCCGATCGAGGCATTTGACCAGGTCCCGCCAACGACACATCACCACCTCGAGTTGGTTGAAGGTGTTCGTCGCTTCGGCGGCGGTCAGGGCGACCATCCGGGCTCCGTACTCGCGGACGGCGGCGATCTCTCGGGGGCGAGTCCGGATGTGCCGGTCACGGGTCACAATCAGCCAACCCTGCTCGGTAACCTGCGGAATCCACACGTCGTCCCTGGCTGCGACGTCGGTGACAACGCACGGCGGGCGGAGACGCTTGTGGACCTCACCACCCGGGTCTCCCGGGTACGTCACGTCCGAGCGGATGCGAGACAGGAGGATGCCGAGACCACGAATATCAGCGTCGAAGTAGAAGCGGACTCCCGCCGGTTTGGTCCTGGTCATGCAGCTTTGGCGGTAGCCCGCACGGAGAACTCGTACGCCAACGCCCACGATACGTCGCTGGCGTCCAGGGCGTACATCTCGGCGATCGCGTCCGCGTCCTCGCCCGCGTCATGCTGCTCAGCGATGACCTCGGTGCTCACGCCCTTGATCGACGGCTTGCCGAAGCGGACATCCGGCTGGATGCGTACCGGTGATTCCAGGTTGGCGTCTGGGCTGTAGCTGACGGCTACGTCGCCTGACCAACCGACCCGCCGGATGAAGGAATCCGCTGGCGTCGTGAGGAGGAGCTGGTCGCCCGCCACCGCCACCATCCAGTAGTCGACCCCGAGGCCGGCAGTGGTCTGGGCGTCGTAGACCAGGTTCCGACCGGACACGAACGGACGTCGATCAGCAAGCGGGTACGGCACGCCGAACTCTTCACGCAGCAGCTCGATGAACCGACGGAGCTCCTTCATCGGCACGTTGTGTGTCTGTCGGTACTCCCGCAGGTAGCCGGCTTCGACGAACTCCGCCCAGGTCACGTTTCGAGTGCCGCGCGGTTTGTCGCGTAGGATCGGTTTGTAGGATTTGCTACTTCGCTGCGATCCTTCCAGCCAGTAGTGCAGGGTCGACTGCCGGACGCGCAGCAGCCGGGCTGCCACCGCCTCCGAAAACATCTCGCGCTCCAGCACACTGGTCATGGCATCATTCTGGCACCTGGTCGCCGTCGCTGTGGGGTAGCGACGAGCACGCCGAGGCGAGGCCCCATCCACGTCAACTTCCACGGATAGCGTGGATGGGCCTCACCTCGGTGTGCGGTACGCGGAGCAGCCGGGCCGCTGCCGCTTCGGTGAGCACGGCTATTCGGCGGCAGGGACGAGGACTTCCGAGCCGGACCAGTTGATGTCGAGGTTGCCGAGGTCGCTCTCGGGTTCGTCGTTCTCGTCGAGGGTGCTGAAGGTGGCGTGGTAGCAGCCGAACCCGTGGCCGCCGGCGGCGAGGGTCGCGATCGCCCAGCCGCGCAGGTTCTCCCCCAGCTTATCCGGCTGACGCGGGTCGACGGCGACCCGGATGACTCCGAGCAGGTCGTACGTCTGGTCGCTCGTGCCGGCATTGCCGATGAGGCAGAGCGAGAACCCGTACCGCTCGCCTTCCTCCTGCTGGTAGATCAACTTTCCGAATCGGTACACGGGAACCTCCTGGCATCGGTCCTACTCGGATTTCCTCAAGGATGAGGGCCAGGGAGCTTGATATCAAGTAGCCGAGGGTGTTTACTTCGGAACGAGACCACATTGGCTGATGGCAGAGGAGTTGACACCAGTGCCGCCCAAGGGGACCACCCGCGAACGCAAGGCCAATCCGCTGACCGAGGGCTCGCCGGTCGTACAGGCGTGGGAGCTGGGCCTGCGGCTACGGCAGCGTCGCGAGGAGATCGGCATGACCGCCGCTGCGGCGGGCAAGGCCGCCGGCATCATTCAGGCGTACGTGTCCGGCGTGGAAGCCGGCCGGGTCAAGTTGCCGGCGAAACGGCTTGCCCAGCTCGTCGATATCTACGAGCTGGAGCCGGACGAGGCTGCCGAGTTGGAGGAGTTGCGGGTGGGCGCCGCACGTCGCGGCTGGTGGCAGGACTACGCCAAGCTCTTCCCGAACGAGTTCCTGCGCTTCCTCGGCTACGAGGCCGGCGCGTCGCAGCTGCGTAGCTTCCACTCCGAGGCCATCCACGGCCTGCTGCAGACCGAGGAGTACGCCCGTGCCGTGATCCGCGGCGGCAACACCGTCGTGCGACTCACCGAGGTGGAGCGACGGGTCGCCGTCCGGATGGCTCGCCAGGTCCGCCTCGACGGCACCGACCCGATCCGGATCAACACAGTGATCAGCGAAGGAGCGCTGCGCCAGCAGGTCGGCGGTCCAGCGGTGATGCGCGACCAGCTCGACCACCTCGTCACCCTAATGACCGAACGGCCGGAGCAGATCGAGATCCGGGTGATGCCGTTCACCGCCGGAGCACATCCTGCGTTCGGTGGTCCGTACGAGATCCTGTCCTTCGCCTCGCCCCGGCTTACCGACCTGGTCTGGCAGGAGATCCTGACCTTCATCGACATCGTCGACCAGTCGGTGCAGGTGAACGACTACGTGGTGACCTTCGCGGAGACCCGTGAGCGCGCGTTAAGCTCGCAGGACTCACTTGCTCTGATCAGCGAGATCGCCAGGGAGATGAGATGACCCCTCAGGCCGGCACTCCGGACCGGGACTGGTTCAAGTCGTCGCGCAGCTCAAGCAACGCGAGTTGCGTCGAGGTCCGCTTCGCTGGCGGCCAGGTGGACGTACGCGACACCAAGGACCGCACCGGCCCGACCCTCGCCTTCGACGCCACCACCTGGACCAGCTTCGTCACCGGCCTCAAGCACACCCCCACCCAGCCCTGACCGCAGGCCCCTGCTGGGCTGGGCTCCCCCGAGATCAGCTACACGGGCTGGTCCGGCAACCCGGATCAGCCCGCCCAACCCCCGTTGGCCGCTGCTCGACCGAGCCGTTGAGGAGATCTGGATGGTCAGGAAAGACCGGGACTGGTTCAAGTCGTCGCGCAGCTCCGACAACGCCAACTGCGTCGAGGTCCGCTTCGCTGGCGGCCAAGTGGACGTACGCGACACCAAGGACCGCACCGGCCCGACCCTCGCCTTCGACGCCACCACCTGGACCAGCTTCGTCACCGGCCTCAAGCACACCCCCAACCAACCCTGATCTTGTTGTAGATGTCAGTCTGGCTGACGAACGACAGTGAAACGCGTGCTTGAGTAGGCCTGACCGGTGGAGGACACGCCCCGGGAATCTGGTTCACGGTCTGCCGGCCAGAATTGGACAGCGGTGAAAGGAAGCCATCCTGTCCGCGAGCCTGCCACTCCAGTCGGTTTATACCGACGACAAGATCATCGGGACGGGATCGCTGCGACCTGCTCCGCCTCCAAGAGCAGGACGTACGAGAACACTGCTGGAAGTTCAGCGAGTGCCTGGGCGCCGGATACGATCACGCTCTCGTGCGCCAGCAGCTGACCAGTGGCCTCGTCGAGGATGACGATGTCCTGCGCTCCAGCCGAGTCAGCGGTGATCGCGATCCCGGTACGGCCGGCCCGATCTGTGACGTGGCCGCGGTACTTGAGGTCCTCATGCTCGGCAAGGAATCGGAGCAGCTGCGCCCGAACGGAGGTCGAGATCACCCATCCCTGGTAAAGGTCAGCCACGCCCCGAACAGCCGACTTGAGCCCGTTCTCCTGCGGCTGGTTGGCGTACACCTGGGCCTTGAGTTGGGCGAGATCGGCGGACGGCGGCGATGGGGTCGGGGTGATCCACTCACCCGGCGCGTACCTGATGGACTCCGCAGGCGCGGCCCCAGGGCCAGCAGATGGCCATGTCACCTTCCGCAACGCCGAACCGTCGGGAGCGTGCCAGATCTCCTGCTCCAACGGGATCACCGCGCTGGTGGTTTCCCCACCCTCGGCCGAGATATCGAGGCTCCACGCCTCGGTTCGGACGTAGGTCACCGGCCCTGCGCGCTCTGCGCCGTCGTCGGTCAACCGCTCGGCAAGGTCGAGCAGGTACGGCCGGGCTGACAGCGGGTTGTCCTCGTACTCGAACGCGAGCAGCGGTGGAGTAGCGGCGACGGCTCGAGCCGGCTGACGCAGCGGGTTGAGGAGCACCATCGCACCCACCGCGACCAAGGTCAGAATCGTGAGACTGCCGACGAGGGTGCGCCGGTCCGCCCGGTGCCTCGGCACCTCGACATCCGGCGCCAGCACCGGCGCGGTTCGGACGAAAGCCAGCGGGTTCGTGGGTGGTGTAGCCACGTCGAGATCCCTGGCCGGGTCGGCAAGCTTCATCAGCTCGATGAGACTCCGCTGATCACGCACCAGACGCCACCTTCCTGACGGTCCTTTTCCAGACTGGCTCATGCTCAGCAGGGTTGACTCGCCGTTCCTTCAGCGCGGCCGAAAAACGCCGCCGAGCGCGCATGAGACGGGCCGAAGCAGCGAGCCGCGAACAGTTCAGCACGGCGGCGACCTCAGCAGTTTTTAGTCCTTCCCAGCCGATGAGCCGAAGAATTTCCTGATCGTCGTCTCCCAGGGTGGACAGTGCACGCCGCAGGTCGATGATGGTTGCCACCGAATCCTCAAGCGAGCCGGGAAGCGTGTAGTCGGCAAGCTCGGCGAAGCCGATCGGTTCCGGCCTCCGGCGGCGAGCACGCCACTCGTTGGCGAGGAGCTTTCGCGCTACGCCGTACAGCCAGGGCAGCAGGTGGGCAGGCACCTCGTCACGTCGCCGCCAGGCGACGACGAAGGCCTCCTGGGCAAGCTCCTTGGCGGCGTCGGTGTCCGCCAGCCGGCGGTAGCCGTACCTGACCAGACTGGGATAGAACGTCCGGTACACCTCGTCGAACCACTGCTCGTCGTGCCGTCTTCCCTCCGCCACCACACCTCCATCGCCGCTGACCTGGACCTCCCACCTACGTATGTGTCACTGGAAGCCGGACTATGACAGCCGACAGGACAACTGAGGGTGCATGCTGGTTGTGTTTGAAGAACTCAGACCTGGCGGAGGCGACGATGACCGTCACGCAGATCGACCTAGACGATGAGGCGTTGGCCGAGGCGATGCGCCTCTCCGGGGCCAGGCGCAAGAAGGAAACCGTGAACCTCGCGTTGCGCGAGTACGCCGCACGGCACCGTCGCATCGCGGCACTCGATCACCACGCCGCAGTAGCGCAGGGCTGGGACTACGAGGGTTGGCAGGAGCTTCGGGCAGCGGGCAAAGCACCCGCTGCGTGATCCGGTACTGCGTGCATCTCTCGGTGTGTGCGTGCGCCGCCGTCAACGGGTGACCGGCAAGCATGCCTGGCCTCATCCACCGGTAGCCGGATCCAGTGTGGCTACCTCACGATCGAAGAACGAGTCCAGCGGCTCGCCCTGGTGATAGAGCCCTTCGACAAGGCGCTGACACCGGGCGATCAGGCCCGGCTCGGTGAAGCGACGGGCGGCGGCGAGCACACCCGTGTCGTCGTAGACCGCCTCGTACATCACGTCGAGACCGAGCGTATAGATCTCCGGCAGCGGACCCCCGTTCTCGTACGGAGCGACCTGCTCCGGACCGACGACGTTGGTCAGGCCGCCGTACTCGTGACGGAGCCGGAGCAGGTGCAGCTCCCATTGCAGGTACGGGATGATCTGCTTCTCGACGACTCGCACCCGCCGGTTGACGAAGCCTTGTCGCGCGATCCGGCCGTAGTAGTCGGCGAAGTCGTCGCGCTGCTCGTCGATCAACCGAAGCGACTCATCCCACCGACCGTCGACGAAGGCCTCCCAGCTCTTGTTGCCGGGCTCCTTGAAGAACTGCTGCCGCTCCAGCTTCCAGAAGCCGACCGACTCTATCCGCCAGAAGTGCTCGTAGAAGTCGGTCAGGTAGTCGTCGAGTGTCAGCAGCTCACCTGGGTCATCGCCGAGGACTTCATGCATCAGGCATCTCCACCCTTGCCCTTGTGATCCACTAATCGTCACCCTCTAGACCCTGATGGCTTATTCGGCCGTGTACCCGTCTCCTTTGGTGGGTCAGTAGGGTTGTGTG
>NZ_JBHMIQ010000054.1:0-35129 GCF_048060315.1 Micromonospora sp. LOL_013
CATCAGGAGTCGCGCTCGTCCCGCAACTCAGCCGATGTCCGATTTTCAACACGGACAGAACGACTCAAGCCGGAACAACGCCGGGGCCGTGCGCCAAAGGCCAGGTCGCCGACGACGAGGAGACGATCCAGTTTTTGATCCGGAAGTGGGACAGGCTGCTCGGCGACGCCGCCTCCACCAGCGCGTCGCTTCGCATCATCGAGAAATATAGGCTGACCCCATGACGACTACCGATGGTCTGCAGTGGCGCAAGTCCAGCCGGTCGACCGATACCGGCGGCGACTGTGTCGAGGTCGCCGGCAACCTGCCCGGCCGGGTCCTGGTCCGCGACTCGAAGGACCGGGACGGCGGCACCCTCACCTTCTCCCCCACCGCCTGGACCACCTTCCTCACCCACACCCCCGCCCGCTGACCCCACCCGTACGTGCACAGCCGGTCGCCTCGCCAGCCCACCGCTGGCGAGGCGACCGGCCATGCACCACAGAGGCCCGTTACAGCGGTCCAGCGCCGGCTCCCGCTGAGGTCTACGTCATGATGACGAGCCGCAATCGAGATCAACTCAGCGAAACCGATCGGCCAGCCGAAAGCAGAGTCCTGTCCATCCATCTTGCCGAACGGAGACCGGCCCTTGACGGGCCGGTGACGGTCGGGCACCTCAGCTCCGGGCCGGACGCCATGCTGAAGTCGCAATGGAGACGGGTTCGCGTGAGCCGGTGACGGACGGCCGCCGCTTGGACCGGATGCCGGCCGCCGTGCAGGTCACAATGGAGACCGACCCTCGCGGATCGATGACACTGAGAGCGGATTTCAGAGGTTCGCCGGCAAGCTGTTGCAATGGAGACCGGCCCGCGTGGGCCGGTGACGGAGCTGCGGCTGCTCGCGGTCCCGATGCGCGTAGCAAATGTCGCAATGGAGACCGGCCCGCGTGGGCCGGTGACGGCACCGCGCGGGCGCGGGCGACCGTGTTGGCGACGACGGCCACCACGCCCCGGTCGGCCAGCCGGGCGGCGAGGTCGGCCATCACCTGCGGCACCTCGGTGGCGGCCTTGCGCCGGTTGGTGTCGACCTGGACGAGGCGTAGCCGTTTGCCGGCCCGCAGCCGTTGCCCCGCATCCGGGTGGTCGAGGTCGGCGGTGCTGATCGTGTGCACCGTCGGCGTACCGATGCCGGATGCCGCCGGTCGGTCGTCGTCGGCCGGGTTGGTCGCCGACATGGTGATCAGCACCGGCCGGCGGGCGATCGGCCACCGGTCCAGGTCGAACGCCTCGCGGACGGTGGTGTGGAACGCGGTGGCCAGGTGGGCTTCGTCGACGACGATCAGGCTGTCGGTGCCGACGAGTGCCGCGTCGATGCTGCGCGCGTACTCGCTGACGCCGTACCCCCGGAACAGCAGCCGGCTGCCGACCTGGTCGATGGTGCCGGTGATGATCGCGTGCCGGTCCGGGCGTTCCAGCCAGACGCGGTCCCAGGTGACGCCGCCGCGCATCCGGGCGACGGTCAGCACCTCGCCCGGGTCGCCCACGGCGCGCAGCCGGTCGGCGACCGCGCGGCACACCGGCCCGGCGGTGCCGGTCAGCGCCTCCCGGATGGCGGTGGCGTGTTCGTGGGCTTCGTCGACCACGAGGCGTCGGTCGACGACGAAGAACGTCCGCCGGGGCGCGAGGTCGGGGCGCAGCGCGGCGACGAACACGGCGACGTCGAGCACGGTCGTCTTGCCGAGCCCGGTCGGCACGTCGATGACGTCGGGCCAGCGCCCGTCGGTGAGGATCCGGTCGAGCAGCGCCTGCTGCCAGGGGAACGGCCGGCGTCCGCCGTGTGCCTCGGCAACGAAGTCGGCGAAGTGTGCGGCGGTCAGCTCCTCGGTGGTGGCCTGTCGGCCAGTTCCGGGCATTGTTCGCTCCGCTTGCTCATCGTTGGGCAACGGGCACCTCCGGGACGAACACGCCGCAGCCGAGGTAGCGCAGGGCACCGGCGATGACCGGGCCGCGTACCGGCTCGGCGAAGCTGATCCGGCAGTGCACCAGTGGTCGGGACGGCCGCTGCTTCGGCAGGGTGCCGCGCCGGGGTGCGCTGATCGCGCCGCGCAGCACCGGGGCGTCGAGCACAGTCACCGACGCCGGCCGGGGATAGTCGGCGGTGACGAGCCCGTCGGCGACGATGTCGGCGGCGCTGCGGCTGCGGTTCGGGAAATGGTCCAGCATCATCGGGCTGGCGGTCACCCACTGTTTTGCGCCGGACGGCGGCCCGGTCCACCGGTCGGCGCGCACACCCCACGTGGTCGGCGGCTCGGCCGGGTCAGCGAGCTGCACCGGGCCGAACTGGTTGCCGTTGAGCGTCTGGATCGGGTCGTCGCCGGTCGGGCCGAACAGTCCGGCCAGCACTGCCCGGCGGTCGGTGTCGGGCAGGTCGGGGGGCAGCGCGACGGCGACGCCGAGCAGGTGTCCGTCGGCGTGGCGGTGGCCGACGTCGAGCAGCGGCAGGTACGCCAGGTGCGGTCGGCCGTCGGCGCCGTGCCCGCTGACCTGGGCCGGCAGCGGGTCAGCCACCCGGTCCATCACGGTGCGTCGCAGCAGGCCGGCGACCTGCAGGATCCGGTCGCCACGGATCGGTACGTGGCCGCGCCGTACCGGCCACACCAGCAGCGTCCGGTACGGGCCGGTCGCGTCGGCCGGTGCTGGCGGCTCGTCGGGCTCCGGCGGGCTGCCCACCGCGTACGCGATCGACCGCGCGGTTTCCCAGGCACGCTGCCCGTTGTCGTACGCGGCGACAAGCTGGTCGGCGTAGCCGGGGTACGGCACCCGCAGCTCGATCGACCCCGGCGTGCCGATGCGGGTCGGCTGGTACGTCGTGCACTTCGGGCGGTGCGGCACATGCTCATCGTGCACGGTGATCTCGACGTTGCCGGTGGACCGGCCCAGGTACGGCACCCGCCGGGCCAGCCGGGTCAGCCGCCACAGCACGCCGTCGTCGGGCTCGGCGGCCGGCCAGACGAACGCGACCCGATCGTCGGCGGGCAGCGCGCTGCTGCGGCTGCTCGATCGGTTGGTACGGCCCGGCCAGAAGGTGCTGCCAGCGTTGGCCTCGGTCGCGTTGGTGACCACGAAGCCGCTGCGGACGCTGGTGTGCACGTCGGTCGGTGGGACCGCCGCGACCAGGGGTGGGCCGGCCTGTTCCAGCCAGCGCAGCGCCGCCAGATCGGCGACCTCGGCCGGGCTGCCGCTGCCGTGCTCGACGGCGGCGACCAGCGCGTTGAACAGGCGTGCTGGATGCGGTGGCCACTCCGCGTCGACGGGTGTGGTCGCCGCCGCGTCGTAGCGGGCCTGCCTCAGCCGTACGGTGATACTCAGCGCCACCGGACCTACGCCTCTTCTGCCACGGACTGGGTGAGAGCGTGCCGGATCGCCTCGGCGAGCGGCTTGATCGGGGTGATCGCGATCACGTCGTCGTCCATCCGAATCCCGGCGGCGGCTGCCCGGCTGCACAGCTCCCGGAAGGCTTCGATCGCCTCGGTCGTCGACACGTCGACCGGGTCGAGCGTGCCGCCGTCGCCTTCAAAGGAGACGGTCTCGCGGTGGCGGGTCAGGTCACACCGGACCGCAGCCACAGCGAGGCCCGCCCGAACGCGAGCCGGTCGCCGACCAACGCCAGGGCGGCGAGCGTCGCCCGCGCCGCGGTCGCCGCTTCGGCCGACGCGTCACCGAAACGCAGCCGCTCCAGACCGGCGAGCGAGATCCAGCCGTACCGCCGGATCTCCCGCACCGTCACCCCGCCGTGCACCGTGTTGGGCGCGATGTGCCCATGCCCGATCTCGCTGAGCTTGCCGCCTTTGGCCTTCGTGCCCTCCGGCAGGAAACGCCAGTCGCGCTCGGCTTTGCCCTTGTCGTCGATGGCGCCGGTCAGGTTGACCGGGTCGACCTTGCCGGCCCGCCGGTCCCCGATCGACCAGTCGATACCGAACATCGACGACGAGTAGATCCGGGGGAACTTCGGCCACCGCCCCTTGCGGTGCGAATCCCAGGCGCCAAAGATTAACGAGTACGGTTCCCGCTGGTAGAGCGGGCGTACGTCGATGGCCGAGGTCGAGCGTAGCGCCTTGCCGACCGGGCTACGGTCGAATCGCTCGCCGTTCACGTCGCTGTCGCGCAGGTAGGCGTCAGCGTACCGGTGCGGGAAGTCCAACGAGGTCAGCCGTACGCCTTCCTCTTTCATGGTCATCTCGAAGATCGGCAGGTCGAGGCGGCCGCCGTCGCGCGCCGCCAGCAACGCCTCCTCGACCCGGTTGGCCTGCGACGGCACCTGGTCGACGATGACGGTGTCGCACAGCGTCTCGTCGATGAGCCGGCGTTCGACGGCGTACGGCACCGGCTCCCGGCCTTCGCGTTGGGCGGCGGCCTTTTCCCGGTCGGGTATTGGGAAAGTCGGCGGCATGATCTTGCCGCCCGGCCCGCCCACCGGCTGGTACCTCCCGTTGAACACAATCCCCGCATACGAGCGATCTTAATGAACCGCGTCGAGCAGGCGGTCAGCAAGCGACATCAGTGGCACTCCATAAGTGACGTGGAAGGTGATCGAGCATGTCTACCCCGTGGGTCCGACATTCTGTCGAACGGGGACAAGTCACTGCCCCGACCCGTCGTGAAAGTGTTTCCCGTTGCCTACGCTCCCCCGAGCCCGGCCGCCGGTGGCGAACCGGCGGCAGTGACGACCAGTAGCGGAGCTGGCTTCCTCAGCAGAGCCGACCGGCGGGCTGGTGTGCTTCTCGGGGTTGCTGCCGGAGGTGCATCTTGATGCACCTCCGGCAGCAAAGCTGTGGCGACACCTGTCCCGAGAGCCATGACAACCGGCACGCCTCCCACCCGCACCTGCGACCGGCGACGGCGAGCAGCCGGCCGCGCGGCGGTCGGCATCGACGGTTGCCAGGCTGTACCGTGGCAGAGCCGCCTTCAGTCCGCATTGGAAAGTGGGAGTACGCTTCATGGCCACACCGACCGTGGATGCCCCTGATCCCAGCCGACCAAGGCGAAAGATCCTCATGCCTCTGTCCGTAGTGGTGCTCGTCGCGGTGGTGACCGCCGGTGCGGCTGTCGTCCTGCAGATGCGAGGCCAGCCGGACGCGACCGCAACCCCCACCGCGCCGTGCATCGGGCCGCCGGATCGAGCGACACCATCGGCGGCAGAGACAGCGACAGCGACTGCCGCGCTGGCCGGGAACGGGCTCGACGTGGTCGAGTCCGGCTTCACCCAGCTCGGCAGCAGCTCGGCGCCGATCACCCGCAACGCCATGGTCAGCATCGGCGCCATCGTCGCCAACACGAGTACGCACACCGCGCATCGTGCCCTGGTGACCTTCGACGTCCTCGACAGTGCGGGTGAGTCGGCAGTCCTCACCACGATCCTCGACCAGCCCCGGGAGATCCCGGTCATCCTCCCCGGCGAACGCGTCGGCGTGGGCGGCCAGTTCTGGATCCGGTCCGAGGACGGCCAGCGGGTCGAGGTCGCCCGGGTGAACGCCACCGTCTCCGGCGCGACCTGGACCGCGACAGCGACCGCAGACACGCCAGATGCGACCCGGGACGCGGCCCTAGACGCTGCGGCAACCACGGCCGGCGGAATCACCACCCGGCATCTGGAGACCCGGCGGCACGGTACGGACCAGATCGACGCTACGGTCACCTACGAGGTCCACTCACCGTACTGCCGAAAGTGGATTTCAGTCGGCACCAGCGCGGTGTTCCGCGACGACGCCGGCACGGTGGTCGGCGGGGGCTTCGACCCCACCGTCTCGCCGTACGCCTGCCTGCCCGGCCAGCACCCCGGGTCGACGCTGCTGCCGAGCAGTCTGCCGCCGACTGCAGCCGACACCCGGACCGAGGTTTACAAGCACTGCGCGCCCCCTGACGACCCGCAACAATGATCAACGGAGACGGTCTGAACATGCTGTACCACGAACGCATCGGCAAGCTGCTTCCCACCGCCGCGATGGTCGGCGTACTGGCGATGCTGGCGGCCTGCTCGCCGGAGCCGTCGACCTCCGACGAAGCAGCCGAGCCGCCGGCCGGCTCGGGCTTGCAGCCCGGCGAAGCCGATCCGGCGTCGAGCCAGCATCCGCTGCTCGCCGCCACGCTGGAGATGGACCCGCAGGTACGGGCCGTCGTCGGCCGGCTCACCGAAGCGTGCCTGCGCGACGCTGGCATCGACCGGTTTCCCGCCCAGCTCTCGGCCGAGTATCCCGGGCCGGTGGTCGTACCTCCGCAGCAGTCACCGACGCTCGCCGAGGCGAACGCGAACGGGTACGGCATCCGCGCGGCCGAGACCGCCGACCGGGCCGACACCGAAACCGAAACCGGTGCGACCACTGAACGGTTCACCTGGCCGTCACCGGCTGACGAGCACCGCTACCTGGAGGCGCTGACCGGTGCCGCCGACGGCGAGACCCTCACCGACGACGCCGGCAATCCGACTCTCGGCGGCTGCGTCGGCGAGGCCAGGTCCGCTGTGTACGGCCAGGTCGCCGCGCCACCGAGCCCGGTGACCGTGATCGACGAGGCGGCACGCGCCAGTTACGCCGCCGATCCGACGGTGACCTCGGCGACGGCCGCCTGGTCGGGCTGTCTCCAGCAGGACGGCCAGCCGCCGCTGCTCGACCCGGCGGACGCCCGGCGCTTCGCCCAGTTCTTCCACCACCCGGTCGGTGAGCGGCCCGGCGGTCCGGTGCCGGAGGGCGGACCGTGGCCGGCCGAGGTGGCCCGGGAAAAGGAGATTGCGCTGGCCGTCGCGGACGCCGGGTGCGCCGACCAGACCGGCCTGCGGGAGGCGCAGCGGCTGGCGTGGGAAAAGGCGCTGGACGCTGCGGTCGACCGGCACGACGCCGATCTGTCCGGCTACCGGGACGCGATGGCCGCCGCGCTGCGGCAGGGCCAGCAGGCGCTCGCCAACTGAGCCGTACCGGAAAGTGACGGATTGGCGACAGGAGCCCAGCGGGCCGATCATCATCACCTAGAGTCACCGCAACCTCTCTGTGTCACATACGGGATGTGTCCATGTAGTACGTTGAGGTAACTGCGGCAGTTCATCGGCTTAACAGTGGGGACAGGCGCGCCATGCCCGCATCGATCCGGCCCCGGCCAACCGTGCCGGCGGCGCTCGCCGTCGTACTGGTCGCGGCTGCCGCAGTCACCGCTGCCTGCTCACCCGGCTCGGAGCCCGACCCGGCAGCCTCCTGTATCGAGGCACCCGACCGCCCGCTCACCGGCACCGCCGGCCTGTCCGTTGAGGCACCCGACGGCGGCGGGCTGCGAGTCGTCGAATCCGGCGTGACGATCGTCCCACCGGTGCGTCGACTCGGCTCGGCGACCGCGAGCATCGGGGTCGTCGTCGAGAACACCAGCGAGTACGTCGCCTACCGCACTCGGGTCTCGTTCGACGTGCTCGACGGCGTCGGCGACACCGTCGTGATCGGAGACGGCGGCGGGACGGTGCTGCTGGAAGTTCCGCTGCTGCTGCCCGGTGCCCGGTCCGGCGTCGGCACCGCCGTGTACGTCGACGAGGCGGCCGGTGCTGCCGACCGGGTCGAGGTGGACACCACGCTCGGTGCCACCACCTGGGTCGAGCACCGACCGGACCAGGTCGCCGGGGTCACCACCACACACGACCGCACCACCATCGTCGATGCGGAGTCGCACAGCGGGATCGTTTACTACCGGATGGTCTCGCCGTACTGCACCGGCCTGTTCACCCGGGGCGTCGGCACCATTTTCCGGGACGCCACCGGCCAGATTGTCGGCGGCAGCATCGACGGCGACAAAGGACCCGGCCGGTGCGACCCGGACCAGGCAGAACAGCTGACATTCATTACCGACAGCATTCCGTCGAACATCGACGACTCCCGGACCGAGAGCTACCCCTACTGCGACTTCGGCCCCGCGCTCAGTACGCCGGGGTGGTCGACGGCAGCTCCCTTCAACTAGCCGGCTGGCAGGGTCGGCCACTCGACGGGCAGATGGAGGATCACGTGACGAACAGTGAGCCCAACAGCGGCACCAGGTTGGGCGCGGACCTGTACGGGCTCTGGCGTGCTGGCCGGGACAATCTCCCCACCGTGGCGGCGGTCTACTCGACGGCTGGTGACGCCCTCGATGCTGCCGCCGGCGGCGTCGCCGGGGCGTTCGTCCGCTCAGGCAATCTGCCCGGGGTGCCGTACGGTCCGGCGTACCAACCGTGGGTCGAGCTGCACGACATCCTGACGAAGATCTGCCACGACACGGCCGACAACATCGAGGCGACGGCGGACGCGCTCTGCGTCGCCACCGTCGAGTACGCCCGTGCCGACTACGAGGCGGCCAGTGAGTTCGCTCGGTTGTTGGAGGTCAACGGCGAGCCGAGGGCCGACATCGGATGAGCTTTGACAACCTGATGCAGCACGCCTACGAGATCCAGCAGCAGGCCACGTTGAAGGCACTGACCGAGTCCGGGGCTCGTCCGGCAGCCCTGGGCGGTGAACCGCAACTGGCACCGCGGCACGGTGAGCAGGAGACCCGCCAGCGGGTCAAGCAGATGTTCGGCGACATCCCGGAGCTGTTCCAGGCGTTCGCCGAGATGCCCGACCCAGCAGCGTTCGACAGTCACCGGAGCAAGCTCGACAAGTCCTTGGCGGAACTGTCGTCTGGCTGGGTGTCAGACGATCCGGTCAGTGGGCGCACCTACCGCGCCAACCACGATCTCGACGAGATGCTTGACGCGGAGAGTCACATCGAGAGCTGGACAGGCCGGGCAGCCATGGAGTTTAAGAGCAACTTCATCTCCCCGTTCCCGTCGATCGTTCACAACCAGTTCATGGGGATCGCGGTTCTCCGGGCCGCGCTGGACGCGGAGCGGGAGATCTGGGTCCGGGCGCGCGACGACATCGACAAGATCGCCCACGACACGATCACCGCGCTGGACCGGATGGACGACTGCGGCAAGAACGAGTGGGTGATGACCTTCACCGTGGTCTCGTCGGTGGCGGCGGTGGCCGGTGTGGCGCTCGCCCCGGTCAGCTTCGGGCTCTCGCTGGGGTTGACCGCTGTCGGGGCCTCGTCGCAGGTGGCGGCTGCCGGGGTGCCCGATGACCCGCCGGCGGTCCGGTTCCAGGGTGAGACGGCGCAGGCGGTCGTCGACTCGATGCGCGATGCCATCCGGCTGCTGCACGGTTATATCGCCGAGCAGGAGCAGAAGATTGCCGACGCGCTCACCAGTTGCTGCCAGGCCGTGGCGCAGCAGCGAAACAGCTTCGTCGCGAAACGGCCGGCGCTGGCCGACGCGACCCAGTCCAACGTGACCGGGCCGCTGTTCATGGGCTACTCGACCTGACGGCGACCGGACACCTCGACTATCTACACGCCCACTTCGACGACGACAAGGACTGGGGGAACGGATCGTGGGGCTGCTGGCAGATCGGCTCGACAACATGCACGTGACCGCGGACGCGCCGGGCGGCGCGATCTCCGGTGAGCTGCGCGGCCGCGACTGCGTACGGGTCACCTTCGCCGCTGGCCGCTACCAGTGGCTGGACGAACGCTATGTCGAGCAGCAACTGGCCGGGCTGGGCCGGCTGTTGTGGGCGGGCAGGATGAAGGCGTACTGGGCGGCGGTCAGCGAGGCGCTCGGCACTGCGGTGTCCGGCGAGGACCCGCCGGTCGGGCCGCGCGACGTCGACTACCAATCGGCCCGGGGCGGCATCGTCGCCGAAGGCCGCTCCGACGATGGTTCGGTGCAGATCGAGGTCTGCGGCATGCGGGACTGGACGGTGCGGATCGTGCCGGGCAGCCTGCGCCGGTTCCGGGAGGACGAATTTTCGGTACGCGTGCAGCAGGCCGCCACCGCGCTGATCCGCGACCAGTTTGCCCAGGTCCGTTCCTTGAAGGACAACATCTACGGTACGGCCGGATAGTCCGGCCGGCAGGGGTGTGACCGCCGTCAAGTTGCCGACACGGTTTCGGCTGACTCCGCACGGGAACGCCAAGGATCGATACGGTGGTCAGGGGAGGCGGTCATGCCGGTTGCAGCGGACACCAGTTCGGTCACGGAGTCGACGGTCGGTGCGTGGGGCGCCCGATGGATCGTCGGGGCGGCGCTCGGACAGATCGTCTTCGGCGGCACGGTGCGGCTGGTGCTGGCGGTCCTGATGGGGGCCTTGCTCGGCGGCCTCGGCGTCTGGTTGCTGATGCGGCTCCGGGCGGCCCGCCACCCGGAGCAGATCCACACGCGCGCGGAACAGGCACACCCGGAACAGATCAGACCGAAGCAGACCCGAGCGAAACAAACTCCGGCGCCGAGGATTCGCTATTCACCGCTGGCGCCGCCCGGCCGACGCTGAGCCGGGCCGACACTGCGGCTGGCCGGCCGTCGGCGCTGCCGGCCTAGGCGTGCTGGGCGGCGGCTGAGGTCCGGGCGCGCGGCCGGACGTGTTCCCGGGCCTCGGGTGCCAGCCGGGGTGGCCAGCTGCCGGGCACCAAGACCCCGCAGTGGTACGCCCAGGCGACCAACGCGGTCCGGTTGGTGACCCGCGCCTGGCGCAGCAGCGCGGTCACGTGGTACTCGACGCCCTTGCGGCTCAGGTGCAGACTGGCGGCCAGTTCGGCGGTCGAGGCGCCGCCGGCCAGCCCTTCCAGCACCCGGGCACCTACCTCGGTCAGCTGCGGGCGGCGTACCCGGTTCTCCGGGGTGAGCAGCATCAGCACCGAGTCGGCCGGCGGCTCCGTCCCGCGTACCGCCACGGCGGTGATGTGGCTGGAGGCGAGGCGGCCGTCGGTGGTGGTCACCTCGGCCAGGCCGACGAAGTGCGGGTAGGCGTCGGTCAGCAGGATGCTGAACCGGTGGCGGAACCAGGCCCGCCGGTCCGGGTGCAGCACCAGCTCGAACGGACGTCCGGCAAGCTGCGCGCCCGACCAGCCGATCCACCGGGTCAGGCCGGCCGAGACGCGCACCACCCGGCCGTACCGGTCGAGCTGCAGGGCCCGGGCGTCGGGCCGGAGCCGGAGCCCACCGATCAGGTCGGGGTCGGCGCCGGCTGCCAGGCCGGGTTCCGTACGGGCAACGCTGATGATGCTGGCAGTCTCCACAGAAGGTACGTTGCCCGGCTCGACTGCTCATTCGGCAGTCCATTCTCTGCTTGCTTCGCCCCGGTTGCTGCCTGCTTCGGCCCGGTTGTTCCAACTTCAGGCCCGGTTCTCGCTTACCGCAGTCGATAAACCACTCGGTGCACGTGGCTCAGTCGGTCAACGCACACCCACCTGATGCGCCGTCATCGTGTCAGCCGGGCGCCGGCCGCTCCACCTGCTACTGGGCAGTACCCCAAAAAATGTGTGCCAAGGGATGTCACCGACGAGGGCGTCTCGCACGTTGCCCCCGGCGGCGACGCGGCACCCAGTTGGCCTCGGCGGGACCAACCCGGGCCTGGAAGGTGACAATGACGACCTCAACGACCGGCGGCCGGGCCGACGCCGCCACCGACCCACTGGTGCGGATCGCGGTGCGCAGAACTGCCGTACCGCCGGTCCGGCTCGCAAAGCACCAGGACGGCGAGAAGCTCGAGCACGATGATGCCCGCCATCACCAGCAGCGGGACGTGCCATGGTTCTATCTGCACGACGTACCACTCCGGACCGGGCCACCGCCACCGCGGTCAGGCCAGCGCGCTGGTCATCTCCACCGCCTCGCGCACTCTGACCAGGTGCGGGATCGAGGCCCGCAGGTTCGGGTCGTTGTACGCGCCGATCGCAGTCGGCGCGATGCCGTGCGAGGCGAGGATCTTCTGCGCACCTTCGCTGGTGACGAACGAGATGAACGCCAGGGCGCGGTCGACGTAGCGCGAATCGGCGACAACGGCCAGGCTCTGCCCGCCGAGGATGCCCTGGCTGAACGTCAGCACCTTACCGGCGTCAGTCACGTCCTTCAGCGGCTGCGGCGCGGCTCTCCACAGCTCGACGTCGGTGGAGATCCGGTCGGCGGGCCGCTTGGCGACGGCGCGTTCCAGGACGTTGCCCCCACCATGATCGACCAACAGCGATGGTTTTGTACGTCACACTACGTGTCTGCGTCAAGGCTGCTACGCGGCGCGGTCAGGGACGACTGCAACGGCACCGCGTCGGAACGGGTTCACGTTCAGGACGAATTCGTGTCGGGACGGACTCACGTCAGGACGGCAGTCGCATCGTCGACATGAACGTGGGCAACAGCCACGGCCGCCGACCGCCGACCGCCACCTTGCGGCCGAGCGCCGCCCGCAGCCGACCCACCCGGCCGAACAGCATCAGGTTGAACGTCGCCGGGTCGTAGCGCAGCCGCACGTCCGGCCTCGGGTCGACCGGCTCCAGCAGTACCCGGCCGTCGACCAGGGCCAGGGTGGTCTGACCACCGGTACGCGGGTGGAAGGTCACCGAGATCCGTCCGGCGCGGACCGGCCGGTCGTGGTCGAGCAGCCGGCCGTAGCCGCAGCGGGTGACGCCAGCCAGGAAGACGTCGACGAACAACGCCGCCTGATGCGGGTCGGTGTGCCAGCGTCCGCCGACCGACCGGGCGATGTCCCAGGCGTGGATGTTCATCTCGTTGAGCAGATGGGAGTAGAGACCAGCGACCGGCAGCTGGGCGGCGCCGAGCCAGCTCACCTCGTGATCCGGGTCGGTGGTGTCGGCCAGCCGGGTCAGCTCCGCGACGTCGGCGCGCATCCGGGCCGACATCGCCGGCACGTCGCGCTCGGTAAACTGTGCCAGCACCCGCCGGTTCATCTCGGCGACGGTGTCGACCGTCGTCGTCGCCCGCAGCTCGTTGATTTCCGGCACCGGCAGGTTCGGGACGCCGCCGGTGACCAGCGCGATGTCCATCGCGGTGATGGTGGCCAGATGGGCCATGGTGTCGGCGAGGCTCCAGTGGGCGGTCACCGGGTGGTCGGCGGGCGCGCCGTCCACCAGGGTGAGTAGCCGTCGTAGCACGTCTGGAGCGGAGGTGGCGGCACACCGCCACTGGTCCGAGGTGACCGACATGGCTCAATCCTGGCCGTTGCCGGTGTCGCGGAGTTGTCGCGGATTGCCGTCTTGGGCGTCATCCGCGTCGATCAGCACCATGCGGGGCAAGATCTGAGAGGACAGCAGCGTCCGCCACACAAATGATCGGCGCATGGCTATCTTCAGGAGTGGATCTCCACAGCCTCAGACCATCCCACCGGTGTCCGGCTATCCGGCCCCGATCGCCCGGACCCGGATCGCACTGCTCGGCGCCGCGGCCGGAGTGCTGCTCGCGGTGCTCTGGTCGTACGACTTCGTCGACCACGTGATCGGTGACAACGTCGCGAACGCACTGCTCGGTCACGACGCCGAGGCGACCGCGATCGGCGGTACCGTCGCCGGCCTGGTGTTCGCGTTCGTGACCGGGCTGGCCGGCACCTTCACCGCCTGCAACGTGGCGATGGCCGCGTCGATCGGTCCGATGAGCCAGGCCAGCGGCGGCGCGGCGACCCGCGCCGGGCTGCGCAGCCTGCTGCGGCCGATCGGCTGGCTCACCCTCGGCATGGTCGCCGTCGCCGGGGCGTACGGCTTCATCGGGGTGCTGCTCGGCGACCGACTGCCGCAACTGTCCACCGGCTCGGCCGGCGGGCTGCCGGTACGCCTGATCCAGTCCATGGTGGTATTCGGGCTGATCGGGCTGGCCTTCGCCTACCTCGGGCTCGCCGCGCTCGGCGTACTGCCGGATCCGTTCGCCCGCCGCCCGGTGGCCCGGGTGGTCACCCTCGGTGCGCTTGTCGGCGGCTTCCTGATCGGCCGGCCGTACCCGCTGTTCAACAAGCTGTTCGTCTGGGCGGTGGACAGCGGCAATCCGCTGTACGGCGCCGGTGCGTTCGTCCTGCAGTCGCTGGGCAACATCGTCATTGTCTCGGCGGTGTTCGCGCTGCTCGTCATGGTCACCCGGGGCGGGCTGATCCGCTGGCTGGCCGCCGATCCGGCCCGGACCGCCGCGGTCACCGGCGGTCTGCTGATCGCGCTCGGTGTCTTCATGGTCGTCTACTGGGACGTGCGGCTGCCGGCGATGTTCGGCTACGGCTGGTTCCCCACCATGCCCTACACCAGCCGCTGAGCTGCCGGCGGCTGCGGTAACCGGGTGACGCGTGCGCAGGGTCAACCGCCGTATCCGTTGGCGACCACCTGCTTTGCCCGCTCGGCGTAGACGCCCGGGTCGGCCGGCAGCACCGTACCGAGTCCGTCCACGTAGCGGTTGAACATACAGAACGTCGCCGCGATCAGCACCGTGTCGTGGACCTCCAGGTCGGTGGCGCCGGCCGCTCGGGCGGCGTCGACTAGCGCGGCGTCGACCTGCCGGCCGCCGCGCACGACGGCACCGGCGATCTTCAACAGCGCGCGCAGCTTCGGCGTGACCGCGGCGCCGTCGACGTCCACCTGGACCGCCTGCACCATCGGCATTCCACCGTCGAGTTGCGCGGCGGCGAACGCCGAATGCGAGGCGGAGCAGAACGAGCATTCGTTGCGCTGCGACACGTACGCCGCAATCAGCTCACGCTCGCCCGTGCTAAGCGTCGGGTGCGGCGCGTGCAGCAGCACCTCGGCGAGCGCGCCGAGCGGGGCGGCGGTCTCCGGCCGGTACCGGAGCAGGCCGGTGATCCCCGGGTGCTCCGTCTCGTCCAGACCCAGATCGATGTGTGCCATCCGGCGGCCTCCTGAGGCGCTCGTCCGCCGCCGCTCGGCGGCACGGTCCCAACGGGATGATGCCGCAGCTTCCCCCGACGAGGTTCTTCCAAAGTGCCCAACGGTCACCCGGCGGCCAGACCAGCCAACTTGGGCACGGACAGCGACGGGGTGGGCACGCTAGCGGATGGCACCGGACGTGCGCCGGTGCCACGATCGCCGCATGGCTGACTTGGACAAGCTCCGGCGCGCTGCGGGGGGCCAGGCGACGGAGATGGTACGGGGACTCGGCACACCGGTGGCCGCCAAGTCCCCGCCCGGCGCGGTACGGCTGCTGCGGGTGGCCGGCGAGATCACCCCGCTACAGGTGGAGACCCGCACCGAGCCGTGCGTCGGGCACACCGAGCTGGCGATCTGCGCGCTGCATGTGCACGTGGAGATGCCCGACCGGGAGCAGGATACCGATGGTGGATGGTCTCGGGCGACGCGTCGGTCATGGATCTCTCTCCGGTCAGAATATCCATGATATTTGATGATAAATGAGAATGAGTCAATCGGTCGTACGGATCATCGACGACCATGCGAGGGGCGGTTGCGCGGCCCCGCCCGGGATCCCGGTCACCGGGCCACGGTGGACGGCCTAGGGCACCCGGATGCCCGGCCGTGGTGGACGGGCCGGGCGCCCGGGATCGCCGCTGCGGCCGAGGTCAGGCCGCCTGGGTCGCCGGTTCGCGCCGGCCACTGACCTTCGCCGGCGGCATCGGGCCGCCCTTCGCGGTGCCGGACATCTCGTCACCGTCGATTACCACATCGAACACCAGGTTCATCCGGATCGGCTTGGTGATCGACTGGAACCAGGACAGCCGGTCGTCGGCCAGCTGCAGGTCCTGCAGTACCAACTCCTCCTTTTCCCCACGGGAGATCCCCTGCAGCGCACCGTCCTTGGTGAACAATTCGAGCACGGTGTGCCGGGTACCCAGCGGGGTGGACACGGCGACCTTCCAGAATCCCTCGACAGACACGACGGCTCCTTCTCTGCGCGGTGAGCCGGACAGCCGACCGCAATACGACGGTGCACGGTGCCCGGATGACGCGTCATGCGACACCTCACTCAGGCTAGCCAGCTCCCGCTGCCGAGGGTTTCGCAATATTGCCGTCTTTTCGTCCGAGCCGATCGGCGACGGATTGTGACAGATCCCGGAAATGCAGCGAATCACCGGAGGCAATGTGAAAGAAGCGCTACACCGTACGGCCGTCGGACGATGATCCCGGTGGCCGACCGCGCCGCGCGGCCTCCCCATCTCCACCCACCCTCGGCTTCAGGAGGATCCCCCGGCGAGCCGGGAGCTACGAGAGCTCCCGTTCACCGCACGCCATTTCCGGAAATTCATCGGATCGGCGTTGCGGCAACGACGTCCGCCCTGTCAACTCCGTCGGCCTGGACAACAGCCGATGGTTCCCGCAGTAAGGAGACCAGACCGTGCTGGGTCAACGCCTGCGCTCGATCAGCCCCGGGATAACGGCGATTCTACTTCTCGTCGTGATGTTCTTCGTCATCGACGCTCGCGTGTCGGTGGCCGGCGCTGACGAGGTTGCCCAAAAGTACCGGTTCACCGAGCTTGAGATCGACTATCCGGAAGGTTACGACCAACTACCTAAACGGAACATCCGTGAGGTCAACGAGTCATACCACAAGATCCGGTCCTGGATCTCCTCGGTGGGCGCGAGTATCGCCGTCAACGACCTGACCGGCCACGGGGTGGCCAACAGTCTGTGCTTCGTCGACGTGCGGACCAACGAGGTGGTGGTCACCTACGCGCCGACCGCACCGGCCGCCGACCGGTTCGAGCCGTTCCTGCTTGACCCGGCGCCGCTGCCGATCGACCAAACGATGGCACCGATGGGCTGCGTACCAGGTGACTACAACCTGGACGGTCGAATGGACATCATGGTGACCTACTGGGGCCGGGTGCCGATCCTGTTCCTGCGCATGGCCGGCACCGAGCTGCCCGCCAACGACGCGTACCACCGGCAGGAGATCCTGCCGCAGGACTCGCCGGACGGCCGGTACCACGGGCCGAAGTGGCACACCAACGCCGCCACGGTCAACGACTTCGACGGCGACGGCAAGCCCGACGTGGTGATCGGCAACTACTTCCCGGAGTCCGACGTGCTCAACCCGGACGGCCAGGACAACGTCGAGATGAACGACTCGCTCTCCACCGCCACCAACGGCGGCGGGCTGCAGGTGCTGCGCTGGCATGCGGCCACCGCCGGCGAGACGCCGTCGGTCACCTTCGTGCCGGAGCGCGGCGCGGTCCCGTTCGCCAAGAGCACCGGCTGGACCCTGGCGCTCGGCTCCGCCGACCTGACCGGTCGCGGCCTGCCGGACATGTATGTGGCGAACGACTTCACCTTCGACGCCCTGCTGCACAACGTCTCCCGCCCCGGTCGGATCAAGTTCGAGGCGGTGTACGGCGAGCGCAGCCACGGTACGCCGAAGTCGTTCCAGCTGGGCAAGGACTCGTTCAAGGGGATGGGCGTCGACTTCGGCGACCTGAACGCCAACGGCAGCTTCGACATGGTGGTCTCCAACATCACCACCGCCTGGGGGCTGGAGGAGAGCAACTTCGTCTGGGTGAACCAGGCCGGCTCCGAGGAGGAGGCCCTGCAGAGTCTCTCCGCCGGTACCGCGCCGTTCATCCAGCAGGCCCGGCCGCTGGGCATGGCCTGGAGCGGCTGGGGCTGGGACGTGAAGTTCGGCGACTTCCGCAACGACGGTGATCTGGAGGTCGTGCAGACGCTCGGCTTCGTCAAGGGCGACATCGACCGGTGGCCGTGGCTGCAGGAGATGGCGATGTCCAACGACAACCTGCTGTCCAACCCGGCGATGTGGCCGAACATGCAGCCCGGCGACGACATTGCCGGCGACCAGCCGCTCGCCTTCTTCGCCCGCACCGACAGCGGCGAGTTCACCAACATCACCGAGCAGCTCGGCCTGGACGTGCCGATCCCGACCCGCGGCATCGCCACCGCCGACACCCGGGCGACCGGCGCGCTCGACCTGGCCGTCGCCCGGCAGTGGGCCGCCCCGGCGTTCTACACCAACGAGGCACCGGACCGCGGCGACTACCTCAACCTGCGGCTGTACCGACCGACACTGGACGGCACCGACGCCAACCTGCCCGGTACGCCGGCCTACGGCGCCACCGTCACGGTCACCACCGCAGACGGACGCCGGCAGGTCTCCCAGCTCGACGGCGGCAGCGGCCACGGCGGCAAGCGCAGCTTCGAGGTCCACCTCGGGCTCGGCGACGCCACCGGCCCGGTCACCGTCGACCTGCGCTGGCGTGACCTCGACGGCGATCTGCACAGCATCACCCAGCAGCTGTCGGCCGGCACGCACACCCTCGTGCTGACCGACCGTGTCCAGGAGGTTCCGAACCGATGACCACGACCGCCGAACGCCAACAGACCATCGGCACGACGACGGCCCCCGCCGGCCCACCCACGCCGGCGGCGAAGGAGCCGGACCGCCGCTACCTGGCGCTGCGCAACTTCGCCATCTCGATGACCGTGTTCAACATTCTCGGGTACACCGTCCTGGGCTTCGAGCAGCCGTGGCTGTGGCCGATCCTGGCGGTGCTGGTCGGCTACGCCACCGAGCTGGTCTTCGAGACCCTCAGTGCCCGGATGCAGCAGCGGGCACCCCGGTACGCCGGACGCGGCGGTCGGGGCATGTACGAGTTCCTGCTGCCCGCCCACATCACCGCGCTGGCCTGCAACATGCTGCTGTACGCCAACGACATGTTCCTGCCGATCGCGTTCGCGGTGATCGTCGGGGTCACCGGCAAGTACGTCTTCCAGGCCCCGGTGTACGGCCGGATGCGGCACTACATGAACCCGTCCAACCTGGGCATCACCGTTGCCCTGGTCTGCTTCGGCTCGTGGATCTCGATCGCCCCGCCGTACCAGTTCACCGAGGGTGCCAACACCTTCTTCCGGATCATGATCCCGATCATCATCGTCACCGCCGGTACGGTGATCAACGCCATGCTGACCCGCAAGGTGGCGTTGATCGTCGGCTGGCTGGGCGGCTTCGCCATCCAGGCGCTGCTGCGGCACTGGATCTGGGACGTGGCGCTGTTCTCCGCGCTCGGCGTGATGGCCGGGGTGGCGTTCGTGCTGTTCACCAACTACATGATCACCGACCCGGGGACCACCCCGGTCAAGCCGATCCACCAGTTCATGTTCGGGTCGTCGGTGGCCATGGTCTACGGCGTACTGATGCTGTTCAACGTCGTCTACACGCTGTTCTTCGCCGTCGTCGTGGTCTGCGGCGCCCGCGGCATCTACTGGTGGATGGTTCACCTGCGCAAGCGCGCCCAGCAGCAGGCGGCGGTGGCACCCGCCCCCGCGCCGGTGGCCGGCGCGACGGCGTGAGGGAAGGTATCTGATGAGTGACCGTATCGCGGTGGTCGGGATCGCCTGCCGGTATCCCGACGCCGACTCCCCCAACCAACTGTGGGAGAACGTACTCACCGGCCGCAGGGCCTTCCGCCGGCTGCCGGACGAGCGGATGAACCACGAGGACTACTACTCCCCCGACCCGGCCGCGCCGGACCGGTTCTACTCGGCCAAGGCGGCGGTGCTGGAAGGGTTCGAGTTCGACCGGGTCAAGTACCGGATCGCCGGAAGCACGTTCCGGTCCACCGACATGACCCACTGGCTGGCCCTGGACACCGTCGCCCGAGCCCTGGCCGACGCCGGCTTCGCCGACGGCGAGGGCCTGCCGGCGGCCAGCACCGGCGTGGTCATCGGCAACACCCTGACCGGCGAGTTCAGCCGGGCGAACCTGCTACGGCTGCGTTGGCCGTACGTGCGACGCACGGTCGGCGCGGCCCTGCGCGAGCAGGGCTGGGACGACACCGCGGTGACCGCCTTCCTGGACGACCTGGAGCCGCGCTACAAGGCACCGTTCCCACCGATCGACGAGGACACCCTCGCCGGTGGACTGGCCAACACCATCGCCGGGCGGATCTGCAACCACTTCGACTTCAAGGGCGGCGGGTACACCGTCGACGGTGCCTGCTCGTCGTCGCTGCTGTCGGTGGCCACCGCCTGCAACGCGCTGAGCAACGGCGAACTGGACGCGGCGGTCGCCGGCGGGGTGGACCTGAGCATCGACCCGTTCGAGGTGATCGGGTTCGCCAAGACCGGCGCGCTGGCCACCGCCGAGATGCGGGTGTACGACCGTAACTCCAACGGCTTCTGGCCCGGTGAGGGCTGCGGCATGCTGGTGCTGATGCGCGACGAGGACGCCATCGCCCGGGGCCTGCGTCGGCACGCGGTCATCGCCGGCTGGGGCTACTCCTCCGACGGCAAGGGCGGCATCACCCGGCCGGAGGCCAGCGGCCACCGGCTGGCCATCCGGCGGGCGTACCAGCGGGCCGGCTTCGGCATCGACACGGTCGCCTACCTGGAGGGGCACGGCACCGGGACCGCCGTCGGCGACGCCACCGAGCTGCGCGCGTTCACCGAGGCCCGCCGGGAGGCGGCGCCGGAGGCCGAGCCGGCCGCGATCAGTACGGTCAAGGGCAACTTCGGCCACACCAAGGCCGCCGCCGGGGTGGCCGGCCTGCTCAAGGCGATCCTGGCGGTCCGCCAGCAGGTGATCCCGCCGGCCACCGGGCACGTCGAGACCCACCCGGAACTTGACGTCGAGCAGCCCGCGCTACGGGTGCCGGACAGCGCCGAGCTGTGGCCGGCGGACAAGCCGATCCGGGCCGCGGTCTCCTCGATGGGCTTCGGCGGCATCAACGCCCACGTGGTGGTGGAGTCCGTCGAGACCAGCCGGCGGACCCGGGTCGGCACGGCGACCACGGCGCTGGTCCGGTCCCGGCAGGACACCGAACTGCTGCTGTTCGACGCCCGGACCCCGCAGGAGCTCGGCGAACGGCTCGCCGGGCTGGCCCCGTGGGTGGCCCGGCTGTCCTACGCCGAGCTCGGCGACCTGGCCGCCGCACTGGCCGGGCAGCTGGCCGGCCAGCCGGTCCGGGCCGCGGTGGTCGCCGGCTCCCCGGAGCAGGCCGCCGCCCGGCTCAGCCGGCTGGCCGAGGCGGTCGCCGCCGGCGAACGTACGGTGATCGACGCCACCGACGGCGTGTTCCTCGGCGCCGCCGGCGGTAACCCGCGCATCGGGTACCTGTTCCCCGGGCAGGGTGCCGGCCGGCGGGCCGACGGTGGCGCACTGCGTCGCCGGTTCGCCGACGTCGACGCGCTGTACCGGACCTACCAACCGCCGGCCGGCACCGACCTGGTGGCCACGGCGGTCGCCCAGCCACGGATCGTCACCGGATCGGTCGCCGGTCTGCGGGTGCTGTCCATGGTGGGCATCGAGGCTACCGGTGCCGCCGGGCACAGCCTCGGTGAGCTGACCGCGCTGCACTGGGCCGGGGCGATGGACGAGCCGACGCTGCTGGCCACGGCCGCCGCCCGGGGCCGGATCATGGCCGACGCCAGCGCCGGTGACGGCACCATGGCCAGCATCTCCGCGGCACCCGAGGTGGTGCAGCCGCTGCTGTCCGGTACGGCGGTGGTGATCGCCGGCTACAACAGTCCGCAGCAGACCGTGGTCTCCGGCCCGGTCGTCGCAGTCGAGCAGGTCGGTGCCCGAGCCGAACGGCAGGGCCTGTTCTGGACCCGGATCGCCGTGTCACACGCCTTCCACTCCGAGGCGGTCGCCCCGGCCGCGGTGGCGTTCGGTGGCCACCTGGCCGGTCAGTCGTTCACCCCGCTGGCCAGGTCGATGGTCTCCACCGTCACCGGTGAGCCGCTGCCGGCCGACACCGACGTCGTCGACCTGCTGCGTCGGCAGGTGCTCGACCCGGTGCGGTTCACCCAGGCGGTGGGCCGGCTGGCCGAAACCAGTGACCTGCTGCTGGAGGTCGGCCCGGGCCGGATCCTGCGGGGCCTGGCCGGCGAAATCGCCCCGGACGTGCCGACGATCTCGCTGGAGACCGACAGCCTGTCGCTGTCCGGGCTGCTCAACGCCGTCGGGGCCGCGTACGCGCTGGGCGCTGCGATCGACCACGATGCGTTGTTTCAGGACCGGTTCACCCGGCCGCTGGAACCCGGTCGGCCGCTGCGCTTCCTCGCCAGCCCGGCCGAGTCGGCCCCGGCCGGCGACTTCGCCGTCGCCCGGCAGGCCGGAGCCCAGCCGACCGATCACGCCCCGGGATCCGCGAACGGCTCCCGGGACCAGGCGGCGGTGCGCTCCAGTGCGGACAGTCTCGAGGTGCTCCGTCGGCTCGCCGCCGAACGGGCCGAGCTGCCGCTGGAGGCGGTACGCCCGGACAGCCGGCCCCTCGACGAGCTGCATCTGAGCTCGATCACCGTGGGCCAGATCGTCAACCAGGCGGCCCGCGAGCTCGACGTACCGGCGCCGACGCTGACCTCCAGCTACGCCACCGCGACGGTGGCCGAGATCGCGCAGATCCTCGACGACGCCGCCGGTGCCGCACCGGCCGACGACGACGCGGAGCCGGTCGTCGCCGGAGTGGCCCCCTGGGTCCGGGCGTTCGCCGTGGACCTGGTGCCGACCTCGCCTGCCCCGTCCGCCGGGTCAGGTGTCGACGGTGACTGGCAGGTCTTCACCGCTGGCCACAATCCGTTCGCCGAGCCGCTGACGGCGGCGCTACGGACGGCCGGAGTGGGCGACGGGGTGCTGCTCTGTCTGCCCCGCGACGGTCAGCCGGAGCACGTCCCGGTGCTGCTGCGGGCCGCCCGCGCGGCGCTGTCCGCCGGTGGGCCGGTCCGGTTCGTCGCGGTCGGTGACCGGCGGTCCGCCGCTGGTCTGGCCAAGACGCTGCACCAGGAGCATCCGGAGATCGCCACCACCGTAGTGCTGCTGCCGTTGCCGGAGCACCCGACGGACGACGACGATCCGGCGGCCCGGGACGACGTGGTGCGCCGGATCGTCGCCGACGTCGGTGCGACGACCGGGTTCAGCGAGGTGCACTACGGCGCTGGCGGTGAGCGGTACGAGCCGGTGCTGCGTCCGATCCAGCTGCCGCCCAACGGCGGGGCCGGGATCGGCCCGGACGACGTACTGCTGGTCACCGGCGGCGGCAAGGGCATCACCGCCGAGTGCGCCTTGGCGCTGGGCCGGGACACCGGCACCGCGGTCGGCCTGCTCGGCCGCTCCGACCCGGCCGACGACGCGGAACTGGCCGCCAACCTGGACCGGTTGCGGGCCGCGGGCGTCCGGTTCCACTACGCCCGCGCCGACATCACCGCGCTGGACCAGGTGAAGGCTGCGGTGAACGCCGTCGAGCAGGCGCTCGGTCAGGTCACCGGGGTGCTGCACGGCGCCGGGCGCAACGAGCCGACGCCGTTGGCCGCGCTCGACGAGGCCGCGTTCCGCCGTACCCTGGCTCCAAAGATCGACGGCCTGGACGCGGTGCTCGCCGCTACCGACCCGCAGGCGCTGCGGCTGCTGATCACCTTCGGCAGCATCATCGGTCGGGCCGGGCTGCGCGGCGAGGCGCACTACGCCACCGCCAACGACTGGATGACCGACCTGACCCGCAAGGTCGGCGAGGATCACCCGCACATCCGCTGCCTCGCCCTGGAGTGGTCGGTGTGGTCGGGCGCCGGTATGGGTGAACGGCTCGGGGTGCTGGAGTCGCTGACCCGCGACGGCATCTCCCCGATCCCGGTCGAGGACGGCATCGCGATCCTCAAGGAGGTGCTGGCCAGCCCGTCCGCGCCGCAGGCGATGGTGGTGATGAGCCGCTCCGACGGGCTGCCGACGGTCACCATGGAGCGGCGGGAGCTGCCGCTGCTGCGCTTCGTCGACCGGCCGCAGGTGCACTACCCGGGCGTTGAGCTGATCGTCGACGCCGACCTGACCGCCGACGACGACCTCTACCTGCCGGACCACCTGCTCGACGGTGACCTGCTGCTGCCGGCGGTGCTCGGCATGGAGGCGATGGCCCAGGCGGCGCGGGCGCTGACCGGGCGGATCGAGACGCCGGTGCTGGAGAACGTCGAACTGCTCCGGCCGATCGTGGTACCGCCCGACGGCAGCAACACCATCCGGATCGCGGTGCTCGCCGCGCCGGACGGTGCCGTCGACGCGGTGGTCCGCAGCAGCGACACCGGGTTCACGGCCGACCATTTCCGGGCCAGGCTGCGCTACGACCTGCCGGCCCGTCCCGAGGTACGGCCGGCGACCGGGGACACCGAGCTGCTGCCCATCGACCCGGCCAACGAGTTGTACGGGCCGGTGCTGTTCCAGGGGTCGCGCTTCCAGCGGCTGCAGGGCTACCTGGATCTGGCCGCCACCAGCTGCGTGGCGCGGGTGTCGAACCGGTCGGTGGCGCCGTGGTTCGCCCGGTTCCGGCCGGGTGAGCTGGTGCTCGGCGACCCCGGCACCCGGGACACGGTGATGCACGCCCTGCAGTGCTGCGTACCGGACGCCACGCTGCTGCCGGGGGCGATCGAACGGCTGCACCTGGCCGACGCGAAGGTCGCCGCCACCCTGGACGCCGTCACCATCCACGCGCTGGAGCGATCCCGGGAGGGCGACACCTACCTGTACGACGTGGACGTCTGTGACCCGGACGGCAACCTCGTCGAGCGGTGGGTGGGGTTGCGGCTGCACGCCGTACGCAAACTGGACGGTTCCGGTCCGTGGCTCCCGGCACTGGTCGGTCCCTACCTGGAGCGACGGGTCGGCGCGTTCCTGCCGACCGACCTACGGGTGGTGGTCCGCCCGGACGACCCGCAGGCGACCGAGGTGGCCGACCGGCGGGAGCAGACCCGCAAGGCGGTCAGCTGGGCGCTGGGCGGCGACACGCAGGTGCGCTACCGGCCGGACGGAAAACCGGAGGTCACCGGCGGGCCGCAGATCTCGGCGTCGCACGGCGCCGGGGTGACCTTGGCGGTCACCGGCCCGGCGGCGGTCGGCTGCGACGTCGAGGTGGCCGCCGGCCGCACCGACGAGGAGTGGGCCGATCTGCTCGGCGCGGAGAACCTGGCGCTGGCCAGGCTGGTCGCCAGGGAGCACGGCGAGGAGTTGTCCGTGTCGGCGACCCGGGTGTGGGGCGCGATCGAGTGTCTGCGCAAAAACGGCCACGCGCGGGTCGACTTGGCAGCCGAGCCGAGCGCACCGGCCGGCTGGGTGGCGCTGCGGTCCGGGACCACCCGGATCGCCACGTTCACCACCGCGCTGCAGGGCGTCGACGACCCAGTGGTCTTCGCGATGTCCGCCGACGGAGGCAGGTGAGTCATGGAGTCCTACTACGAGTACCGGCACCTGGTGGGTTTCGAGGAAACCAACCTGGTGGGCAACGTCTACTACGTCAATTATCTGCGCTGGCAGGGCCGGTGCCGGGAGATGTTCCTGCGGGACCGCGCGCCGGAGGTGCTGGCCGACATCCGCGACGATCTCAAGCTGTTCACCCTCAAGTGCGAGTGTGAGTTCTTCGCCGAGATCAGCGCCTTCGACGAGCTGTCGATCCGGATGCGGTTGGAGGACCTGACCCAGACCCAGATCGGCTTCGCGTTCGACTACGTCCGGCTGCGGGACGGCTTCGAGGAACTGGTCGCCCGCGGCCGGCAGCGGATCGCGTGCATGCGCGGACCGAACACCGGCACCCGCCCGGCCCGGGTGCCGGACCCGTTGCGGATCGCGCTGTCGCACTACGCCGTCAGCGGCGGCAACGGCAACGGGCAGCGCCGGGTGCTCGAAGACGTCAGGGAGGGCTGACCGTGGCTACTGACAAGCAGACCGCGCCGGGCACCGTGCCGGCCGGTTCCAACGGTACGGACAGGGGCGACCACGCCGAGCTACGGACCGTCATGGGCATGTTCGCCACCGGCGTCACCCTGGTGACGTCCGGGACCGACCTGCCACACGGGATGACCGCGAACGCGTTCACCTCGGTGTCGCTGGACCCGGCGTTGGTGCTGGTGTGTGTCAAGCGCACCGCTGTCCTGCACGCCACGATCCTGGCCCAGGGCACCTTCGCGGTGTCGATCCTGGGCTCCGACCAGGAAGGGCTGGCCCGCTACTTCGCCAGCTCGTCCCGACCGCGGGACGAACGGGAGTTCGAGACAGTCGACCACTGGGCGGGGCGGCACACCAGCGCCCCGATCATCTCCGGCAGCCTGGCCTGGGTGGAGTGCAAGCTGGCCGCCGTCTACGACGGTGGCGACCACTCCATCTTCCTCGGCTCGGTGCTGGGCACCGGCCGCGGCGATAGCCGCGACGCGCTGTTGTTCCACGGTGGCCGTTTCGTCGAGGTCGCCGACCGAGGCTGATCCGACCCGCCACCCGACCGGGCGGTCCCGCGCGCAGCGGGACCGCCCGGTCCTTTCATGGGTGCTCGGCTCGGCCCCTGTCAACCTCAACGGCGCCGCGGTCGACCGCCGGACACGACGCAGCCGGCGCTCGCAGGTGCGAGCGCCGGCTGCGTCAGATGGGCGGCCGGTCAGGCTTCGTGGACCCGCATCGGCAGGCCGCCCCGGACCCGCAGGGTCAGCATCGGTTCGGGGACCAACCGGTAGCCGGGCTGCACCGACAACCGCAGCCGGCGCGCCACGCAAGCGATCACGAAGACCGCCTCCATCAGCCCCAGGTTGTTGCCGACGCAGAACCGCGGGCCGGCGCCGAACGGAATATACGCGTACCGGGGCCGGTCGGTGCCGCGGTCGGGATCGAACCGGTCCGGGTCGAACCGGTCCGGATGCGGCCAGAACTCCGGATGCCGGTGCAGGGTGTACGGGCAGAGCACCAGGTCCGCGCCGGCCGGCACGTGGTAGCCGCCGACGACGTCGTCGCCCTGGGCGATCCGGGGTAGCAGCCAGACCGGCGGGTAGAGCCGCATCACCTCGTCGACGACCATCGCGGTATACCGCAGCGCGTGCAGATCCTCGTAGACCGGCGTCCGGTCGCCGAGCACCTCGACCGCCTCGGCGTGCACCCGCTCCCAGACGTCATGATGCCGGTCGAGCAGATGAAAGGCCCAGGTCAGCGTGCTGGCGGTGGTCTCGTGGCCGGCCAGCAGCAGGGTCACCAGCTCGTCGCGCATCCGCTGCCGGCCGACCCGCGGGTCGGCCTCCTCGCTGGTCGATCCGATCAACCGGGACACCACGTCGTCGCGTTCGGCAATCCCACCGGCTGCCCGTCGCCGGGCGACCAGCTGGTCGACGACGTCCTGCAACTCGGCGCGGGCGCGACGGAACCGCCGCTGCCGGCGCAACGGCACCCAGGTCGGCACCGCGCCCAGCGACATCATCTCAAAGATGGCCTGGTCCTGGACGGCTTCGAACGCGTCGCCGATGCCGCCGAACTCACTCAGGTCGGTGTCGAGCAGCGTCCGCCCCAGCACCCCGAGGGTCAGGTCGGTCATCTCGTGCCGGATGTCGACCGGTTCGTCGCGGCCGACCATGGTGTGCAGCCGGTCGGCCAGCCCGACCGCCTCCTCGGCGATCGCGCCGGCCTGTCGGGCGATGCGCCGGGCCTGGAACACCGGCTGAATCGTCTTGCGCTGCTTGCGCCACAGCTCGCCTTCGCTGGTCAACAGGCCGTCGCCGAGGGTACGGCGGGCGTGGACCAGCCCGATCCCCTTGTGGTAATTGCCCGGGTTCTCGGCAAGCACGTGCTTGGCGTGGTCGGGGTGGTTGAAGAAGTACAGCGTCTTCGGCCCCAGCGGCAGCCGGACGGCGTCGCCGTAGCGGGCCGACACCGACCGCATCACGTCCAGCCGGTTGCGGGCCATCCGGGCCAGCAGGGCCGGTGCCGACCAGGGTGACGGCCCAGGGGGACGCAGCCGGCTGGGCTGGTCGGCGAGCGCGGTCACGGCTGCGCCCCGACGTCAGCGCGGAACCGTGCGGCGATCGCACACCGCCAGGCCTCGTACGCCGGCAGGTCGGACTCCGCCGTGACGGGCGGGATCTCCTCGTCGGTGATCTTGGCCGCCTCGGCCGCGCCGGTGCGGCAGAACACCTCGGTAGCCAGCTCGGTGTGCGGCGTCAGCAGCCCGGCACGGATCCGGGCCTGGGCCGCGAACGCGCTGGCCTGGGCGACGAACGGGGCATGGTCACCGGAGCGGCGCAGGAAGAGGGCGAGTTCCTCCTCGGTGGCGCCACCGGCGTAAGTCGCGGCCAGGCCGGCACCGCTGTACAGGTCCTGGTGCCGGGTGGCCGGGAACGCGTCGATCAGGTCCGCAGCGCGCGCCGGGTCGGAACCGGCGACGAACCAGATGGCCCGGCCGATGCCCTGGTCGACGACGCGGTCGGCGTACCACGTCGGGCCTTCCGGCGGCCAGGGGAAGCCGCGTACCGTCCGCCGGTTGACGACGTACTCGGCGGTGTGGAAGTACGCCTGGTGGAAGCCGTACCCGTCGAGCACCAGCCAGCGCAGCAACGGGTCGGTGGCGGCGGCGCTGGCCCGGCCCCAGAGGAACCGGGGCAGCCGGGCCATCGCCCAGCCGATGCCGACGTACGCCATGTAGACATGCCGGTCACCGGTCCCGGCGAGGAACTGGGCGCTGCGTCGGGGTTTCCCCGGAGTGATCGCGTCGACCAGGGCGAAGCCCATCGCCGCGCCCTCGTAGGCGAACCCCTGGAAGCGGGTCGGCAGCGGAGCGAGGTCGGTGTCGACGTCGGTGACCCGCCGGGCGCCGGCGGCCGAGGAGAGCCCGGCGAGGAACGCGGCACCGACGGATTCCAGGACCTCAACTACTTCCGGCCCTTTGTCGTGGAAGCCGCGAACGGATACCCGGGTCTGCGAAATGTCAGGGGTCAGGACTCGTTGCCGGAGTCCTCGGATGATTCCGGTCACCTATCGCTCCCATTCATCCAGATCAGACAAGCATCATCATTGATCGTCCCGGTGTGACCGTGTGGCCGCCACTCCCCGATTGCCCTGTGACCTGCGGATAGATAGCGTCAACAACGGCACTATGAGAGAAGACCACCGCCACTCGAAGGGGCACGATCGGACCGGACAGACACCAACGAAATCGTCGTACGACACACCGAGCGACGACCTGTACTGGCACTCCACGCCGGTGCGGGAGATTTGTTTTGCTCAGGCGCCGCTATCGGCCCGGTCGGCGCACGATATCCGGCCGTGGCGCATGGGTGGATTCCAAATGGAGGGGACGATGTTGGTCCTGGTCACCGGCGGCACCGGATTCGTCGGCGCGCACACGGTCGCGGCGACGGTCGCCGCCGGCCACCGGGTCCGGGTGCTGGCCCGCGAGGCGGCCGGGGTGGCCCGGGCGGTTGCGCCACTGGGGGTGCCCGACACGGCGGTCGACGTGGTGGTCGGTGACGTCACCGACCCGGACGCGGTCGACCGGGCGGTCCGGGGCACCGACGCGGTGGTGCACGCCGCCTCGATCTACTCGTTCGACAGCCGGCGGCACGCCGCTACCCGGCGGACCAACGTACGCGGCACCGAGCTGGTGCTGGCGGCGGCGCGTGACCTGGGGGTGGCCCGTACGGTGTACGTGTCCACGGTGGGCGCGTTGCTGCCGGCGGCCAGCTCGCCGCTCGGCCCGAGCGCTACGCGCGGCCCGAGTTCGCTGCTCGGCCCGCGCTCACCGGTCGGCGTCGCCAGCGAGCCCTACCTGGCCAGCAAGGCGGCGGCGGAACGGATCGCCCGCCGGCACCAGGAGCAGGGCGCGCCGGTGGTGATCAGTTACCCGCCGGCGCTGCTCGGTCCGGACGACCCGAAGATCGGCGACCAGACCGCCCGGCTGCGGTACGTGCTGCGCGGCATGATGCCGGTCTGGCCGACCGGCGGTTTCCCGGCCGGCGACGTCCGCGACACCGCCGCCCTGCACGCGGCGCTGCTCACCGCGCCGAGCGACGGCCTGGACCGGCACTTCGGGCCGGGACGGTATGTCAGCACCCGCGACTACGTGGCCACCGTCCGCGCGGTGACCGGGCGACGGCTGCCGACGGTGTTTCTGCCGGCTCGGGCGATGTTGCCGTTCGCCCGGCTCACCGACCTGGTGCAACGGGTCTGGCCGTGGCATATCCCGGCCGAGTACGGAGCCTGCTACGTCTGCGCCTGCGCGGCCCACCCTCCGCAGGACGCGCCGTTGATCGGACCGCCCGCCCGCCCGTTCGACCGGACGGTCGCCGACACGGTGCGTTGGCTGCACCGGACCGGGCGGCTCTCCGCCGGGCAGGCCGGGCGGGCGTCGACCGACCCGGCCGGACGGCCATTGCCCGACCGACAGTGATCCGCCGTGGCGACACGGCCGTACCAGGGAGGCAACCATGTCCGTAAGCGACTCCGTCCGCGCCGAGTCGGGTGTCTCGGGCGCCGGGCCGGATCCCGCCGGGCCGACCCCGGCCGGACCGGCTGCGGCCGGGTACCGGCAGGTCCGCCGGAACGTTGCCGAGCTACTCACCGCCGGTTCGCCGGACCTGGCCGCAGCCGTACCCGGCTGTCCGGACTGGAACATCGCGGACCTGGCCAGCCACCTGGTCCAGGTCTGTGCCCGGGTGCATGAGCGGATCACCTCGGGCGAGGCGGCGGCGGAAGGCACCGGCGGCGGACCGGCGGCCGGCGTCCAGTTCTCGCTGCTGCCGGCGGACCGCGCGACCGCACCGCTGCCGGCTGGCGGGATCGGCGAGCTTCTCGACGACTGGACGCGGTTGAGCGGGCCGGTCGAGCAGTTCCTCGGCGAGCCGTTCTCCGTCCGGCGGGGCATCCTCGTGATGGACGCGTTCACCCATGAGCTGGATCTGCGTCAGGCGCTCGGGATGGATCCGCCGGCGCCGGAGCACCCGGCGCTGCCGGTGGCGATGGGCATCCTGGCGAAAGGACTTTCGCTGTCGACCCGCAACCGTGGCCTGCCGGCCCTGCGGGTCGAGACCGACCTCGGCCAGTGGCCGGTCGGCGATGGTGCGCCGGCCGCCACCGTCGCCGGCTCCTGGCACGACGTCTACCAGGCGATGTCCGGCCGGCTGACCGAGGATCGGATCCGCGCGCTGCGCTGGAACGCCGACCCGGCACCGTGGATCACGGCGTTCACCTGGGGACCGTTCGTCGTCCCCGGCCGCTGACGGCAGCGACCAGCGTCACTGACGCAGGGATTGTTGCCTCGCCCGGGTCCTGGTGCGTACCCCCGTGAGGGCGGTGTCACCTCATCTGGTCGGCGCTACGCGATTGAGCTTGCTGCCGCAGGTGCCTCTTGATGCACCTGCGGCAACACGTATCCGAAGCACCTGTGGAAGACGACGCTGAGCTACACCGCTCGGTTGCCCGGCCGGCAGCATGTGCCGCCGGCCGGGCAACCGCAGGCCCTCGGGTCATCAGAGTCCTTCCGTGGATACTCCGGCGTTGCGGCCGGGGAGGAAACGGAACCCCTGCGGAGCAGGACAGGGAAAGTCGATCCGCCGCCGAGGCGGATCGGCGTCCACCGCACACCAACCCCACGACTCACGACCGAATCGCTGAACTGTCGACTGTGTCCGAAACCGTGAAGCGGGCGTTCAGGTACCACCTCGGTCACCTCCTCGCCGCGACTGCCGTCAACGTCATCCGCATCGACGCATGGCTCACCGACACGGCCCTCGGCCGCACCAGAACCAGTCACCTCACCCAACTCGACCTCGCCGGCTGACAGGCGGTACATCATGTCTTGGCCGTTCCCCAACGGAGTCCTTTAGGGCGGGGAGGAAGTCAAGATCGGATCGCGCCGACCACCCGGGTCCGACCGGCGACGCGCCGTTCGTCACGGCTACGGGACCGACGGCCACGAGAACCGGTCACGTGCCCGTCGAGCTCGGGCAGTGCGATCAGGATGGGTAGGTCGAAGACGCCGGTGGCGTGCAACTCCAGGTCGACGGTGAGATCGGTGCCGACCGTCACCGACAGCGGCTCGTGCGCGCCGACCGCGAGCGGACGTCGGGTCGACGGGCGGGCGGTAATGTCGTCCAGCGCGATCGCGGCTGCCCTCAGGTACCATTCGCCTTCCGGGACGTCGGTGAGCAGGTAGTTGCCGGACGCCTCGAGGATGTCGCAGGCGGCGGGCAGCCCCTGCACGATCGGGCTGTCGAACACTCCGACGTAGACCTTGACTGGGACGTCGATCGGCGGCAGCACGACCTTTCCGCTGATCGTGGCAGCTCGCCGGCTGCCGGCCGACCGGGGCTGGGACAGCTGTGGGATGCCGTGCTCGGCGAGCCACCGGTAGCGTGCCGGTGAGATGCCGACGCTGCGGGTGAACCGGCTGATGAAGGTGCCCAGACTGTTGTAGCCGACGGCGTAGGCGATGTCGGTGACGCTCATGTCGGTCTCCAGCAGCAGGTGTTTCGCCTTGTACAGCCGGATCGCTGTCAGGAAGCGACCGGGCGACGTGCCCGTCTTGGACCGAAACAATCTAGAAAAGTAGAAACGACTCAGAAAGGCAGAATCGGCCATAGCGTCGAGTGAGAGCGGCTCGTGGTAGCGGTCCCACATGATGGCAATAGCCCGTTCGACGGCGTTAGGCACTGCGGATCAACTCCATTCGGCTGTAGACGACGAGGTCGCCTCTCGAACAGTGCGCTCGCGCGCTGGTCACCCATTACGGATTCCGGGAGCATCGACACAAACCTGTTGCCCCAGTTCAGACGCACCACCGTGCCACCACCACCCTGACTGCGGCTGACGGCAGTGATGCACTGAGGGTAATCACCAACACGCTGCTTGGCTGCGCGACGGCTCACGGGAGGCAGGAAGTGTCGAACAACGCTCCACCATCTAGGCCCTGACCGGTCTGGATGACTTAAGACCCTACCATGAATCGAGGACAATAAGTGCGGCCAGATTTCGATGTTCTTGCTCTATCAATGGCCGAGCGTCGATCACCATCCGTAGCGGGTACCCGCATTACTGGGCGATGCCCTTTCTGTCCGAACGGAATGTCGCCTACCCCCGCATCGGGAGCAAATTGCCCACCCGGCGGGCCGCCGCCATCGCCGCCCATGAGGAGAGTTCGACCAACGTACGGTCGCTGGCGCCGACCTGTCGGCAGCGCTCAATGACGGCAGGGTCCACCTGGTAGGAGGCGAAGGCGACCAGCAGCGCCAACCGGGCCAAGGGCCGCTGGCCGGCGGGCAACGGAGCGATCAGCTCCTCGACCCAGACCCGGCTGATCCCGCGTGGCCCGCCGTGCCATCGGGCAAGGTTGTCCGACACCAGGGCGCGGATGTTCGCCGGCAGCGCGCGGGCGCCGGCGTCGTCGATCGCGGCGCAGGCCCGCGCGTACGCCTGGGCCACAGTGTCGTTGCCGGCCGCCCAGGACAGGTCGGCGGGCAAATCGGCGGCGGGCAACAGCCCGAGGGCGGCACCGGGTAGGTGCGCCTGCCGGGCAGCCGCGGCCATCTGCCGACCGAGTATCCAAAGCACCGGCGGCAGCGTGAACTCCGGCACCCCGGGCGGTAGCGGTATGTCACGGAGGAACACGTTCACCATCCGGTTGAGGTAGTGCAACAGCACCGCCACACCGGCCAGGTCGGCGAACTGCTCGGCCGGAATCTGGGGATTGACCGGCTTGCCGGGATTATCCACCGACATCACCCACTCGACGACGACGTCCAGTTCCGGGTCATCCGTCGCGAGCTGGTCGAGCCGGCGCGGACCCAGCACGGTGAGCGCACTGTTGTGGATCATCGCGCAGTACGGGCAGGCGTTACTGGCCGAAACGGCGGTGGCCACCGCCTCCTTGGCCGCCCGGGACGCCAGCCCGGGCACGATCAACGTCTCGCGCAGCACCAACCACGCCGCGGCGAGCATCTCGGGCGCCGCAGCGTGCAGGGCCACCGGCGGCGCGAGCACCCCGAAGTCGCCTTCCATCTGTCGGTACACCTGAGATACGAGACCACTCGCCCTTCCTCGCCGCACTGCGGAGACGTAGCGAATCTGAGTCAGCCCCAGGCTGCTCAGCACCGGACGCATCAGACTTCCCGGCATCATGACCTCATCCGTTCCAATTGATTGGTGACAGGCTATCGGTTGATACTGCCACGTAGCCAGAGCTATCGGAGATCGCGCTCCTCTTTCGCCGGTCTTCAAAAAGGTGCCCCGACTAGGCAATCTGGGAGAGCACGGCGCCCTGCCACACGTGCCATCATGAGGCGACCAAAATGCCTGTCGACCGTTGCCACAGGCGCTGCCCTGCTCCGCCGTGCGCCACCGTCACGGCTGGCACGGCAGGTGTCGTCCCCGGTTCGGGTCTGGTGTGGAGAGTTGACGCACGGGCAGGCCCGGCACCCGCTCACCCACTGAGGAGAACACTCAATGGAAACGACGACAAAGCAGCCGGGAATCCGGGTCCTGCTGATTGACGAGGAGCATGCCGAAGGCCGCACCGCCGAACTCTACGAGCAGATCAAGGCGGTCACCGGGCTGCCGTTCGTGCCGGACATGTTCCGGCTCACCTCGACCAATCCCCGGCTGCTCGAGGTAGTTGTCGCTGGCTACGGGGGAATCTTCAAGGGCGATACCCTGCCCCGCGACCTCAAAGAGTTGATTTCGGCCTGGACGTCCAAACTGAACGGCTGCCCGTACTGTGTGGGCACGCACAGCTGGTTCCTCAGCGAGTTCGGCGGCAGCGAGGAGCTGGTCGAAGCCGTCTCGACTGCCTCGACCGCGGAGGAGTTGCCGGTCGACGAGCGGACCCGGCCGCTGATGAAGCTGGTCGAAAAGGTCAGCACCGGCGCGTACAAGATCACCGACGCCGACTGGGAACGGGCCGCTGCCGCCGGTTGGAGCGACGCCGAGATGCTCGAGGCGGTCTTCTGCGCCAGCCTGTTCGCCTTCATCAACCGGCTGGTCGACGCGACCGGGTTGGGTACGTCGACCGACCGCAGCCGGATCGCCCGACAGGGCGACGAGTGACCTCCGGTCGGGAAGGAGTCCGGTCGTGACACAATCCCGCGCGATCCTGCTGACCGGTGCGTCGTCAGGCACCGGCATGTCATCCGGCTCGGGCCGGGCGGCCGCACTGCGCCTGCACCGGGCCGGCTGGCCGGTCTACGCCACCGGCCGCAACGTCGACGCGCTGGCCGATCTGGCCGCCGAGGGCATCACCGTGATGCATCTCGACGTCACCGACGAGGAGTCGATGGCCGCCGCGGTCAAACGGATCACCGACGAGCACGGCGCAGTCGGTACGTTGATCAACAACGCGGCGTACAGCCTCAACGGCACCATCGGGGAGACCCCGATGGACGAGGTGCGCGCCCAGTTCGAGACGAACGTCTTCGGTCTCTGCCGGCTCACCCAGATGGTCCTGCCTGGGATGCGGGAGCAGGGCGGTGGCCGGGTGGTGCTGATGTCGTCGATCTTCGGGCTGTTCGCGACGCCAGGTCGGGGCTATTACCAGGCCACCAAGCACGCGTTGGAGGCGATCGGCGACTCGCTGCGGCACGAGGTGGCCC
>NZ_JBHMIQ010000055.1:0-29717 GCF_048060315.1 Micromonospora sp. LOL_013
AGCGGGCATGGCCGGTTCTGAGGGGGCCCCGGCGCAGCAATGCGCCGGGGCTACCCGACGAACGCTGGTTCGGCCACCTCACCGAACGGAACATCCGGCGCGGCGTCCGCAAGAGCGTCCAAGCCCTGGAAGCCGACATCCGTTCCTGGATCGCCGACTGGAACACCAACCCGAGACCGTTCACCTGGACCAAGACCGCAGAAGAGATCCTCGAGTCACTCGCTCGATTCTGTAGGCGAATTTCCGGCGCAGGGCACTAGCGCCCAGAGCGACGCGGCCGGCCAGCGCGGCTTACTTGCCCGGGTTCTCCCGGCGTCGGGCGACCAGTTCGTCGGCCATCGGCGCGAGCTCAGCGTCGGTGAGCCGACGGCTGCCCTCGGCGGTCACGGCCATCACCACCGGATAGATCTTACGGAGCAGGTCCGGGCCGCCGGTCGCGGTGTCGTCCTCGGCCGCGTCGTACAACGCCTCGACCGCGATCGCTGCTGCCTCCAGCGTGGTGAGCCCTGGCCGGTAGCGCTTCTTCAACGACGACTTGGCAAACAACGAGCCGGAACCGATCCCGTCGTACTGCCGCTCCTCTGACAGCGAGCCGGCTACATCGAAGCTGAAGATCCGGCCGGCCTGCGCTGGCGACGGCGCGTCCAGGTCGAAGCCAGCGAACAGCGGAATCGCCGCCAGCCCTTGCAGTGCGGCACCGAGATTGTTGCGTACCATCGAGGCGAGCCGGTTCGCCTTGCCGTCCACCGAAAGCAGCGTGTACTCGATCTTCTCGTAGTGCTCCAGCTCGACCTGGAACAGCCGAATCAGCTCGATGCCGATGCCGGCGGTGCCGGCGAAACCGATCAGCGAATACGCGTCGGCGGGATAGACCTTCTCGATCTCGCGGCTCGCGATCAGGTTGCCCATGGTCGAACGCCGGTCACCGGCCATCAGCACACCCTCTGCGGTGACCAGGGCCACGATCGTGGTGGCGTGCGGCACCATGCGATCTGGCACGGCAGCCGGCAGCGGACGCCGACCCGGCAGCAGATCGGGCGCCACCCGGGTTACGAACTCGGTGAACGACGACGACAGGTTAGCGTCGAACGCCGCTGACAGCCGCCCTCTGGAGAGGTCTAGATTCGCTGACACACCGGCCCCTTTCGATGTCGCCCTACCCGCACCGGCGTCGCGTCACGGCGGCGAGCCGTCCGGAACGTTGTCACATCCTACCGCAATGGCGTCAGCCGCAGCCGGCTCCGGCTGGCTACGCCGACTCCTGTTCGACCAGATCGGTCACCAGCTCGCGCAGCGCGCCGGCCGGTTCGGCACGCTGCAACAGGTAGAAGTGCCCGCCTCTGAAGCTCCGCAGCACCGGTCGGGTGATGTTCCGCGCCCACTGGCTGGCCTGCGCGGTGTCAAGATAGGGGTCGTCGCGACCGAACCAGACGTGAGAAGAGACGCCAGTGTCGACCGGTTTGGGCGCCACATACGTGTCGGCCAGGTGCAGGTGCAGTCCGAGCAGGTCGGCCGCGTGCGCCAGCAGCTCCGGATCGGCGAGCGCCTCGGGTGGGCAGCCGCCTCGATCGCGCAGTTCGTCACGCAGGCGGGCGGGCGGCCAGAGCCGGAACGGCTTCGCCGGATGTCGGGCCGCGTGGGGTTGACCCGGTTTGACGGACAGGGTCGGTAGATTGATCTCACGCTACCCTGCTCGCTGGCCTGCGGGAATAGGCCGTCGCCTCATACTCGGCCGGACTCATATAGTCCAAGGTGGAATGATGGCGGCGGGTGTTGTACCACCCCTCGATCCACTCGAAGATCGCCGCACGGGCGGCGGCCCGGGTCGGCCACGCCCTCCGATCGAGCAGTTCGGTCTTGATCGTGGCGAAGAACGTCTCCGCGGACGGCGTTGTCCCAGCACTGACCCCGCCCACCGACCGACAACCGCACCCCGTTGCGGTCGGCGAGCCGGGCGTACTGCGCACTCGTGTACTGGGCAACCCCTGTCGCTGTGGAAGATCACCGGCCCGGTCGGGCGTCGGACGGCGATCGCGTTGGACAACGCCTGAGCGGGCAGATCGGTCCGCAGGTGGTCGGCGGTCGCCCAGCCCACAACCCGGCGTGACGCGATGTCGATGACGGTGGCGAGGTTCAGCCAGCCCTCCCACGTGTGGATGTAGGTGATGTCGCCGCACCAGCGGGTGTCGACCCGGCCTGCGGCGACGTCGAAGTCCCGGCGGATCAGGTCCGCCGACAACGCCGCACCCGGGTCGGGCACGGTCGTGGTCCGCCACCGCTTCGGCATCCGCCCACACAACCCGGCGTCCCGCATCAGCCGGGCGACCCGCTTGCCGGAGTGCCGCCGCCCCTGGGCGGCGAGTTCGGCGCGGACCCGGGGTGCGCCGTAGGTGCCGGCCGAGTCGGCGTGGATCTCCGCGATGCGGGCGGCAAGGTCGACGTCGTCGCGTTCCCGCCGCGACGGCCCGGCACGGTGCTGGTAGTAGGCGGACCGGGAGACCTCCAGCAGCTCACAGGAACGCTTCACGTTCCCGCCGGGCCGCGCTTTCTCCGCCTCGATGAACGGGTACACGTTCACCGGGTCTCCCTCACGAAGAAAGCCGTGGCCCGTTTGAGGATGTCGACGTCCTCGCGGAGCCGGCGGTTCTCCCGCCGCAGCCGCGCCAACTCGTCGCGTTCGTCGCTGGTCAACCCGTCGCCGCGGGTGCCGGCGTCGATGTCGGCCTGCCTGACCCACTCACGGACCGCGGTCTCGGTCAGGTCGAAGTCCCTCGCGACCTGCGCCACCGATCGGTCACCCCGCCGGCACACCTCGACGATCTCCGCCTTGAACTCCGGCGTGAACGCTCTGCGCGGCCGGCGTGGTTTCTTGCCCATGCCTTCCATGATGAACATCCTCCCGAGGAGCACACAGCCCCTCTGAGCTGGGATGTCCGTCAAACCGGGTCAGGCCCACCCCGTCGCCTTACCGAGGACGACATCCGGCGCCTCGTCGGCAGCTTCGATGACATCCGCAACACGCTGCGGGACGCCGACAGCAGGGACAAGAGCAACGTCTACCGCGAGCTACGACTCGCCCTCACCTACAACCCCGGCCAAAACAAAATCAGCGTCGAGGCTAAGCCTGACGCTGATTACTGTGGGGTAACTGTATGTGTCCGAGGGGGGACTTGAACCCCCACGCCCTATACGGGCACTAGCACCTCAAGCTAGCGCGTCTGCCATTCCGCCACCCGGACCTGCCCGGACCACTCTACCGCCCCCATCCGGTAGGTCGACAGCCGGACGTCGACACCGTGGGGCCGGCGGCTGAGGGCCGCACGGGGCAAGACTGTACACGAACGGAGTGGATCATGCACAACCGTGCTGACGGGCGTTGCCGGCCGGCACGGCGACTAACCGGAGAGGAGCACCTGGATGGTGCCTGCCACTGCGGTCACCGCGTCGAGCGGGGCGTCCGCGAGTCGGCAGATCGTTACACCGAGCAGTAGCCAGGCTCCGCGCCTGGTTACCGTTCTGCTCGACCCGGAGCTCCCCGCTGACGAGGACGCAGATCCGGTAGGACTCCGGATCACTGGCCCGGATCAGCCGTTGCGTCCGGAGGGCCACGCCTTCGATGTCGGACCGCCAGCTGGTCGTCTCGATCTCATATCGGCCGACCTGGGCGATCCGCATCGCGGCGGTGAGGGACAGCGACGATCGGCCACGAATTTCCACCGGCGCCACCTCGGCCGTCGCTTCCGCTCGGTAGTACTCGTAGCGGTCCAGCGGATGGACCGACCCGGTGTCGTAGAGGGTACGCACTGCAGATCACTTCCTACTCGAGAACTCTCCTGTCAAGAAGAGTGTCGGGCACCGCAGGCCCGGTGGAGTTGGCTGTGGACGCACAAATCACACTGCCGTGCGTCGATCGACTGACTGCCGCCTTCCAGCTCACCGTGGCCGCCGGCGGTGGCCAGCAACGGCCCGGCCTGGGGCATGTCAGGGCATGTCAAGGGCCGTTGTGCCCCTGCCTGACAGGCACTGGAGCCGCGAAAAACCGCAGCGGCCCCTCTACGATCAGTCGTGGACGTACCCCCTGATGAGGAGGAATCCGCTCGTGACTGCCGTGACCGATCAGCGCACCCCGACCGGGGCCGGCCGCGCCGGCGCGGACGACGGGCTGCTGCGGGTGCTCGCCGCGCCCGATGACGCCGAGCTGGCGCAGTTGGACGCCTGGTGGCGGGCCGCCAACTACCTGACCGTCGGGCAGATCTACCTGCGGGGCAACCCGCTGCTGCGCGAGCCGCTCGCCCCCGAGCACATCAAACCGCGGCTGCTGGGCCACTGGGGGACCAGCCCCGGCCTTTCGTTGATCTACGCCCACGTGTCCCGGCTGATCCGGCACACCGGGCAGCAGACCATCTACCTCACCGGCCCGGGCCACGGCGGTCCGGCGCTGGTCGCCGCCGGCTACCTGGAGGGCACCTACACCGAGATCTATCCGGACGTCACCCGGGACGAGCCCGGCATGCTGCGGCTGTTCCGGCAGTTCTCCAGCCCCGGCGGCATCCCCAGCCACGTCTCGGTCACCACTCCCGGTTCCATCCACGAGGGCGGTGAGCTGGGCTACGTCCTGGTGCACGCGTTCGGCGCGGTGATGGACAACCCGGACCTGCTGGCCATCGCCGTCGTCGGTGACGGCGAGGCGGAGACCGGCCCGCTGGAAGGCTCCTGGAAGGGCGTGTCGTTCATCAACCCCGCCCACGACGGCGCCGTACTGCCGATCCTGCACCTCAACGGCGCGAAGATCGCCGGGCCGACGGTGCTGGGCCGCAAGGACCGCGCCGAGGTTCGTTCGCTGCTGGAAGGCCACGGGTACGAGGTCATCGAGGTCGAAGGCGACGACCTGCCCGGGATGCACTTGCGGTTCGCCGCCGCCCTCGCCGACGCCTGGGGCAAGATCCGCCAGATCCAGGAGGCCGCCCGCTGCGGCGACTGGGACGGCTCCCGCCCCCGCTGGCCGCTGATCATCCTGCGGTCGCCGAAGGGCTGGACCGGCCCGGAGCAGGTCGACGGGATCACCGTCACCGGCACCTGGCGGTCGCACCAGGTGCCGCTGTCCGGTGTCCGGGACAACGCCGACCACCTGGCGATCCTGGAGACCTGGCTGCGCTCGTACCGTCCGGAGGAGCTGTTCGACGCCGACGGCGCGCCGACCGCGACGGTGACCGGCGTCAACCCCGACGGCGACCTGCGGATGAGTGCCAGTCCGCACGCCAACGGCGGCCTGTTGACCCGTGACCTGGACATGCCCGACTTCCGCGAGTACGCGGTCGACGTGCCGCAGCCGGCGCAGCTGCGCGCCGAGTCGACCCGCAAACTCGGCGAGCTGATGCGTGACATCTACACCCGCAACCCGGACCGGTTCCGGCTGTTCTGCCCCGACGAGACCAACAGCAACCGGCTCGGCGCCGTCTTCGAGGTCTCCGACCGCGGCTTCATGGAGCAGGTGTACCCGTCGGACACGGCGATCAGCCGTAACGGCCGAGTGATGGAGGTGCTGTCCGAGCACAACTGCCACGGCTGGCTGGAGGGCTACAACCTGACCGGCCGGTACGGCATGTTCGCCACCTACGAGGCGTTCGCCATGGTCAGCGCGTCGCAGACGGTGCAGCACGGCAAGTGGTTGCAGGAGGCGGCGCACCTGCCGTGGCGGGCCAAGGTACCGAGCCTGAACATCCTGCTGACCTCGACGGCCTGGCGTAACGACCACAACGGCTTCTCCCACCAGGGTCCCGGGCTGATCCAGGTGGTGCTCAACCAGCGGGGCACCGTGTCGCGGGTCTACCTGCCGCCGGACGCCAACTGCCTGCTGTCGGTCGCCGACCACTGCCTGCGGTCCAGGTCGTACGTGAACCTGGTCGTCATCGACAAGCAGCCGCAGCTGCAGTGGCTGACCATGGACCAGGCGGTCGAGCACTGCGCCAAGGGTGCGGACATCTGGGAGTGGGCCGGCACCGACGACGGTAGCTCGGAGCCGGACATCGTGCTGGCCTGCGCCGGTGACGTGGTCACCATGGAGACGGTCGCCGCCGCGCAGATCCTGCGGGAACGGCTGCCCGGCATGAAGGTCCGGGTGGTCAATGTGGTCAACCTGATGCGGCTGCCCCGGCAGAAGGACCACCCGCACGGCATGAGCGAGACGATGTTCTCCGAGCTGTTCACCGACTCGGTCGACGTGGTGTTCGCCTTCCACGGCTACCCGGGGGCCATCCATCAGCTGGTGCACGGCCGGCCGGACGCCGACCGGTTCCGGGTGCGGGGCTTCATCGAGGAGGGCACCACCACCACCCCGTTCGACATGACGGTCCGTAACCGGGCGTCGCGCTACCACCTGGTGATGGACGCGATCAACAACGCCCGGCGGCTGCCGCGCGGTGCCGCCGATCTGAAGGCCTGGTGCGAGCAGCAGCTCGCCAAGCACGAGGCGTACGTGGTGGAGCACCTGGAGGACATGCCCGAGGTGCGGGACTGGTCGCTCGGCGACTGGGCCAACCAGGGCTGAGCGCACCCGCCCCCGACTAGGCTGTCCACATGGCAGTCGTGAAGATCAACGCGATCGAGGTCCCTGACGGCGCCGGCGACGAGCTGGAGCGACGGTTCGCCGCCCGCCAGGGGGCGGTGGAGAACGCGCCCGGTTTCCTGGCGTTCGAGCTGCTGCGCCCGGTCGCGGGGGAGGGCCGTTACTTCGTCTACACCCGGTGGGAGAGTGAGGAGGCCTATCAGGCGTGGGCGGCCGGCCCGGCTCGGCAGGCCCACGCCACCGGGGACGGCGAACGACCCCGCCCGCCGGTGGCGACCGGCGCGAGCCTGCTCGAGTTCGAGGTGGTGCAGTCGACCAGCCGGTAAACGGGGTATACCTGCGCCCATGATGTGGCTGTGGGCGGTACCGGGTGGCGCGTTGATCGCCGTGGTGGTGGTCGACGTCTGGTTGACGATCCTGCATCCGGATGCGGAGGGTCCGGTCGCCGGCGCGGTCCGGCGTTCGGTGTGGCGGCTGTCGTCGTTTGCCGCCAATCGTCGCCGGCGGCCTGAGCGGACGTTGCTGGTCTGGGCCGGGCCGCTGCTGGTGACCGGCACCTTCCTGGCCTGGATCGTGCCGCTGGTGTTCGGGGTCGCCCTGCTGGTGTGGCCGCACCTGGACGGCTACCACCGGGTCGCCGGCTACGGCCCGACCGGTTTCGCCGACGCCCTGTACTTTTCCGCCGGCACCCTCACGGTGCTCGGCTACGGCGACCTCACCCCGGACACTCCGGCGCAGAAGCTGCTCGCGGTGTGCGTCGCGGCGCTCGGCTTCGCGTTGTTCGCCGCGCTGGCGACGTACCTGATCGAACTGATCACCGGGTTGACAGTGCGGAACCGGTTCGCGCTCGCCGTGCACGACCAGGTAGGCGGCAGCGACGGCGTCGGGCTGACCGTGCGCAGCCTGACCACCGAAGGGGTTGACGCCACCCGCCAGCGCTGCGCGGACTGGGCTGCCGACCTGCGCGCGATCGACGACACCGTCCGCCGGTACCCACTGGTGGCGCTCACCTACCGGCCGCGGCGGCCGGACTACGACCTCGAGCCGGCCCTGGAACATGTCATCGAGGCGACGGTCGCCGCGCTGCTCATCGCCCGCTGCGCCACCTGGCGCGGTCTCGGGCCACGGGCTGAGGAGCTGGCGTACGCCCTGTTGCGAATTCAGGACACGATCGCCCGTCGCTACCTCGACGACACGGTCCTGGACGCTAACCACGCCGACGCCGACGCCGAACAGGGGGCCGCCGCCCGGGCCAGCGCACCCTTCGACGACGCCGACCAGATGCTGCGGCGGCTGCAGTCGCGGCTCGCCGCCGAGTTGGGCGCCCGGTACGACCAGCCGGCGAGTCGGGACGGTCTGGTCGGGGTGGTGCTGGCCCGGTCCGTGCCGTTCCTGGCCGGTCTACGGGGCTGGTCCGCCCCGTTGGTGACGCTGCGCGACGTCGACCGGTCCGAGACGGGCGTGGGTGGATGTGGTTAGCTGGCCGCTGCCGACGAAACCGATGGGAAAGGAGATGTCGGACGTGTCCGACGCCCTGGTCAGCGCCGCGATCGTGGTCGGAGCGGCGGCTGGTGCAGCACTCGCCGTCGCCGTCGCCTACCGTATCCTCCGCTTCGCGGGCCGCCGCTCCGCGCTGCTCACCGACATCTCCCGGCGCGCCTTTTTGCCGACGGCGATCATCGCCGCGCTGCTCGCCGCCCGGTTCACCATCCCGATCGCCACCACCAACGGCTGGCATGAGCCGGTGCAGCACGCCATCCTGCTGGCCACCATCGCCACCGGCGGCTGGCTGGTCGCCACCCTGCTCGGACTGGCCGCCGACACCGCCCTGCGCCGCTTCCCGATCGATGTCAACGACAACCTCGCTGCCCGCCGCGCGCACACCCAGATCACCGTGATCCGTCGGGTCGCGTTCGCCGTCGTCGGCGTGCTCACCGTCGGGGCGATGCTGGTCACCTTCCCGGCGGCCCGCGCCGCCGGGGCTAGTGTGCTCGCCTCCGCCGGCCTGGTCGGCGTGGTCGCCGCGCTTGCCGCACAGAGCACCCTCGGCAACATCTTCGCCGGCCTGCAGCTCGCCTTCGGTGACGCGTTGCGCCTCGACGACGTGGTCGTCGTCGAGGGCGAGTGGGGCCGCATCGAGGAGATGACCCTCGGCTACGTGGTGGTGAAGATCTGGGACGAACGCCGGTTGATCCTGCCGTCGAACTACTTCACCACCACCCCGTTCCAGAACTGGACGCGTACCGCCGCGTCGGTGCTCGGCACCGCCGAGATCGACGTCGACTGGAGCCTGCCGGTCGAGTCGATGCGTCAGGAACTGCGCCGCATCGTCGAGTCGGAGGCGGCGGCGGCGCTGTGGGACGGCCGGGTCTGCGGGCTGCAGGTGACCGGGGCGACCGACGGCAACATCCGGACCCGCGCGCTTGTGTCGGCGGCAAACTCGTCGGCGTTGTGGGACCTGCGGTGCCTCGTCAGGGAACAGCTGGTCGCCTGGGTGCAGGAACAGCATCCGCAGTCGCGGCCCCGGGTCCGCGCCGAGGTCGGCGGCCACGACAGCGGTACGTCGCACCCGGCGGCCCCGCTGCAGCGGGTCAACCTGTCCGACCCCGCTGCGGTCGAGACCACCCCCGGCGTCGGTGACCAGAACTCGTCCGCCGACCGCCGTTAGCAGCAGCTACGTCACGGGGTCGAACCCGTGGGAACTTCCGCGCTGCCACGTCCGACTCAACTATCGGAAGACCCCGAACGGGGAGACAAGCGCCGGCAACCGGGTGGCCCCGGTAGCCGGCCCACCCTTTGTATCCGAACAGGGAGAACACGACACGTGAACATCAACGGATCGGACCGCTGGCGTACCGCTGTCGCGGTTGTCGGCTTCGCGTCGGTCGGCGTCCTCGCCGGCTGCGGCGACGACTCGTCCGGCTCCACCGACGCCGCCGACACGTCCACGGAGCCGTCGGCGTCGGCCTCCGCGATGTCCGACGGGATGGACGGGACGGACGGGATGGACGGGATGGACGGGATGATGATGAATGACCCGTCCGCCACGCCGGCCGATCAGATCGACGGTGCCGTGGAGGCCACGTTCGCCCTACTCGACACCCGGCCACCGGGCACCGACGACGCCGCCGGGACCGCCTGGCTGGCGCAGACCGAGGACGGCACGACGGTCACGGTGAAGTTGACCGGGCTGGAGCCCGGTGCGGAGTACATGGGCCACCTGCACGCCCAGGAGTGCGCCGCCGACAACGGCGGACCGCACTTCAAGTTCGACGAGAGCGGCCCGGAAACCCCGCCCAACGAGGTCCACCTCGGCTTCACCGCCGCCACCGACGGCACCGGCACCGCGACCGTCACCAACGAGCAGCAGGTCGGCGACGCCGCCAAGTCGGTGGTCATCCACCCGATGGAAGCCATGGACAACCGCCTGGTATGCGCCGACTTCTGAGTCACGCCGCGGTCCTGGCCTGCGCGGGGGTGGCGGCGGTCGCGTTCGCCGCTCCCGCGTGGGCGCACACCGAGCTGATCTCCGCCGCCCCCGGGCCGGGCGACGAGGTCGCCCCCGGTGTGGAGACCATCGCGTTGACATTCGGCCCGCTGTCCGGCACCGGCGAACGGCAGATCACCGTCACCGGCCCCGACGACACCGCTGTGGCGGTGGGGGAGGCGGTCGTGGTCAACGCGAAGACCCTGTGCGCCACCGTCGACCCGCTGACCACCGGCGTACACACGCTCGCGTACGAGGCGACGTCGGCTGACGGACACGAGATCAGCGGCAAGTTCTACTTCGAGGTCGTCAACGGCGGGAGCGACAGCGCCGACCCGGCCGACTGCGCCCGCGCGGTGCTGCCGGCACCGGGCACCGCAGCGGAACCGGAACAAGCCGGCTCCGTCGACGGCACCGACACCGACGGCGGTACGGCCGACACATCCGCCGCCGGGTCGGACGACCGGGGCAGTGGGCTGCTGCTGCCCGGGGCCGCCGTCGGCGGCGGGGGACTGCTTGTGCTGCTGGTCGTCGGCTGGCTGCTGCGCCGACGGGTCCGGCAACGCCCAGCCAGCTGACCGGCGACGCCACCGGCTGACAGACAGCCCGGCCGGCCGGCTCGACGTCGAGCCGGCCGGCCGGGCTCAGCCCGTGCGGTCGCGCTGCAACGCGATCGCCTCGTCGAAGTCGCCCCGCCCGGGCAGCACCGTCGCCAACTCGGTACGCGCCGACGGCGCTGGTGCTCTTCGGACCCTGGTTGGGCAGTCCGCCGAGAGCGCTGACGCTGTGGTTTGTGAAACCGTGGGGGTGGTGCTGGTCGGGGTCGCCGATCCGTTTCGGTCGGGACTCATCGAGTTCCTCTCCGTGTGGGGCTGGGTCGACAGTGGACTCACTAGACCTCGATGGTTCAGGCGCCCCGAAGAGCTGTCTTGAAAAGCTGCGCCGTCGGCGTCAATGCCTACATTCAGTCATATCGAGTGAGGTTTCCGGGAGGGTCTGGCCGGCCGCCGACGGCAGGAAGCTCAACCGGCCGCAACCGCGTGTCAAATAACGACCACCAAGGGTGACGGCTGTCGTGGTTGGGGTGCGGTGCTTTGCCGAAGTGAGACAACTCGGTGGCTCCGGGTACTGGCGCACCATGCGGGCGAAATGAGAATGTATGCGCCGCGACGCAGTGATCGGACCCGGACAGGCTGTCAGCCGGAGGTGGGATATCGATGTCCGACGAGGACATTCAGCAGGATCCGTTGCCCGTCGAGCGCTGGCTCACGTCGGCCGAGGGCCAGCCGACACCCGATGACCTGCCCCGCCGGCTCGGTTCCGCCCCGCGCTGGCCCCGACCGCCGGCGGACAGCCCGCTCTCGCTGGCCACCGCCCGGCTTAGCCAGGTCAGCTGGTCGAGCCCCACGACGATCGACGGCGAGGTCACCGACAGCACAGTGGTCGCCGGCACGGCCGCAGGCGGCCCGACTGCCGCCGGGTCGGGCCGGCGCGGCGGAGCGCGCGGTACCCGCGCCCTGTCCGCCACGCCCGCCAAGCATGCCGACCGCTCGACGACACCGCCCCGCCGTGCCGCTATCGGCGCCGTGGCGGTCCTTACCGCCGCCGTCATCATCGTGACTGTGGCCACCAACCGGGGCAACCAGCAGAAGCCGATCCGGGGCGAGTTCGTCGCGGGTGTCCCGAGTGGCGCAGCCACCGGAACCCTTCCCCGCAGCCCGAACACCGTACCGTCGGCCGTTGAGCCAACCTACGACGCCGACGACGCCGACCGGGTCGGCCCGGTCGGCGACCCCGCCCGCGCTGCTCCCGCCCCGGACCCGATCGGCGAGTCGACGCCGGCAGCACCGCCGCCGACCACCGAGCCGGCACCGGACCCGAAGCCGACCGCACCCGCCTACCTCACCCTGACCGTCGGCGGCACGTTCGGGCTGGAGCCGGTCAACCTGCCCGGCCGCCGGGTGCGGCACCGCAACTTCGACGGCCGCGTCGACATCGTCGACCAGCGCAGCAAGGCCGACGCGGCGTTCGTGGTCCGCCGAGGACTGGCCAAGTCGAGCTGCATCTCCCTGGAGGCGGTCAACTTCCCCGGCTACTACCTGCGCCACAAGAACTTCCGCTTCTACCTGCACCGGGTCGACGGCAGCGCCCTGTTCCGGGCCGACGCCACCTTCTGCCCGGTCACCGGACTGACCGGGCAGCACACCTCACTGCGCTCCTACAACTACCCGGACCGCTACCTGCACCACGACGGCAGATACCTGAAACTCTCCGAGATCGGCAGAGGCGCCAACGCGTCCTACGCCACCTTCATCGTCCGTACCCCGCTGTAGGCGGGGTCGGTCGGGTGCCGGGGTCGCGGCGCATCGACCACAGCGGCGGCCCGCCGGGGGAGAGGTGCCGTGGGCCGGGCGTGCGCCAACCGCGCACCGCCAGCAGGTCACGGGCGTACTCCTCGTCGGTGACGGTGTGCCCGACCAGCCCGGCGGCGTCCAACGTGCGCTGATGATGGTCGAGCAGCGCCGCGCCGATGCGGCGGCGGCGCAGCCACGGCGCCGCCGCCAGGTACACCAGCTCGTGGCCGACCACCGGCTCCGGTGCGGACCCGTCGGCCAGCCCCGCCGACAGCCCGGCCGACGGCCCGACCGGCAGCCGCAACGCCGCCGCCCGGTGCTCGTCACGCACCGCCCGCAGGTGCGCGACCCGCCGCCGGTAGATGCCGGCCGCGCCGAGCACCTCCCGCTCGTGGTCGGTCACCGTCGCCAACCGCATCGGGTACGGCTGCCAAACGGCCACCCCTTCCCGGTTGCCGGCGACGTGCACGACGCCGTGCGTCAGCCCGTGCGTCAACTCGACGTCGAACAGCCGCAGGAACGTGGTGTACCGGTTGGACACGTCGGCGATCAGCCAGCCGGCCACCGGGTTGGTCACGAACGCCTCGGCGAGCAGCGCCGCCAGCTCGGCGATGTCGGTGACGTCGGCGTCCCGTACGGTCATCTCGGATTCCATCGTGGTCTCTCCAGTGGGTTCGGAACGGGTGACGGCCCGCGCCCAGCCGAGGAACCGGGCGTACGCCGCCGCCGGGGTCAGCCCCGGCAGGTCGAGGGCGGCCGCCGCGGACCGCTCGGCCACGTACATACACAGGCCGATCCGGTCGTACGCGGCGACAAGTTGCGCCTTCGCCGGCTGACACGGCCACGGTGCCCGGCACACCCGGCACCGCCACGACGGCCGCGCCGCCACATGCTCGGCGGTCACCGGCCGGCGGCCCGGGGCGCCGACCGCGCCCGGGGCGACCAGCGCCGCCCGGTCGTCGGCCGGATGTCGAAGGTGACGAACTGCCGGGAGCCGCAGTCGGGGCAGCGCAGCGTCTGCCCGCAGGCCGGGCACCAGCGCCGCCGCAGCCGGCACAGCAGCAGACCCGGCGGAATGCCGAGCACAAAGCCGGCGGCAATGAACGCGAGGGCGGTGAACATTCCATTTCCTCCCGAGCGAAGATCAATTAATCGTGCGGGCAGGAGCGCATGCGCCGGGCCCGCCGCAGCCGGTCACGGGGGTTTCCCGACTGCGGCGGGTGACTATGGACAGCACCGGCATCAGTTATCTAAGTTGGACCGCATGCATAAGACAAGGCGCGATGCGCCCTTATCGTCGTGGGCAACCCCTGGTCGAGGTCAGTCATTTCCATGCCGAGCGCCTTCACGATTATGAAGGCGCTCGTCAGTTGATTGTCCACCACGTTGGTGACTACACTCACCACAGAGGATGAAGGGGGCGAGCGATTTGTCCGGCTCCATCGGCACAACCCTGCTCCGCCGACACATCGGCCGCTGGCTCACCGTGTTGCGGGAGGCTGCCGGCATCAGCCAGGACGCCGCAGCTCAAGCACTGCAACGCGGCTCCTCCACCATCTGGCGCATCGAGGCCGGCGACTCGCGGATCCGCTTCCGCGACGTCGACGTCGACGCCATGTGTACCCTCTACCGGGTCTCCCCGGAGACCCGCCACCGCCTGCTCACCATGACCAGGGAGACCCGCGACGCCCCGAGGCGTGCCTGGTGGCACGACTACACCGAATCGGCCCTACCCGCCTGGTTCGGCCTCTACGTCTCCCTCGAAGACAGCGCCGCCATGATCCGGCAGTACGAGTCCGAGTTGATACCCGGTCTGTTGCAGACACGGGAGTACGCCGAGGCGGTGAACCGGGTACTGACCGGCTATGTGACAGAGGAAGACATTGAACGGCGAGTCACGGTCCGGATGGAGCGGCAAAGCCTGCTCAGGGCACCACGTCCACCACACCTGCGAGTGATTCTCAACGAAGCAGTGCTGCGGCGGGAGGTCGGTGGTCGTCAGGTCATGGCGGATCAGCTGAGGCGACTGATCGATGCCATCCGGCAGTTCTCAGTGTCCATCCGTATCCTGCCGTACTCGGCAGGTGTCCACGGAGCCATGACCGCGACCTTCACGCTACTCAACTTCCCGAATGCCCCACTCAGCCCCGATCCCGTTGAGCCGCCACTCGCATACGTGGACACCCTCACCGGGGCGCTCTACCTCAACAAGGCTGATGAGCTTCGGGCCTACGAGATGGTCTGGAACCACCTCGACAGCCGTGCGCTCGATGAGGAATCCTCGACGCAGATGATCAGCGATGCATTGGAGGCATTAGAGCAGTGACCAGACTGACCGGCGCCCGTTGGCGCAAGAGCACCCGCAGTGGCGCTGGCGGCAACTGTGTCGAAGTAGCGACGAACCTGCCCGACGTCATCGCCGTACGGGACAGCAAGGACACGACCGGCCCGGTCCTGACCTTCGCCCCCGCCCAATGGGTCACCTTCACCACCCACCTGCCCACGCCTGACGCCCGCTGAGACTAATGGTGGCGGCTGGCCGGTACCCGGCCAGCCGCCACCAAAACGTGCAGTCTGGCGTCTGAAGTTGATCTAGGAACCTCCGGTGACCACGCTCCAAGCGTGGGGTTCCGAACCGCCAAACCCCTACGATTGGGACATAAACTGCTCGTGAGCAACGCGAAGCCAATCGTGATTGGTGAATACTCGCAGCTCGCGAGCCGCTGCGCCGGACCTCCGGGTCCGGCGAGGATCGCAACGTCGGCCTGGTGCTCGTCGTCGCCTTGGCCGTCGGCGCTGCGCCGGACCTCCGGGTCCGGCGAGGATCGCAACATCGAATCCAAACGCGAATCCTCCGGTGCCGGTGTCGCTGCGCCGGACCTCCGGGTCCGGCGAGGATCGCAACTCAAGTACATCCGGCGGTAACGGTGGCGTCCGGCGGGAGCTGCGCCGGACCTCCGGGTCCGGCGAGGATCGCAACTCCGGCATGTCGGCGTTGGGCTACTGCGTCTACCTGCTGGCTGCGCCGGACCTCCGGGTCCGGCGAGGATCGCAACCAACGCGGCCCGCTGCTTGTCGCTCAGGTCCTGGTTGCTGCTGCGCCGGACCTCCGGGTCCGGCGAGGATCGCAACCGATCGGGTTGACTGGCGCGTGGCAGTATGCGCGCAGTGCTGCGCCGGACCTCCGGGTCCGGCGAGGATCGCAACACGGACGACGGCGCAGATCGGCGGGCCGCCTGATGCGGCTGCGCCGGACCTCCGGGTCCGGCGAGGATCGCAACCTCGCTCACCTTGCCTCAGTCCGCCCGTCGCGGACGCCGCTGCGCCGGACCTCCGGGTCCGGCGAGGATCGCAACGGTGACGTCAAGGCCGTTACCGTAGATTGCCACTGTTGGGCTGCGCCGGGCTGCGCCGGACCTCCGGGTCCGGCGAGGATCGCAACAACTGCGGTTTCAACCTACGGTTGATGATCCTCAGCTGCGCTGCGCCGGACCTCCGGGTCCGGCGAGGATCGCGACTACGCGCATTAGCGTTGAGTCATCGTGCGCGGAGGCGTAGCGTGTCCAACGCGATACTCATCGACGTGACCTGCGCTTGGCCTCTTGACCGCGCCGAGCCCTGGTCAGGGTCTACCTGCGCGGTTGCCTGACTCGGCTGCCGTCGGTCGCTAGACCTACCTGGCTGCCTACATCCTCACTGTCCGCAGCGGCCAGGACGGCGTCCAGGAGGCCGGGGAACCGGGTGTGCAGGTCCTCGCTGCGCAGGACGACGTAACACCGAGTGCCTTCCTGCCGGGTACGGGTAAGCCCCGCGTCCCGCAGCACCCGTAGGTGGTGGCTCAACGTCGACTTGGAGACCGGGACCCGCAGTGCTCCCCAGCCCTGTTCCTGGCCGTCGGACAGCAACCGGACCAGCCCAACCCGGATCGGGTCACTGAGTGCCGCCATCACCTCAGTGAGAACCATCTCCTCGGGATCCGGGTGCCGTGTTTCCTTCACCCCCACATGGTACCTTGTTCGATGTTCTACGAACGTCGAACGAAAGGTGTTGTGATGATGGAACCCAACGACAGTGGGTCGTTTGCGGACCGTGTTGTCATCGTTACCGGAGCGGGGTCGGGAATCGGTCGTGCGACCGCGATCGCATTCGCCGAGGCCGGCGCGCACGTCCTCGGCGTCGGGCGCCGTAAAGACGCGCTGAACATCACCGCGCAGCAGCACCCACGCATCGCCGTGCTTGCCGCCGATATCCGCGCCACACATGCACCCCAGGCAGTCATCGACGCCGCCGTTGACCGATGGGATCGGGTCGACGTCCTGGTCAACAACGCCGGTGCCACGACGATCATGCCGCTGGCCGACGCAACTACGCACGGCATCGCCAACCTATTTGATCTTCACGTCACCGCGCCCAGCCTGCTCGCTCGCGCGGCCCTGCCCCACCTGCAGCAGACCCAGGGGTCGATCATCAACCTTTCCAGCACGTACGGGCACCGCCCGGCACCCGGCATCGCCCACTACGCCGCCTCCAAGGCCGCCCTGGAACAGCTCACCCGATGCTGGGCACTGGAACTAGCAGCCACAGGAATCCGAGTCAACGCCCTGGCCCCCGGCCCCACCGAAAGCGAGGCCCTGACCGCCGCCGGCCTCCCCGAACCGGTGCTCGACCAGATCAAGCAAGACGAGGCCGGACGGATCCCGCTTGGCCGTCGGGGAGAGCCCGACGAGGTCGCCACATGGGTCCTCCGCCTGGCTGACCCCGTCGCCACCTGGCTGACCGGACAGATCCTCACCATCGACGGTGGCCTCGAACTCACCTGACATCACCCGGACCAGCGCCGGTGACCCGCGCAAGCGCTCGTCAAACTCGTTGCTTAGTGTGGACACTGCACTGAACCTTGTATCCGGCGAGGATCGCAACCAGGCTTCAGTCATGGCCTCTACGTCGCATGTGGTGGTTGCGCCGGGTCTCGGGGCCGGCGAGGATCACAACGCCGGACGTGTCCGTCGACTATTCGGACGGTGGACCGACGAGCTGGCGGATCTTGTCCAGCGTCTCCTGCGCGTTGTTGTCGGCAAGCTGGCGCAGCACCTTGGCCGTGCTCCTGCTGGGGTTGAGAATCGCGTTGACTACGGCAGCGATAGGACCAGAGGTCAGGTACACGACCACCTCCTGCTCCTGGTATTGGGGCAGATCAGCCGGAAGATGCCGCAGTCCGTACGCTTCAAGCTTCTGACTGATCTCGGCACGTACGGTCGAGCCGAGTCGCCCAGCGCCCTCGATGTCCCGCAGCACCTGTGCAGTCGTACCGAGGACCCCGCCCTCATCAGCCACCCGCCGACGCAGTTCCTCATAGCTCGTGGGGTTCATCCTGCCGGCTGGTTCCGGCGAGAGCATGGCGTCCGGCGGGTCTACTCCAGGTCGAACTCGGCGGTGGCGACATCCTTGTCCAGTCGCAGCAGCCAAGACGCGCCGATCACCCCGGCTCCGGCAACCGCCGGCTTGGCTCGGATGATCTGACTGCGTCGGAGGGCGTCCGCAGCGCCGGCGCTGTCGCCGGCCGCTGCGCTTGCTCTGCTCAGGTTGTGTAGCACCGCTGCGAGGTTGGGGTCGACGTCGGTCGCCGTGTCCAGGATGGAAGCCGCGCGAGCGAGCAGGTCCTTTGCCTGTTCCGGCTCGCCCAACGCTTGGCGGACGGCGGCGAGGTCGTTGAGGATCACGGCAACGTCCGGGTGGGCGGCGCCGAACGCCTGATCGTAGATGCCAAGTGACTGCTCCAGCACCTGGCTTGCCTCCTCTGATCTGCCCAGTTCGTGCAGGATCACACCGTGGTTGATCAGGTCGGCGGCCAGGGCAGGATGCCGGGTGCCCAGAGTCTCGGTGTCGATCTCGACTGCCTGTTCGGCGCAGCGGCGGGCAGCAGCGAAGTTCCCCGCGTCGGCGTACGCGTTCGACAGGTTGTTCAGCGAGGTGGCGACATCGGGGTGGCTGACCCCGAAATGGGCCCGCCGGATGTCGACAGCGCGCTCGTGCGCGCGAACTGCGCCATCGGCGTCGCCGGCCTGCCGTTCCACGTTGCCGAGGTTGTTCAGCGTCGTCGCGCAGGCGGGGTGATCCCCACCGAGCGTGTGCTCCAGGATCGTCAGCGCCCGGAGGTGGTAGTCCCGCGCCTTGCTGAGCGAACCTAGACCCCGCAGGACCGTACCGGAGGCGTTGAGGGCGACCGCCAACCGGGGATGATCCTGGCCGCGATTGGTCTCTCCCAACTGGATGGCTTCTTCGAGCGCGGCGAGCGCTTCCGGAAGTCGTCCGCTCGCCCGCAGCGCCATTCCGGTGCGGGTCAGGATCTCCGGCAGGTCTGGAGTGGTGAAGTCGTGCGGCCGGCGCAGAATGTCCATGGCCGCGCCCAAGACGCCGAGGGCCTGCGCGTACTGCCCCTGGATCCGGAGATACTCGCCGACCCGGGCGTACAGCGAGACCACTTGGCGGAGCGCGACGTTGTGCTCGGCGGCGTGTCTCGCGGCGGTGAGCGCGTGCGGGACGACAGTGTCACAGACCGGCCAGTTATCAGCTGCCGTGACATCGAGCGGCAGCGCGTGTTCGGCATAGATTGCTGCGATGCCCGCGCAGCGCCGACGGTCAGCGGCAGTCAGCGACTGCCGGGCCAACGTCTGCACCAGCCGGTGTACGGTCAGGCCGTCCGGGCTCGCCTGTAGCAGCGAGTACCGGCTGAGGATGCTGACCGCCTGGTTGTAGACGATCCGGTCGTCATGCAGGGGACGCAGCCGGCGTGGATGGTCCGGCGACCACGACCGCAGCATAGTGTGCGGGATACCCTCCGGGCTCAGGAAAGCGCAGAGGCTCAGCAACTCCTGCGCGATCGGCAACTCTTTGCGGATCGTCGCCACTGCCGTCAGCCAAGTGGACGCCACCGTGCGCGGATAGTTGGACAGCGAGCCGAGAGCCAGTACATCGGCGGTGCGTGAACGCAGCAGATCCAGGTAGTCACGGATCGACGTCGAGGTCTCCTGCATGTAAGACGATGCCTGGTCGAGGGCCAGCGGCAAATCGCCGAGGAAGGCGGCGAGCGCGTCGGCGTCGTTGCGCTGGCCGGCCGGCGGCGCCAGAAACGCGACGGATTCCGACCGCTTCCACGGCGGCACGATGATGACGGCGGCGTTGCGCCAGTGCTGGTTCCTCGTGGTCACGAGGACGTGCCCGGACCGCCGCTGCGGCAGGTAGTCGTCGACCAGTTCCTCTGCTTCGGCGTTGTCGAAGACCAGCAGCCAGTTGTCGCGCTCCGCCAACCAGTGCCGGATGACGTCGATCTGCTGGGGCTGCGGACTCGCCGGATCGACCGGCAATCCGTGCGCGCCGGCCAGCCCGAGAAAGTCGTCGTCGAGCGTGACACGGTTCTCCGCCCGTAGCCACCAGACGACCGGGTACTCGGACCGGTAGTTCTCCACGTACGCGAGGGTGAGTTGGGTCTTGCCGACTCCGCCGAGCCCAGCGAGGGCCAACCGTCGCTGCTCGACCAGCGACTCGTGCATCTCAGTGAGAAGCCCGGCCCGGCCGGTGAACCGAGGGGTGAGCTTCGGTCGTGGGGTGCTGGGCGGAAGCGGTACCCGGTCGGTCGCCATCGTCATCTCCTCCGCTGCAATGTCGCGTGTCGTCACGAACGCCGACGCCACCACGAGCGCGAGCCCCAACCCCGCGAGCAGCAACTGGCGTACCGGCGAGTCGACAACCGGGATGCGGACGCCGAGCATCTCCACCCCGCCGGCTGCGATCGCCGCTACGACGCAGACGATCCCGGATGCCGACAGCTGCGGGTCGAGCCGCCGCCCCGGGCGGACGCTCCAACGACGACGTCTCATCGTGCCGCCCACCGCAGCGGGCCGTTCACCGGTCGATGTCGTCGCGGGCCTCGGCCGATCTTGCTTCCAGTAACACGATGACCTCGTCGAGCCGGCCCGCCTCGTTCAGCGCGGCCCGCCGGGATCGACGCGCGGTGTTGAGTCCGAAATCGAGGTACGCCGGCAGTAGGTGGGGCGCACGATCGCGCAGCGCCCGCAGGTGAGCCTCGATCGTTCCGACGTCCGCACGGCGTACCGGCCCGGTCAACGCGTGGTCGCCGTGCCGCAGGGCGTTTTCCATCGAGGTACGCGCCAGCGGGGCCAGCACGAACCCGGGGTCCGGCACGCCGGCCGCCATCAATGCCTCCATCGCCGCGGCCAGCAGGGTGATGAGGTTGTTCGCACCGAGGACCAGCGCGGCGTGGTAGAGGGTACGGTCCTCGTCGGCAATCCACACCGGAACGCCCCCCACGTCGCGCACCAGTTCCTCGGCGAGTGGCCGGTCATGCGGTCGGGTGGTGACCGCGTACGCCAGACCGGCCAGATTGTCGGCATCGGTCGGGAGGCCCGGAAAGGTCATCGCCGGGTGGACGGCGATCGGTACGGCACCGGCCTCGGTCGCCGGTGCGAGAACCGCCAAACCGCACGCACCGCTGACATGCATCACGATCTGCCCCGGCTGGAGCAGACCGCCATCCGCCAACTCGGCGGCGACCGATCCGATAGCGTCGTCGGTGACGGATAGCAGGAGTATGCCCGCGCTCTTGGCGAGCGTGGGTACGTCCCGCAGCGGGGTGTCAGGAAGGACGTCGGCTGCCCGCTGGCGGGACGCCTCGGACCTCGCGTTGACCCCGACGAGCTCGTATCCGGCGCGGAGCAGCGCCAGTCCGAGAGCGGTGCCGACCCGGCCGGCACCGATGACACCGACCGGCCGGTCCATCATCGTCGGCACTCGCATCCCTCGCTTCGACCGAGTTCATGATCGGCGGCGAGTAGCCCCCGAATTACATTCGGCAACACCGTACCGGACGTCGGTGGGGTACGTCAGCGACCGCAGGTGGGGCGCTCGGATCAGGTGCCGGCGGTACGGAACGACGAAGATCCATCCCGCACCGCCGATCGCCTTACCGTCACAAGATCGCGTACAGCAGTCCGACGGCGATCATGAAGGCAATGACGCCACTCGCCGGGCCTTCGGTGCGTGCGACGAACAGGCCGACAGCCGACCATCGCGGCACCGCCGAGGATCACCGCCCACCTGTGAGTCCTGGCAGCGCGCAAGCATCCCATGGCGCTGAAGTTGACTGCCGCCGGGCGGTTCGGCCACCATGGCGGGACGCATCCCGGAGGCGTCTGATCCGAGGCGCGGGTGCGACATCATGGATGTCGAGGATCGAAACAGCGCGATGGGCTGCAGCGAGTCCACTGAACGGTCGGGTGTGGTGGGTGAGTGGCTGACACTCCTCCACCGCCCCGTCAGTTGTTTGCTTCAATCAGGAACCTGGTCTTGACAGTGGATTGCTGTGGTGGCTTCATAGACCGGTCCTTTTTTGTTTGCGCGGAATGTGAGAGATCTGTTCATGTCTGGGGAGCGGTCGCTGTGGGCGCACAGTCCGGGTAGGAACAGCGGTCGCTGGCATCGACTTGAAGATCATTTGCGGGGGACCGCTGAGCTGGCCAGGCGATTCGCGTCGCCGTTCGGCGGCGGCGAGTTGGCGTACTGGCTGAGCGCACTCCATGACGTCGGGAAAGCGTCCTGCGCCTGGCAGGATAAACTGACGAAGGTCGCCGACTCCGGTCGGCCGGTCGGCATCGACCACAAGTCATTGGGGACCCGGATCGCGCATGAGCGCGGGCTCGGCGGCTATTCGGCTGCGATCTTCGGCCATCACGGCGGGTTGATCGACACCAGCACGTTGGGGAAGGCGCTCAAGCAGGGATTCAGCCGGGCGCAGGACGTCACCTCGGCTGAGGACGAGCTGCCCCGACTGTTGCCCGATCTGCCAGCCGACCTGCGGCACACCATTCCCGACGCGTGGCTGCAGGACCAACTCGTGGGGGAGATGGCGCTGCGGCTGTGCTACAGCGCCCTGGTCGACGCCGACGGTCTCGACACCGGCGCGCACTTCGACGGCCTGGCCGCGCCCCGGGTCCGCGCCGACGCCGACTTCGGCCACCTGTACAAGCTGTTCGAGCAGCGCCGTACTGCCATGCTGGAGCAGCGCCGAGCCACCATGCTCGCCGCCGGCAAGTCGTCCCCGGTGGACGACCTGCGCGAGCAGGTCTACGCCCAGTGCGTCAGCTTCGCCGACCAGCCGCCGGGGATCTACCGGCTGCCCGCGCCGACCGGGGCCGGCAAGACGCTCTGCGCCGCCGGGTTCGCGCTGCGGCACGCCGAGAAGAACCAGCAACGACGCGTCATCGTCGCTGTCCCGTTTCTGACCATCACTGGGCAGAATGCCGCCGTCTACCGTGGCATGCTCGATGAGCCCGGCGCCGAGCCGGTCGTCCTGGAACACCACAGCCAGGTCAACTTCGAGGACGCTGCCACCGGACGGTGGGGCCGACTCGCCGCCGAGAACTGGGACGCACCGTTCGTCGTGACCACCTTCGTTCGCCTCTTCGAGTCGCTGTTCGGCCGTCGGCCGTCCGCGGTGCGCCGGGTGCACCGGCTCGCCGGGTCGGTCATCGTCCTCGACGAGGTGCAGGCCCTGCCGCACGACATGCTCGTCCCGATCCTCGACGGGCTGCGGCTGCTGGTGCGGCACTTCGGCACCACCGTGCTGCTCTCCTCGGCCACCCAGCCCGAGTTCTGGTCGCTGCCGACCCTGAACGGCGTGGACTGCACCGACGTGCTGACCGACGTGCCCGCCGTCGCCAGCCAGCTCAAACGGGTCCGCTACGAATGGCAGCTCGACCCCGCCCCGACCCTCGCCGACATCGCCGACCGGGCCGCCGACGACGTCGCCGCCCCCGCTGGCCGGCCGCCCGCCGCGATGGTCGTCGTCAACACCACCGCCAACGCCCAGTCCGTCTTCGACACCTGGCGCGACGGCGGCGACCTCGACCACGCCCGGCACCTGTCCACCCGGATGTGCCCGGCGCACCGGCAGCGCGTACTCGAAGACGTCCGTGACCGGCTGACGAACGACGAGCCGGTCCTGCTGGTCTCCACCCAGCTCATCGAAGCCGGCGTCGACGTCGACTTCCCGACCGTCTACCGGGCGATGGCCCCCGCCGACTCGCTGCTGCAGGCCGCCGGCCGGGCCAACCGGGAAGGCCGCCTCGACCACGGCCGCGTCGTCATCTTCGCACCCGCCGACGGCAGCGCTCCGGAGACGTACAAGCGGCTCGTCGGCGCCGCGACCACCCACTTCGGACCCGACCGCGCCGACCCCGATGACCCTGACGCACTCGCCGCCTACTACCGCTCCATCTACAGCACGCTCAACCTCAACGACCCGCAGCACATCGGCCAGCAGATCCAGCGGTCCCGGACCGCCTGGGCGTATGAGACCGTCGCCGACGGGCCGCTCGACGACAGCGGACACCGCGACCGCAAGCGCGCCTTCCGCATCATCAGCGCCGACAGCATCTCGGTGGTCACCCCACAAGGCGCCGGTACGCCCGACGAGCGCGCCGACGTCGAAGAACTCGTCCACCGGGTACGCACCGCACCCGTACCCGACATGCGTGACCTGCGCCGGCTGCAGCCCTACACCACTACCGTCCACCCGGGCGTGCCCCAGCGCGACGCCGGTGTGCGGGCCCTGATGCAGCCGATCCTCGGCTCGGACGTCCGAGTCGGCGCGCTCGTCGAATGGCGCGGCGACTACGACCCGTACACCGGCATGATCTTCGACCCGAAACTGGAGGACTTCATCCTGTGACCACGGAAGTCGTCAACGGGCTGGCCTTGCGCCGCAGCGCCGACGGAGACCTGCCGATCGCCGTCCAGGTCAGCGGCGACGCCGCCCTGTTCTCCCGCCCCGAGCTGAAAGTCGAACGGGTCACGTACCCGGTGATGACCCCCACGGCGGCCGTCGGTGTCCTCGAAGCGATCTACTGGAAACCGGAGATCCGCTACGAGATCGTCGCCATTGAAGTGCTCAAACCCATCAAACAGTTCACCATCCGCCGTAACGAAACCACCGACGTCGCCCCGCTCGCCGACGCCATCCGCGGCAAGCGCCGAGTCGACACCGTCGCCCACCGCGACCAGCGCAACGCCGTCTGCCTGCGCGACGTCGCCTACCGCATCCACGCCCACCTGGTGCCGGCGGTACACGCCGACAAACCCGCCGCCGCCTACCGCGACCAGCTGCGCCGCCGGGTCCGCCGAGGAGCCTGCTTCCAACAGCCCTACCTCGGTACGCGCGAATTCAGCGCCGACTTCAGCTGGCCCGACGACACCCCGCGCGACACCAGCGTCAACGAAGAAGTCGGCATCATGCTGCACACCATCCACCGCGACGGCAAAAACCAACCCCGGATGGAATGGTTCGCCGCCCGCGTCGCCGAAGGCGTCCTGCACGTCCCGCCACGCGGCATGGAAATGGCGCTACCGCCCACTGGCGGAGCCGCCTGATGCTGCTGCAACGCCTCGTCGAATTCGCCGCCACCAGCGACGACGTGCTTCCGCCCTTCTATGGCCGCAAACCCGTACGGCTGATCATCGACATCGACCGGGACGGCGGCTACCGGGGGCAGACCGACACCGCCAGCGACGCCGCCGGTGCCCGATTCGGCATCGAACGGAGCGTGCCGGCCGTCACCCGTACCGTCGGGATCGCCCCCACCCTCGCCGTCGACAACGTCGAATACGCGCTCGGCTGGGTCGCTGACGGCGGCAAAGCCGACCGGATCGGCAAACAGCACGACGCGTTCGTCGAACTCATTCGCGACTGGGCCGAAGCCGAACCCGACGGACCCGGCCCGGCGGTCGCTGCCTTCTACCGCAGCCGCCAACACTACAAGGTGCAGCAGCCGGACAAGTGGGGCCGGGCCGACATGGTCGGCATCCGGGTCGCAGACGAGTACGCCTTCGAGCACGACAGCGCGCGACGCTACTGGGCGACCGTCGCCGCCGGCCGCAAAGGGCTCGGCCGGGCCGGCCGGTGCCTCGTCTGCGGCGAGGTGCGCGACCTGCTCAAGACCATCCCGCAGCAGATCCCGCAGCGGCTGCTGCCCGGCGCCACGCAGGGAGCGTCGCTGGTCAGCGTCAACGAAGCGGTGCACGGCTACGAGCTGACCAAGTTCCTCGGCAACACGCCGATCTGCGTCACCTGTGGACTGACCTTCATGTCGTCGCTGACCGTTCTGCTCAGCGACACCAACCACCATGCGAGCCTGCCCGGCCAGAACGCCAGGCTGACCTGGTGGGTGATCGGCGGCGCGTCGTTCGACCCGATGGGGCCGCTCGACCAGGAGGACGAGAAGACCGCGCTGGACATGATCGTCAGCCCGACGCGCGGTGTCGAAGCGACCGTCGACGACCTGTCGAAGTTCTGCTCAGTCACCGTCTCCGGCAACGTCGCCCGCGTCGTCGTCCGCGACTGGGTCGAAATGCCGCTGCCGGCAGTGAAAGCCAACCTCCGCCGCTGGGTCGACGACCACAAGATCGCCGGCTGGGACGGTAAGCCGACCCTCGTCAAGCTCGTCCAGCTCACCCGGGTCGCCGGCCGGTGGCAGCCCGGCCGGGGCAGCGGCCCCGGCAGCTGGATCAAACTCGGCGCCCGAGGGGAGGACCGCCCCGGCGGCCTCTACCACGCGCTGTGGCGGTCAGCGGTCTTCGGTGCGCCACTGCCACCAAAGATCCTCGCCCACGTCATCGACCGCATCCGCACCGACGGCCGCGTCGACGCCGCCCGGGTCGCCCTGATCCGCCTCGCCGTCCTGCGCCGCCCCGGGCTTCCTCCGTACCACGCAGAAAGGCTGACCCCGACGTTGAACGACGCCAACCGCGACCCCGCGTACCTGTCCGGTCGCGCCTTCGCCGTGCTCGACGACCTGCAACAGGCCGTCTACCGCGCCGCGAACCAGCAGCTCAACACCACCTTCGCCGAACGCTACATGGGCCGGGCCATCACGAACCCGCAGGCGGTGCTGGTCAACGGACGTCGCTCCGCCACCGCCTGGCTGCGACGGCTGCGCGGCCCGCTCGGCAAACCGGCCTGGGCCGGCGCGTACGCCAACCGACTCGACGACATCTTCGCGCAGATCGACGCCGACACCTCGATCCCCAGCTCGGCCATGCTGACGCAGAAGGCCGCGTTCGTCCTCGGCTACCACCACCAGCGCGCCGCGATGCGGGCCGAACGGATCGAAGCCGCCGCCAACAAGAAGAACACCGATCTGCCACCCGCCGACCTGCCGCCCGGTGCGGACGGGACGCCGGCAGCTGACGCACCTGAAGGAGACGCCGCATGAGTGCCGCCCACCTCGACCCCGCCCGCCGGCACGACATCGTGATGTTCTTCGATGTCACCGACGGCAACCCCAACGGCGACCCCGACGGCGGCAACCAGCCCCGCACCGACGACGAGACCGGGCAGGGCCTCGTCACCGACGTCGCCATCAAGCGCAAGATCCGGGACACGGTGGCGCTGATGCGCGGCGGCGACCCCCGGTACGGCATCTTCGTCGAAGCCGGCCACGCCCTGAACACCCGGTCTGACGAGGCGAGAATCGCCGCGCCTGGCGGGATGGACCAAGCCCAGCAGTGGCTCTGCGAGCACTACTTCGACATCCGCATGTTCGGCGCGGTGCTCACCGGCGGTGGAGGCAAGGGCGGCCTCGGCCAGATTCGCGGTCCGCTTCAGGTCGGCTTCGCCCGCAGCATCGACCCGATCCTGCCGGCCGACCACGCCATCACCCGGGTCACCCAGACCCGCCAGGAAGACATCGATAGAGGCGAGCGCACCGAGATGGGCTCGAAGTGGACCGTCCCGTACGGGCTCTACCGGGCACACGCCTTCTACTCCGCGCCGCGCGCCGCGAAGACCGGCGTCACCTCCGACGACCTCACCGCGCTCTGGCGGGCCATCGCCATGATGTTCGACCACGACCGGTCCGCCACCCGAGGCGAGATGAAGCTCTGCGGGCTGTGGATCTTCAGCCACCCCGACGCGCTGGGCGTCGCCCCCGCGGCCAGCCTCACCAAGCGGATCCAGGTAAGCCGGACCAACCCCGACAAGCCGGCCCGCCAACACCTCGACTACCAGCGGACCATCGCCGACACTCCGCTGCCCGACGGCGTCCAGCTCACCACCGCGGTGGACCTCTGGCTGTGACCGACCCGGTCGAGAGCGACAGCGGGATCCGCGAGGTCCCGCTGTCCGCCCTTGAGCACTATGCCTACTGTCACCGGCAGACCGCGCTCATCCACGTCGAACAGGTGTGGGACGAGAGCGCGGAAACGGTACGCGGAGACCTCAGCCACACCGCCGTCGACCTGCCCGGCGTCACCCGCCGGGCAGGTGTCACCGTCGTACGGTCACTACCGGTCGGCAGTGAGACGTACGGGCTGCGTGGCGTCTGCGACGTCGTCGAGTTCACCGGACAGGTCGCCACCCCGGTCGAATACAAGGTCGGCCGGTACCAGGCCGGAGGACCAGCCGAACTGCAACTCGGCGGACAGGCGCTGTGCCTCATCGGCGCCGGATTCGAAGTGCCGCTCGGCTACATCTACTCCGTCGCCGAACGCCGCCGCCACCCGGTCACCATCGACGACACACTGATCGAGCAGGTCATCGAAGCCGCCGGGGCGGTACGGAGAATCTTCGGCACGTCGAAACTCCCGCTCGCCCGCAACGACAAACGCTGCCGGCGGTGCTCCCTGCGCGACGCCTGCCTGCCCGAAGCCACCGATGGGCACAGCCGGCCACTACTCGACCTGTTTACCCCGCGACCACTCGGAACCTGGCGTGACTGAACTGCTGAACACTCTGTACGTCCAGAGGCCGGGCACAAGCCTGCACCTCGACGGCGACACCCTGCGGGCCTTCCACCCCGACGACGAGCCAAAGACCCCGCCCAGACGGGTGCCGCTCGTCCGCCTCGACCACCTCGTCGCCTTCGGCGGAGTCAACGTCAGCCAGGAACTGCAACTACGCTGCGCAGCCGACGGTCGGTCCGTCACCTACCTGACCGGCAACGGGCGGTTCCTGATGCGGACGGTCGGGCCGGCCACCGGCAACCCGCTGCTGCGGCAAGCCCAGCACCGCGCCGCCGACGACCCCCAACAGCGGGTGTCGATCTCCAAGGCCATGATCGCCGGGAAGATCCACAACAGCCGGCAGGTGCTGCTGCGTACCGCCCGGGACAGCTCCGGATTTCGCCAGACCGCACTGCGCGCCAGCGCCGACCTGATCGCCGAACGACTGAACCTGCTGCGCGACGCCACCACCATCGACGAAGTATTCGGCGTCGAAGGAATCACCGCCCGGGACTACTTCGCCGCCATGCCGCACCTGGTCACCAGAAGCAAAGAATGGAAGGTCGCCGGCCGCAACAAACGTCCGCCCACCGACCCGGTCAACTGCCTGCTCTCCTTCCTCTACGGGATGCTGCGCGGCGCCGTGCACGGAGCGCTCGAGCAGGTCGGGCTCGACCCGTACATCGGGCTGCTGCACGGCGTACGGTCCGGCAAGCCGGCGCTCGCGCTCGACCTGATGGAAGAGTTCCGTCCCCTGCTCGTGGACCGGCTGGTCTTCACCCTGCTCAACCGGCGCGAACTGAGCGACAAGGACTTCGATCACCTGCCGAACGGCGCGTACCAACTGACCGACGATGGGCGCAAGAAGGTGTTCACCGCCTGGGAGAAGAGCCGGCAGCGGGCCTGGCCGCACGCGTACCTGCGGCGTGACGTCGAAGGCGCACTGCTGCCGCTCGTACAGGCGCGGCTGCTTGCCCGGCACCTTCGCGGCGACCTGGCCGCGTACCAGCCGTGGACGGTCGCCTGAAATGGACCTGCTCGTGACGTACGACGTCGAGACCACCACCCCGGCTGGTGCCCGCCGGCTGCGCAAGGTGGCGAAGATCTGCGAGGGGTACGGGCACCGCGTCCAAAAGTCGGTGTTCGAAGTAGTGTGCCGGGACGCGGACAAGGTCAAGCTGGTCGCGGCCATCGAGGCGGTCATCGACCCGACCCGCGACAGCGTACGGATCTACCGCCTTCCCGCGATGGCTCTCGACGATGTCGAACACCTCGGACGTCCCCGTGGGCTCGATCCACGCGGCCCGTTCGTGATCTAGTGCCGCGTCAGGCAACGTTGGCCCTGTTGACTACCTCGCGTAGGCGTTCGTCGGCGGCGTGCTTGTTCCGCCAGATGATGTAGCGGCGGATCATGCTGCCCTGCTCGGCGTGGCTGGTGTGGTCGGTGCCGTCGAGGGTGAAGTACCTGACGGCGGCGAACTCGGACTCGTCGGGTAGCCCCGGCGCATTGCTGCGCCGG
>NZ_JBHMIQ010000056.1:0-25752 GCF_048060315.1 Micromonospora sp. LOL_013
GCCGATGTCCGATTTTCAACACGGACAGAACGACTCAAGCCGGAACAACGCCGGGGCCGTGGGTGCGATGCCCGGTCAACCCGTAATGATTCCGGGTTGACCGCCGGCGGGTGCCGGGCCAGAGCTGGGCTGGCCCGGCACCCGTTCTCACCATCGGTCAGACACGCCGTCGACCGGTCCGGTCACCCGGTCAGATTCCACCGAGGCGGGCCGGGCAGGGATCGACCAGTTCGAGCACGCTGTCGACCGTGGTGACGATCCCGGCCGGCAGCCGTTCCTGTCGGGCCTGCGGCACCCAGCCGTCCTTCGCGGTGATGATCTCGTACTGTCCGCGTGGCAGCCAGTACGCGTACCCGCCATCGGCGCCGGTGCGCAGCGTGTAGCCGGTGCCCGGATCGGTCAGCGAGTTCAGCCGGATCGTCGCCCCGGCCACCCCGACCTCGACCCCGGCGCAGCTGATCCCGGTGACCGTGCCCTGCACCTTCGCCCAGGACGCCGGCGGCGAGACGTTCATCTGCACGTCCACCTGACCCACCGGGTACGGGGCGTCGGACCGCAGCCCGAGGGTCGCGGCGTACCGGCCGGGCTGGTCCACGCCGGCCTCGGCGGTCGCCGCCAGCGTGACGGTGACCGTCCGGGAGGCGCCGGGGGCCAGGGTGAAACTGCCTGGATCGGTGACCAGCCATGGCAGATCGGCCGCGGCGCCGCACAGTTCCAGCCCGGCGAGCACCTCCACCTGTGCCGAACCGACGAACGAGCTCGGTGATCCACCGACCTTGTACGCTCCACAGGCACCGGCACCCCGGTACCGGGCGAACTCGGTGTTCGGCAGGTCCCGCCACTCACCGGCGGCCGGGTCGAAGCCGACCGTACGGTTCGTCACCGTGGTCGACGCCCCGGTGACGCCGCCGGCGATCACCAGCAGGCCACCGGCCGCTGCGTACTGCCCGCCCCACAGATCGAGCGGCAGGTCCGGCAACGGGCTCCAGGCGTCAGCGGCCGGATCATAGGCGTACGTCGACCGGTACTCGACGGTGCCGGCACCACCGGCGCAGTAGGCCTGCTCACCGATCCCGCCGCAGGCCAGCCAGGACGCGGCGACCGGATAATCGGCCCGGGACCGGAACGTGCCGGTGCCGGTGTCGAACGCCAGCACCGTACGCGAGTCGGTGCAGGTGCTGTCGATGCAGCCGCCGATCAGATAGATCGTGCCGCCGATGACGGCGGACCCGGCCGCGGCCCGTGGCGCGGGGCTGGTCACCCCGGACAGCGTGGCCCACGTCCCGGCAGCCGGGTCGAACACGTCGACGCTCGCCACCGGAGTCCCACCGGCACCCCATCCGCCAAACAGGTACAGCTTGCCGCCGCCCGCGGCGAGCACCGGCTTGCTGCGGGCCGTCGGCAGGTCGGGCAGGGCGCTCCAGGCGTCGGTGACCGGATCGTAGACCCAGGCGTCCTGCTCGGTGCCGGTGGTGCTGCCACCGCCGACCGAGTAGACCTTGCCGTCGAGCGTGGCGGCCGCGTTGTCGAAGATCGCGGTCGGGTGGTCCGGGGCCCGCGTCCAGGCATCGGCGGCCGTCGCGGCCCCGGCAGCAGCCGACGCGGCGGTGATCCGGGTCGGCGCGGCGCCGGCCGGGGCACCGTACGCCGGACCCCGCCAGGCCTTGCTGACCCCCTTCACCTTGTGCTCGGTCAGGGGGGCGCCGTCGCCGGCCAGCAGACTGAACCCACCGTCGCCGGCCAGCATCTCGACCTCGGCCGGCGCGCTGCCGGTGTTGGTCACCGTCACCTTGGCCTTGCGGGTGCTGCCGTAGGGCTGGTGGGACACCACCGGGCTGGTCGGGCTGATCGTCAGCCGGCCGGCCTTGACCGAGAAGTCGGCCCGGCGGGCCCGGTCGGCGACCACCGTCACCGTCCGGCTCCGCACCTGGTACGGCGCCCGCGTCGCGGTGAACTCCTGCTCGCCGACCAGCGGCGAGAAGAGCTGGTAGAAGCCGTCGGGCAGGGCCGGGTCGTCCGGCGTGGCGGCGGAGACCGCCCGTACCGTCGGGTCGGTGGCGCTGGCCACCGTGACCCCGTTCAGCGCGGCCCCGGTGTTGTGGTCGGTGGTGTTGCCGACCAGCAGGCCACCGGGCAGCGGGGTGCAGCTCCGGTCGACCACCTCGACGTCGTCGACCTGCCACCACCAGGCGTAGCTGCCCTGGAAGCGGAACCGGATCAGCACCTCGTCGGCACCGGCCACCGAGGTCAGCGGGATCTCCTCGGTGCGCGGCCCGCGCCGGCTGGTGGTGTACTGCCACACGGTGGTCCAGCTGGCGCCGCCGTCGACCGAGACACCGATCTCGGCGCTGTCGCTGAGTCCCACCGCCCGCCAGTCGCTGGCGAACCGCAGGTACGGCGCGTCCGCTCCGGACAGGTCCAGCGTCGGGGTGACCAGGTCGGTGTCCTGGACCGCACCGGCGCCGAGCGCGTCACTGTCGATGTTGGCGAAGCCGCCGTCACCACCGGTCAGGTTGCCCCGCGAACCGATGTCGGTGAACTCCCAACCGCCGCCGTCGGTTCGGTTCACCACCGACCAGCCGTCCGGGGTGTCGGCGGTCGGGAAGCTCTCGGCGAGCACCGGGTCGCCGAAGCTGGCCCCGTACCCGGGGGTGACACACTCGGCGGTGACCGGCACCGCCAGGTGCACGGTGCGGTCGGTCTCCCCGGCCGGCACCTCCACCCGGGCCGGCTGGTATCCGGCGAGCGTCGCCGTGGCGACCAGCGTCACGGCGGTGCCGCCGGGCACGGTCAGCGTGTAGCGGCCGGATGCCGGATCGGTGTAGGTGGCCGTCTCGGACCGCCCGTCGACCTCGACCCGGGCGTAGAGCGGCCAGCCGTGGCCGGCCGCGTCGGTGACCCGGCCGCTGAGCGTGACCAGGGTGGTGGCGGCCAGGTCGAAGTCCTGCTCGACGGTGCCGTCCTCGGCGACCGTGACCGTAGTGCTCGTCGACTGGTAACCGAACGCGCTGGCGGTGATGGTGTGCTCGCCGGTCGGCAGGGTCAGCCAGTAGCCGCCGTCGGCGCCGGTGGTGACGCTGCGGTCGCCGGTGGAGACGGTGGCGCCGGGCAGCGGGTCGCCGTCGCCGGTGACCACGCCGGTCACCCGGCCGGCGGGTCCGCGCGGGGCGGCCTCGACGGCGGCGTACGCGTCGAGTCGTCCCTCTCCGAAGTTGTTGTTGTTGGCGGCGGTGCCGCCGCAACTGGTGTCGTTGGTGTCGATCGCGGTGCCGTCCAGCAGTGCCCGGGTGGCGGCGATGTCGCCGTGCAGGGTCGGCGCCGCCGACCAGGCCAGCGCGACGGTGGCGGCGACGTGCGGGGAGGCCATCGAGGTGCCGCTGTACGCCGCGTACCCGCCACCGGGGACGCTGGAGCGGACCGCGGTGCCGGGCGCGGCGATGTTCGGCTTGACCGATCCGTCGACCAGCGAGGCGCCCCGGCTGGACCGGGCGGCGATCCGGTGGTCGACGTCGTAGTTGCCGGCCGCGTACGCCTGCGGGTAGTCGCCGGGGGAGCTGGCGGTGCCGCAGCCCGGTCCCTCATTGCCGATGGCGAAGGCCGGGAAGATGCCGGCGGCGATCCAGGCGTCGACGGTCTGCCGGTACCACGGGTCGGCCTGTCCGCCGCCCCACGAGTTGTTGACCACGTCGGGGCGAAGCTCCGGCCGGGGATTCGCGCCCGAGGTGTCGGTCGGGGCGAGCACCCACTGGCCGGCGGCCAGCAGCGACGCGTCGGAGCAGTTGGTGACCTCGCAGCCCTTGGCAGCGATCCAGCGGGCACCGGGTGCCACCCCGGTCTGGTTGTCGCCGCCGTCGTCGCCGGTCATGGTGCCGGTGACGTGGGTGCCGTGACCGTTGTTGTCACAGGGGGTCCCGGCCGGGCAGATGCCGGTCGGGTCGAACCAGTTGTAGTCGTGGTCGTAGCCGCCGGTGCCGGCTCCCCGGTAACTGGCGGCCAGTGCCGGGTGGTCGAACTCGACGCCGCTGTCGATGGTGGCCACGACGATCCCGTCGCCGCTGGTGCCGAATTCGGACCAGACCTGCGGCGCTCGGACGTCGTCGATGTTCCACTCGACGGCGGTGGTGCCGGCGTCGTCGCCGACCGGCGGCACCGGTTCGGCTGGTTCCGGGGTGAGCAGCGGGTAGCTGCGAGCTGGTTCGAGCTGCTGCACCTGGGGCAGGGCGGCGATCCGGTCGGCCAGGTCCCGGTCGCCGGTGACCCGGACCGCGTTGGCGATCCAGTACGCGGTGTAGCCGGCCTTCCGCCCGTCGAGCAGTTTGCGCAGGCTCTGCTGGCTGCGCTGGGCCGTGGTGGTCAACTCGTGGTACACAGCCTCGGCCCGGGCGTCGGCGCGACGGTCACCGGCCGGTATTCCGGCGCTGGCGGCGTCGGCCGCGCCGGACAGGTCGGCGCGGTCGCGTAGGTAGACCATGAACTCGACGGTGCCGTCCCGGTCCAGTTCGGCGGCGAGTTCGGCGCTGATCGGCGCGGTGGCCGACCCGTCGACCGGGCCGGTACCGGGTGCGGCGGTCGCGGCGGCGGGTTGGGCGGTCACCGCGAGCAGGGTGATCAGCCCGGCGGTGAACATCCGGTGCACTAGCCGGCCCGGGCCGCCGTGGACCCGGCGGCGGGCGGTGCTGCGGTCACTATCGTGTCGTCCGGTTCGGCGGCGGGGCAGGTCGACCACGCGGTCCCCCCATGCTCGTAGGCGGTCCGTACTCGCCGGACCTCGGGATCAGCGGACCGGAAAGCCCGAAATCCGCCCAAGTCGCGTGCGGGCAGTGCTCTACGGATAGTTTTCGCACGGCGGCTACGAGTCATGTTTTAGTGGGCGGCGTTAGTGATCAATGGGGTCTGTTGGGCAGTTTTCAGGCAGTACCCGGGCAACACACGGTCGAGCGTCGGGCTGTAGTGGTATCGGTGACTGGCGCTGTTGACTCCGGCGACTAAACGGCGTTGTCTGATGACACGCAGCAACCTGGGGAGGAGTGCGGTGGTCAACGGTGAGGTGCCACTGGTCGTGTGTGTCACCGCTGACGTAGCCGTCCGTGAGCGCGTCGTGAGACGCCTTGACGACTGCGGCACGGTAGTCATCTGTACTGATCTGGCCGAGTTACGGGCGATGCTGTTCCCGCCCGTGCCGGCAGAGGACCCGGAGCCGGCGGCGCCGGTCGTGCTCGGCGACCTCGTCGTCGACGTGCCCGGCCATCTCGTCACCTGGCGGGGTGAGCTGTTAACGCTGACCCGGCTGGAACGGGAGTTGCTGGCCCGGCTGGCCACCCCACCGGTGGTGGTCTGGACCTACGAACGGCTCTTCGGCTCGGTCTGGGGCGGGGCCTATCTCGGCGACACGGCCATCCTGCATTCGGCCGTGAAACGGTTGCGCCGCAAGTTGCGCGGCGCCGGCGGCGGCCTGGAGATCCAGACCGTACGGGGCGTCGGCTACCGGCTCGCGTCGAGCGCACCGGACAACTTCGGCGCATCGGCGGCGGGACCGGACCCGGCCGGTCACCGGCGGGACGACCTGGCCGGCGACGGCGCGGTCCGTGACGATGCAGCCGCTCGCGACGAGCCGGTCCACCAGGATGTGCCGGACGAGCCCGGCTGGGACGGGTCGGATCGGGAGCTGCCGGAGCAGCGGATCGGCTGGCCGGTCGAGGTCGGCTGCTGACCGCTACCGGGGCGGCCGGCGTTAGGGCGGCGGCCGGGTGTGCCGGCTGCCCTGGCCGGTGCCTGGCACGATGGCCGGGTGACTGACGACCCGCCCGCGACCCCGGCCGCCCCGCCGGCACACCCGGCCGCGCGGGTCCCGCCGCCGTCGGGACCGCCGGTTGTCGCCGTACCGTCAGCCGTCGCCGTGCCGGCCAGCGCCGCTGGTCAGAGCCCGGTGCGTCGGTGGTGGCGGTGGTGGCTGGCGGCCGCCGCGGTCGCCTGGAGCGTGCTGCTGTTCGGCCTGGCCGTGCAGTCCCAGCGGGACGACAGCCCGACCGTCCGCGAGCAGCGCGACATCGGGCAGGCCCGGCCGGTCGCCGACCGGGCGGCGATCGACCTGACCGCTGCGGTCGGCGACGCCGGCGTGGTGGTGCTGGCCGAGGAGCAGATCACCGAGGGCTGCCGGATCACCCTGATGCGACCCGGCGCCGAACTGACCCGGGTGCTCACCGCCTACACGGCGCCCGACGCCGGCCCGGCGTTGCTCGACCGGATCGCCCGCCGGCTCCCGGCCAGCTACGCCGCGATAGCCCGGCACGACGCCACCACCGGTCGGTCGCGGCTAGGCGCCGACGCCGGTGATTTCGTCGCGGTCCGCGGCGAACTGATCCGCGACGGCGTGGTGCAGCTGCGGATCAGCACCGGCTGCCGACCGGCATCCGACGGGTCCCGGCCCGCGCCCGCTGACCCCCGGCCGGGCGCCACCGTCGGCCCGACCCCGCGCAGCCACGCCGAAGTGCTGACGGGCGCCTTCGGGGTGGCCGACGTACGGGCCGCGTCGTCGGTGGAACTGCCCTGTCCCGACGGCGACGGACAGCTCAGCAGCTACGCGCTGACTGCGGCCAGCACCGCGGAGTCCGACGAGTGGGCGTCGCTCGGCTTCACCATGTCGCGCGCCACCGTCGTCTCCGATCAGGCACCGCTGTTCGTCCACCGATACGGCACCAAGGGCACCGTGGTGCGGCTCGACGGCGACGACGTCTGGATCGCCGTCACCGACTTCACCTGCTGATCCCGTCGGCCAGCCGCTGATCCGTCGTCGGCTGCCGACCCGATCAGTAGAAGCCCGGTCAGTAGACGAGCGCCTGGACGCCGTCGGCCATGATCTCTTCGACGAAGACCGCCGCCCCGGCGATCCGTACCCCCGGCAGCACATCGTCCGGGCCGAACCTGCGGCGGGCCGCGCACTGCGTACAGACCGTCACCCGACCGCCGCTGGCCAGCACCACGTCCAGCAGGTCGGGCAGCGGCGCCGAATGCGGCAGGTCGAACTCGGCGGCTCGGCCGGGCAGCCCGAACCACGCCGACTCACCGGTCAGCCAGAGGGAGACCTCGACGCCGGCCGCGGCGGCGGTGCCCGCTACGGTGAACGCCTGGGCGCACCGCTCCGGCTCGTCCGAGCCGGCGGTCGCCTTTACGACGAGAATGCGAGCCATGCGGCCAGCATAGGATGGCCTTGTCATGGTTACCGAGATCGGGTTCGTCAGCCTGCTGGTGGCAGGCTTCGGCGCGCTCGCCGGTGGCCTGGTCTACCTCGCGGTCCGCATCTGCCGTGGACGCTGGTGAGAAAGCGGAGGACCGATGAGCGCGAGTAGCGCGTCCGGAGCGGGACAGCCGAGCACCGAGGAGAACCCGGTCCGGCCGCCGTGGCTGGACGCCCCGCCGGTCGACCCGTACCCGTTCGAGGAGAGCCACGACCTGCGGGTCGGCCCGAAGCTGCATCCGGCGTTGAACGCGCTGCTGCCGTACATCGGGGTGTGGCGTGGGCGGGGACGCGGCGGCTACCCGACGATCGAGGACTTCGACTACGCGCAGGAAATCCGGATCAGCCACGACGGCCGGCCGTTCCTGCAGTACGAGTCGCGGGCCTGGCTGCTCGACGAGCAGTCCCGCCCGGTGCGCCCGGTCGGTCGCGAACTCGGCTGGTGGCGGGTGGTCACCGACGCCGACGGCCGGGCCACCGGTGAGCTGGAGGCGACGATGATGACCCCGACCGGGGTGATGGAGCTCTACCTGGGTCGGGTCACCGGGGTGCAGGTCGAGTTGGCCACCGACGCCGTGGTGCGTACCGGTACCGCCAAGGAGGTCACCGGCGGCCACCGGCTGTTCGGCATTGTCGAGGGGGCGCTGCTGTACGCCCAGGAAATGGCCGCCGTCGGTCAGCCGCTGTCCCCGCACCTGTCCGCCCGGCTGATCCGGGTCGGCGGCTGATCCGGGCCGGCCACGGAGTCGGGCCGGCCACGGAGACGGCGGCGATAGGATGGCGACGGTGGCTGAATCTTCCCTGGCAGAGATGCTGCGCTCGCGTGGGCTACGGCTGACCGCGCAGCGTCAGCTGATTCTGGAAGCGGTGCACGAGTTGGGACACGCCACCCCGGAGCAGGTGCTCAACGCGGTGCGCGAGGTCGCCGCCGGGGTCAACATCACCACCATCTACCGCACTTTGGAGCTGTTCGAAGAGCTGGGCCTGGTCACTCACACCCACCTGTCGCACGGTTCGCCGACGTTCCACTCGGTCGGCGAGGACCAGCACGTCCACCTGGTCTGCCGATCCTGTAAGTCGGTCTCGGAGATGGACCCGGCGCTGGCCGAGCCGCTGATCACCGCGCTCGCCGAACAGCGCGGCTTCCAAGTCGACATCGGCCACATGGCGTTGTTCGGCACCTGTGAGCGGTGCGGAGGAAAACAGTGATCGACATACCCGGCGCGGTGGACATCGCCGACGTGGCCACCGGATCCCCCGACGCCGGGGTCGCCGCCCACTACGGCGACCCGATGCGTGAGCAGCGTCGGCTCGCCACCGAGGTCGGCCTGGTCGACCGGAGCAACCGGGGCGTGCTGGCGGTGCCCGGTGCCGAACGGATCGGCTGGCTGCATACCCTGACCACCCAGCACCTGGCGACGCTGCGCGCCGGTCAGGGCACCGAGCTGCTGGTGCTCTCCCCGCACGGCCACGTGGAGCAGCACGCGGTGGTCGCCGAGGACGGCACCACCACCTGGCTGGACACCGAGCCGCAGATGGCCGGCGAGCTGCTGGCGTACCTGTTGAAGATGCGGTTCTTCACCCAGGTCGACCCGGCGGAGGTGACCGCCGACTGGGCGGTGCTGTCGCTGGTCGGCCCGGCTGCGGTCGACGCGGCGGCGGCGCTGGGCGTGACCGGGCTGGCCGACCCGGACCTGTTGCCGGTGCCCGCGTCGAAGTTCGCCGCCGGGTCGATCCCCGACCGGCCCACCGTGCTCTACCCGGTGGCCGCGCTGCCGACGGACGGGCCGTACCGGGGCGGCTGGGCCCGCCGGGTACCACTCGGCGTCGACCTGCTGGTACCCCGGGCCGCGACGGCACAGCTGGTGGCCGAGGCGGGTGCGGCCGGTGCCGCGCCGGCCGGGCTCTGGGCGTACGAGGCGATGCGGGTCGCCTCGCGTACCCCCCGGGTCGGTCTGGAGACCGACCACCGGGCGATTCCCGCGGAGGTCAATCTGCTCGGACCGGCGGTCCACCTCGACAAGGGCTGCTACCGGGGGCAGGAGACGGTGGCCCGGGTGCACAACCTGGGCCGGCCACCGCGCCGGCTGGTGCTGCTGCACCTCGATGGGGTGGCCAGTGACACCCCGCCGGACGCCGGCACCCCGCTGACCCTGGAGGGCCGGACGGTCGGCTTCGTCGGCACCGCGCTGCGCCACCACGAGCTCGGCATGGTCGCTCTGGCGGTGGTGAAACGCAACGTGCCGGACGACGCCGATCTGCGTGCCGGTGAGTTCACCGCCGCGATCGAGCCCTGAGCCGGGATGTCGCAGAGTTGACCAGGTACGCCGGCGGGGTGCCGCTGGTCGAGATGGCCCGCTCCGGTTTCGTGGAGAGCCGGCATCACGGCTCACTGGTGGTGCTGGCCGCCGACGGCGGCCTGCGAGAGCGGTTCGGCGACGTGGAGTCGCCGGTGTTTCCCCGGTCGGCGAACAAGCCGTTGCAGGCGATCGGCATGCTGCGGGCCGGGCTGCGGCTGGCCGATCCAGCCGATCTGGCGGTGGTCTGTGCCAGCCACAGCGGCGAGGACTTTCACCTGGCCCGGGTGGCCGCGCTGCTGCGTACCGCCGGGCTCACCGAGGCGGCGCTGCGCTGCCCGCCGGAGCTGCCGGTCGGCGCGGCCGCCGCAGCCGACGTGCTGCGCGCCGGTGGCGGGCCGAGCCGGCTGCAGATGAACTGCTCCGGCAAGCATGCCGGGATGCTGCTGACCTGCCGGGCTGCCGGCTGGCCGGTGGAGGAGTACTGGCATCCGGAGCATCCGTTGCAGGAGCGGATCCGGGCCGCCGTCGAGGAGTACGCCGGTGAGCCGGCCGCCGCCGTCGGGGTGGACGGCTGCGGCGCGCCGGTGCTGGCGCTGTCGCTGACCGCGGTCGCACGGGCGTTCCTGCGGCTGGTGCACGGCCTTGCCGGGTCGGTGGAGCGGACCGTGGCGGACGCGATGCGGGCGTACCCGGAGCTGGTGGCCGGCACTGGGCGGGCCGACACCCGGCTGATGCGGGCGGTGCCCGGGCTGCTGGCCAAGGTCGGCGCGGAGGGTGTGCTGGCGGTGGCGGTGCCCGGCGTCGGGGCGATCGCGGTGAAGATTGACGACGGTGCGCAGCGGGCGACGGTGCCGCCGGTGGTTGCCGCGCTGCGCCGGCTCGGCGTCGGCACTGGCACCGACGCCGAAGGCCTGGATCCGATGGCTCTGGCCGAACTCGGTGAGCCGCCGGTGCTCGGTGGCGGCCAGCCGGTCGGCACGCTGCGCGCCCTGTGCTGGCCGTCCTGACGAGACTGGCCGGCGGACGGGCTGGCTATCGCACGGTAATCGTCTATCGCACGGTAATCGTCTATCGCATGGTGTGATCGTCTATCGCACGGTGTCGGCGAGGAACTCGCGCAGCGCGGCGTCGACCGGCCCGGGGCACTCCAACGGCAGCAGGTGGGCTGCGCCGGGCACGTCCGGCAGCCGCCGGGCGGTCGGGATGCCGGTGCTGATCAGATCGGCCAGGGCGAGGATGTCCGGCACGTCGAGCGCCCCGGCGCCGACCAGCACCGGCACGCCGATCTCACCGAGCCGGCGGGCTGCCGGTGGGTCGAGTTCGCGGTGGGTGACGTCGCCGAGCGCGGCTTCGGCGGCGAGTGCCCGGCGGTCCATCTCGCGGGCGAAGGCGATCAGCTCCGGGTCGACGTCGGCGGGCTGCCGGCGCGGGCCGACGACCCAGAACCGCACCTCGGCGTCGGCCGTCGCGTCCAGGTCCTCCGGGTCCACCGCGCCGACCAGGTCGTCCCAGAGCTGTTCGGCGGCGTCGGACCAGTCGTGGCCGCCCAGCGCCGACCCGAACAGGGCGAGGGCGGTGACCCGGTCGGGGTGGGCGAGAGTGGCGTCGATGGCGACCGCACCGCCGAACGAACAGCCGACCAGTGCGGCGCGGGCGACGCCGAGCGCGTCCAGTAGACCGATCACGTCGTCGTGGTGGGCGAACCCGGTGGCCGGCAGGTCGGACTCGCCGTAGCCGCGCAGGTCCATGGCGATCACCCGATGCCGGTCGCGCAGCGCGGCGACCTGCGCCCGCCACATCCTGCGGTCGGCGATGCCGGCGTGGATCAGCAGTACGGGCGGCCCGGTGCCGACGTCGTCGTAGCTGATCGTCGCATCGCCAACCCGGATCGTCGCCATCGGCGGGGAGCCTAGCGTCACGGGGCGGCTGGCCGCCAACGACTTTCTCGGCGGCTCCTGCGACGGTTCATCCGGATGACTCCGCTAACTTTCGTTAGCGTTTCGCTAGCAGTTGCAAGCAGATCGGGCTACCGTCGAGCTATGGCCACACCGAAGGACCTGCCTCGCGACATCGGGGGCTTCATCCGTGACCTGCGGCACAACGCCCGCATCTCGCTGCGGCAGCTCGCCGAGCAGGCCGGCGTCAGCAATCCCTACCTCAGCCAGGTGGAGCGCGGCCTGCGCAAGCCGAGCGCGGAGGTGCTCCAGCAGTTGGCCAGCGCACTGCGGGTCTCCACGCCGGTGATGTACCTGAGGGCCGGGCTGCTCGACGACAAGGACGGCCAGGGCGTGCTCGCCGCGATCGCTTCGGACCCCGACCTCACCATGGCGCAGAAGCAGTCGCTGAGCCAGATCTACGAGACGTTCCGCCGGGAGAACGCCCGGCACGCCGGACCGGACACCGACGCGGACGCAGCTACCGCCGCCGAAGCCGCCGAAAAAGTTGAGGAGCAGACCCTGCAGTCGGTCGCCGTCACCGAGGCCGGGGCCGCACCTGGCCCGGCGACCGATGACCCGCCGCCCACCGTGCCGACCAGGACCACTTCCCGGCAGAAGACCACCCCCCGGCGTCGTACGCCCCGGGCCGGGGAAACCGAGCAGGCCGCCGGCGCGGCCGAGGAGGAGCAACGATGAGCCAGCCGAAGACCAAGCGGATCCCAGCACCCCTGTACGCCGTCGCCGGCGCCGGCGACCTGGCCTACCAGCAACTGCGCAAGCTGCCCGTGGCCGTCACCCAGCTGACCGGCAAGGCCAGCCTCGGCACTGTCGGCCTGCGGGAGAAGGCCGCACAGAGCACCGCCGAGCTGCGTGAGCGGGCCAACACCGGTGCCGACCTGGAGCGCCTGCGGACGATCGCGCTGCGCAACCGCGACGCGGTGCTCGCCGGTGCCCAGTCGGCCGGGCAGCGGGCCGTGGCGATCTACGGCACGCTGGTGGCGCACGGTGAGCGGGTCGTCGGCACCGGGGTGGTCCGGGCCGCTGACACCGTCAACGCCGACATGGAGACCACCGAGGCTCCGGCCCAGGTCACCGCAGCACCGGAAGCCGACTCGACCGAGTCGGTCAAGCCCGCCCAGGCCAAGGCCGAGTAGTTCCGGCGGGGTCCGGGTGACCCGCGGGCCCCGGATGCAGGTGGCACGCATCCGGGGCCCGCGGCATAAGCTTTGGGCATGGACTCTGCCGCGCCGCTGTTCTATGCCGACGTCCGGTACATCCTCGACCTGGCGCTGTTCGTGTTCGCCCTCGTCGTGCAGGCTGTCGCGCTGGTGCACTGCGTCACCCAGAAAGGCGAGGCGTTCCCGGCGATCGGCACCCTGCCGAAAGGCGCGTGGCTGGCCATCCTCGGCGTCTGCCTGCTGCTCACCCTGCTGTTCCAGGTCAGCCTGTTCGGCCTGATCGGGATCGCCGCCGGGCTGATCTACCTGCTCGACGTGCGGGTCGGGCTGCGGGACATCGCCGACGGCCGAGGCTCCTGGTGAGAGATTTCCGTTGGCCACCGCCGCCGGACGGCGGGCCGCGGACCTACGGGCCCGGCCCGTCCGGTCCCCGTACCGGCCGGCCCGCGCTGCCCGAGCCGGAGACCGAGGTGATCACCACGCCGCACGGTGTGGAGCTGGAACGGCTGGTCACCGGGTCCGGTGAGCCGACCACCGTCTTCGCGCACGGCATAGCACACGGCATCGCCACCACCCGGCCGCTGGGCAGCGGAGTCGCCGGGCGCAAGGTGTTCTTCCAGTTCCGGGGGCATGGCCGCTCCGCCGCGCCGGCCGGCCCGTGGGGCTACCCCGACCTGGCCCGGGACCTGCGGGCCGTGGCCGACCTGGCCGGTGCCGGCCGGGCGGTCGGGATGAGCCTCGGTGCCGGGGCGTTGGCCCGGTTGCTGACCGACAGCCCGCGGCGGTTCGACCGGGCGGTGTTCCTCCTACCGTCGGCCTTCGACGCGGCTCGGCCGGCCTCGGCCCGCCAGCGGATCGCCGAGCTGGTCACCGCGGTCAACGACAGCGACGTCTCCGGGGTGGCCGAGCTGATCGCGGCGGAGACCCCGGTGCCGGTACGCAACACCCCGGCCGCGTGGGCGTACCTGCGTACCAGGATCGACCAGCTGCTGCGCGACGGACTCGCCGCCGAACTGGTCGACCTGGCCGACACGGTGCCGGTGCCCGACCCGGCCGCGCTCGCTGCGGTCACCGCCCGGGTCCTGGTGATCGGCTGCGTCGGCGACGACCTGCACCCGGCCGAGACCGCCGAGCGGCTGGCCGCCGCCATCCCGGGCGCCGCCCTGCACGTCTACGACCGCCCCGGCGTGCTCTGGAACCAGCGCACCGATTTACGGCAGCGGGTTTCCGGCTTCCTCAACGAGCCGATCTGATCAGCGGCACGTGCCGTGGCTCCGGTCGTTTCCGTTAACGTCGACGACGGTCAACCGCAGCAGCCGCCGGAGGCGGCGGACGGCGTGGTGGACTGGTCGCCGGGTGCCACCGAGCAGACGCCGGTCTCCGGCAGATCCAGCTGTACGTCCCGGGCTGCGGTCCAGTCACCGGCCAGCGCCGCCGTGACCGAGCGGACCTGCTCGTAGCCGGTGGCCAGCAGGAACGTCGGCGCCCGGCCGTAACTCTTCATGCCGACCACGTAATACCCCGGCTCTGGCTGGGTGAGCTCCTCCACCCCATGCGGCGGGACGGTGCCGCAGGAATGCTCGTTCGGGTCGATCAGTGGGGCCAGCCTCCGGGTGCAGCCCAGCGCCGGGTCCAGGTCCAGCCGTAGCTCGTCGGCGATCCGGTGGTCGGGGCGGAAACCGGTGGCCGAGACGATTCGGTCGGCGGCCAGCGTCCGGCCGTCGGTCGCGACCAGCTCGGCCTGGCCGCTGGCGGTGACCCGTACGGTGTGGACGCCGAATCCGCTGACCAGCTCGACTCGGCCGGAGTCGACCAGCAACCGCAGTCCGGTGCCCAACTTGCCGCGGCCAGGCAGGGCGTCGGCGTCGCCGCCGCCGAGCGCCCGGTCGATGGTCGCACCACGGGTGACCCAGCTGACCCGGGTGTCCGGCTCCTGAGCGGCCAGCTCGGCGAGGGCCAGCAGGGTGTTGGCGGCGGAGTGGCCGGCACCTACGACGATGGTGTGCCGGCCGGTGTGGTCGGTTCGGTGGGCACCGAGCACGTCCGGCAGAGCGGTGCTGATCAGGTGGGCTGCCTGCGGTTCGCCGCGGGCGGGCAGCCCGTTGACGCCCAGTACGTTCGGCGTACCCCAGGTGCCGGAGGCGTCGATGACGGCACCGGCGCTGATCTCCGTACCGTCGGCGAGCCGGACCACGAACGGCGCCTGCTCCCGGCCGTCGGTGCGGACCCGGTCGATTCCGGCGCGGCCCAGCGCGACGACCCGCGCGCGGTACCGGATCCGACCGGCCAGGTCGGGCAGCTTGGCCAGTGGTTCGAGGTAGTCGCCGACCAGCTCGGCGCCGGTCGGTAGGTGACCGGGATCGGGGGCGGCCCAGCCGGCGGCGTCGAGTAGCCGGCGGGCGGCTGCGTCGATGTTGTAACGCCAGGGGGAGAAGAGCTGGACGTGCCCCCACTTGCTGACCGCCGCGCCGGCGCTGCCGCCGGCCTCCAGCAGGACCCAGGGCAGACCGCGCTCGTGCAGGTGGGCGGCGGCGGCCAGGCCGACCGGGCCGGCCCCGATGACGACGGCCGGTAGCTCCTTGTTGATCATGAATCCCTCCGTGCTGACAAGCGTTCGTAGTCTCGATGATCGTCGAATCAACAATACGATGCCCGCTGTTTCGACGATGGTCAAGTTTGACACTCATCAAATCAGCCAACTGGGTGACTCCACCTGATCGGCGGTAACCTGCCACCCGTGGGTGTCACCAGTAACGGCCGTACCGACCGACTCGACCTGCGCGACCCGACTCCGCGTGAGTGGCAGAGCAAAGGTCGGGCCAACCGTCGGGTACGGCTGCGCCTGGCCGGCTGAGATGATCCGCGCCTTCCTCGACGGTGTCCGGCTGTTCCTGCGCGGCTTCGGCACCTACGCCCGCAACCCGAAGATGGTGCTGCTCGGGCTGATCCCGGCGGTGATCGCCGGGGTGCTGTTCGTGGCCGCGTTCGTCGGCTGGACAGCCGTCGTGGTCGACGTCGCCGGCTGGCTCACCCCGTTCGCCGACGACTGGTCGGCGGGCACTCGGGATGCGGCACGCGGTGCGGTCGCCGTCGCGTTGCTGGCCCTCGGCGGGCTGATCGGCGTGCTCACCTTCACCGCCGTGACCCTGTTCATTGGGGATCCGTTCTACGAGAAGATCTCCGAATGGGTGGAGGGGCAGCACGGCGGGGTGCCGAACGGGGTCGACGTGCCGTGGTGGCGGTCGCTGTGGCACAGCCTGCTCGACTCGGCCCGGCTGATCGCGTTCGGCATCGTCATCGGGATTCCGCTGTTCCTCTGCGGGTTCATCCCGATCGTCGGGCAGACCGTGGTGCCGGTGGTCGCTGCCCTGTTCGGCGGCTGGCGGCTCGCCCTTGAGCTCGTTGGGTCCGCGTTCTACCGCCGTGGCCTGCGGCTACCGGACCGCCGGGTGGCGCTGCGGACCAATCGGCCGAAGGCGCTCGGCTTCGGAGTGGCGGTCTTCTGCTGCTGCCTGATCCCGTTCGGCGCGGTGCTGGTCATGCCGGCGGCGGTGGCCGGCGCGACGCTGCTCGCCCGCCAGTCGCTCAACCAGCCCACCGACGGGCCGCCCCAGCTTGCTCCGCCCGCCTAGCGGCTGACGGCCGGTGCGGCGTTTAGCGGCTGGCGGCCTGTGCGGCGTCGCGGACCTCACCGACCAGCTCCTCGATCACGTCCTCCAACGCGGCCAGGCCGGTCAACCGGCCGTCGGCGTCGACCACCCGGGCCAGGTGGGCGCCCCGTTGCTGCATGACCGTCAGGGTGTCCCGCATCGGTTGGGTGGCCCGGACCGTGACCAGTGGCCGGATCAGCCGGGAGTCGACCGCCCGGTCCCGGTCCTGCGCCGAGGCCCCGAGCACGTCCTTGACGTGCAAATAGCCGGTCACCTGCGCGGCGCCGTCGACGACCGGGAAGCGGGAGTAGCCGGTATCGGCGCAGCGCTTCTCCAGCTCGACTGGCGTGCTGGTGGCGGACACCGTGACCAGCGAATCCAGCGGGATCGCCACCCGGGCGGTCGGCTGGTCGCTGAACGCCAGCGCCCCGGTCAGCAGCCGGTGCTCGTGCTCGTCGATCAGGCCCTCACGGCGGGACTGGGCGATGAACCCGGAGACCTCCTCCCGGGTGAAGGTGGAGGTCACCTCGTCCTTCGGCTGCACCCGCAGCAGGCGCAGGACGATGTTGGCGAGCTGGTTGAGCAGCCAGATCAGTGGCCGCAGCACGGTGACCACCCCGTACAGCACCGGGCCCAGGACCATCGCGGACCGCTCCGGACCGGCGAGGGCGATGTTCTTCGGCACCATCTCGCCGATCACCATGTGCAGGAAGACCACGATCGCCAGGGCGATGGCGAACGCGATCGGGTGCACCAGCGCGTCCGGCACCCCGGCGGCGGCGAAGGCCGGCTCCATCAGGTGCGCCACGGCCGGCTCGCCGATGGCACCCAGGCCGAGCGAACAGACGGTGATGCCGAGCTGCGCGCCGGCCATCATCAGTGACACGGACTCCATGGCCCGCAGCGTGACGCGGGCCAGCCGGGACCCGGCGGCGGCCCGTGGCTCGATCTGTGTCCGACGGGCCGAGATCAGCGCGAACTCGGCACCGACGAAGAACGCGTTGCCGGCGAGCAGCAGCACCCCGACGAGGATCGCCAACCAGTCACTCATGATGCGGTCTCCTCCGGGTGCCCGGCCGAGTGGCCGTTCCGGCGTCCGTCAGGAGACCCGGCGGCCGCGGTGGCGTCGGCGCGGCGCAGCAGCAGCCGGTCGGCGCGGCGGCCGTCGACCCGGGTCACGGTCAGTTCCACCGGTACGGACGTGGGTAGTCCGTCCGGGTCCGGGTGTTCGCGGTCGTCGGCGACGACCGTGACGGTGTCACCGACCCGGGGCAGCCGGCCGAGCTCCTCGATGATCACCCCACCGAGGGTGTCGGAGATCCGGCCCTCCGGCAGGTCGAGCCCGGTCAGCCGGGCCGCCTCGTCGGGCCGCAGCAGGCCGGAGAGCTGCCACGAACCGTCGGCGGCGCGCTGGTGTCGGCCGGTCGGCCGGTCCTGCTCGTCGGCGATCTCCCCGACGATCTCCTCGACCAGGTCTTCCAAAGTGACGATGCCGGCGGTGCCGCCGTACTCGTCGACCACCACCGCCATCTGCAGTCCCCGGCTGCGTAGCGTGCCGAGCAGCGGGTCCAGCTCGGCGGTCTCCGGGACCTCGGGCAGCTCGACCATCACCGACCGCACAGGCCGGGTGTCGCGTTCCCCGGTCGGCACGGCGAGGGCATGCTTGAAATGCACGGCGCCGAGTACCTCGTCGACTCCGGTGCCGGTGACCGGGAAGCGGGCGTGTCCGGTGGCGGCGGCCAGCCGCAGCACCTCGGCCACCGGTGCGTCGGCGGTGACGAACCGTACCCGGGGTCGGGGGGTCATCACGTCGGCGGCGGTCCGTTCGCCGAAGTCGATCGACCGGGAGACCAGCTCGGCGGTCTCCGCGTCCAGGGTGCCTTCCTCGCCGGACCGGCTGACCAGCGAGGCCAGCTCCTGAGGCGTACGGGCGGACGCCAGCTCCTCGGTGGGCTCGATGCCGAACGCCCGCAGGATCCGGTTGGCCGTACCGTTGAGAAACCGGATCAACGGGCCGGTGGCGGCGGTGAAGCCGCGCTGCGCGCCGGCGACCGCCCGGCCGACCCGCAGCGGTTCGGCGATCGCCCAGTTCTTCGGCACCAGCTCGCCGAAGATCATCTGAATACTGGTGGCCAGGATCAGCGCCAGCGTCAGCGAGAGCGCGGTGGTCGCGCCGTCCGGCAAACCGGTGAGCCCGAGCGGGCCGCGTAGCAGGGTGGCCAGTGAGGGCTCGGCGAGGAAACCGACGACCAGGCTGGTCACGGTGATGCCGAGCTGGGCGCCGGACAGCTGGGTGGACAGCGTCCGCAGGCCGCGCAGCAGGCCCGCCGAGCGGCGGTCACCGGCGGCGGCCTGCCGTTCCACGGTCGCCCGGTCGACCGTCACGAAGGCGAACTCGGCGGCGACGAACACGGCGTTGGCGGCGACCAGCAGCACCGCGACGCCCAGCAGCGCCCACTCCATCACCGCCCGGTCACTCCTTCGACGGTGACGGGGCGGCCGGGACTGGGAGGGTCGCTGGTCGTGGACATGGTCATCAGCATAGACAGGCGGATGCTGCGCCAACCTGCGAGTTCACTGAGAACAGTAGCGAAAAGTACTCATGTAATTACTTTGCGTACCTGACATCTGCTGTTCAGCAACTTCTCAGGCTGCCCCGCTAGCATCGTCGACAGCCCCGGTTCCAAAATAGACATGCCTGATCATGTTGTGCGGCAACGATCGGCGCGCCCGGGGGCCGCGCCGGCATACCGCCAGGGAGAGATGGCCACGTGGTCTTCAAACGGATGCTCCGAGCCTTCGGAGTCGGTGGACCGACTGTCGACACCGTCCTGTCCAACGCCAGCACCCGCCCCGGCCTGACCCTGGCCGGCCAGGTCGACATCACCGGCGGCGACCACGAGGTGGAGATCGACCAAATCACCGTCGCGCTGGTCACCCGGGTCGAAATGGAGACCGACGACGAGGAGTACGACGGTACGGTCGAGTTCCATCGGGTTCCGGTCTGCGGCGAGCTGCGCCTTGCCGCCGGGCAGCAGTTGTCGCTGCCGTTCGAGATCGACGTGCCGTGGGAGACGCCGGTCACCGACATGTACGGTCAGCGGCTGCCTGGCATGACCATGGGCTTGCGTACCAAGATCTGGGTCCGCGGTGCCATCGACCCGGGTGACCTCGACGACGTGCACGTCTATCCGCTGCCGGTGCAGGAGCGGATCCTGGAGGCGTTCGCCGCGCTCGGGCTGCCGTTCACCGGTGCCGACCTGGAGCACGGTCAGCTTGCCGGCCTGCCCCAGACCATGCCGTTCTATCAGGAGATCGAGTACGCGTCGGCACCGCAGTACCCGGGGGTAAGCCAGGTCGAGCTGACGTTCGTCGCCGACCCGCACGGGGTGACCGTGGTCCTGGAGTTCGACAAGAAGTCCGGGCTGTTCACCCCCGGTCATGACGCGTACGGCCACTACCGGGTCGAGCACGCGGCCGCCGAGAGCATCGACTGGATCAGCCTGGTCGACTCCTGGCTGCGGCAGTCGATGGAGCAGCGACACGCGCTGCTCGGCGGCTACGGGGGTGGCCACGGTCATGGTGGGTACCACGGTGGACACGAGGACGGTGGCTCTGGGATGGGCGGCGTGCTCGCCGGTGCGGCCGGCGGCGCCCTCGCCGGTTTCGCCGCCGGCATGGTCGCCGAGGAAATCTTCGACGTCATCGGCGACGGCGACGAGGAAGAGTTCGAGGAAGAAGAGGCCGAGGAGTAGCCGCTGCCCGCGCTTCGGGCACAGCACTCCAGGACGCAGCACCGCAGATAGCCGGAGTCGACAGGCCCTGCCCGCCGTGGGCCGGGTCACACCACCATCGAGCACAAGGAGAACAAACAGGATGCCGGTCACCGCTGACCTGACCACGCTGGTCGACAAGGCCTACCAGGACAAGTCCCTGGCCGAGATCGTCGCCGCGCCGGTCGCCTCGCTGAAGGGCGTCAGTGAGAGCGACGCCAAGCTGCTCAAGGACGCTTTCGGCATCGTCACCGTCGGCGACCTCGGGCGGAACCCGTACTTCCGGACCGCGCAGGCGCTGGTGAATCTCGGCGGCGAGTAGCCGGAGCGGGCAGCCTCGGCCGAGCCTCCAGCGGCAGGCCTTGCTGGAGCCAGTCTGGACAGTGTCCCGGCGGGGCGGCGGGAATCTTCCCGCCGCCCCGCCGGATTGTTTCGTGAAGATGACGCATCCTCTTGACCTGGGTTGTGTGAGCGCCAACGCGATCTGCATCGAAGATGATGACTGCGAAGGGTGTCGGTCATGAGGCGATCGCGATCCACGGTCAACTGGCTGGCGGCGACAACCGCCGCCCTGGTGACTGCGGCCACCACCACCGCCGTGGTCGCCGCCGCCCGGCTGCTGTCGCGGCGGCGGTCCCCGCCCGCCGTCCAGTTCACCAACCCGATCGTCGAACAGCGGGCCGAACCGCACGTGCACCGGCACACCGACGGTTACTACTACTTCGTCGCCACCGTCCCCGAGTACGACCGGATCGTCATGCGCCGGGCCACCACCCTGCAGGGCCTGCCGCCCACGACCAGCCGGACCGCTACCTGCGGCAATGGGAGTACCGGGTCCGCCTTGAGGGGAATGTCGCCAATTTGGCCGACTCGCAGTTCCGGGTCGTCCCCGGGCTGGCCAACTCGGCCGGCATCTCGCTGGAGTCGGTCAACTTCCCCGGTCAGTACGTGCGGCACCGCGACGGCCTGCTCTACCTGGAAGCCGTACCGGACGCCGCCGGCCGCGCCTCGGCCACCTTCACCGTCAGCTGACCCGACCGCCAACACCCGGCACCGTAGGACAGCGCGCCACCAGCTGGGCGTACGGTGCGGGGGTGGCACAAGCGGAGATCTACGTCAGCACGGACGTCGAGGCGGACGGGCCAATCCCCGGCCCGCACTCGATGTTGAGCTTCGCCTCGGCGGCGTACACGGCCGGCAAGGAGCTGGTCGGCACGTTCAGCGCCAACCTGGTCACGCTGCCCGGTGCCAGCGGCGCGCCGCAGACCATGGCGTGGTGGGAGACACAGCCGGAGGCGTGGGCGGCGTGCCGGGCAGACCAGGAGGAGCCGGCGGCGGCGATGGCCCGGTACACGGAGTGGCTGGCTCAGCTGCCGGGGCGGCCGGTGTTCATCGGCTATCCGGCGGCGTACGACTTCATGTTCGTCTACTGGTACCTGATCCGCTTCACCGGATCGAGCCCGTTCTCCCATTCGGCGCTGGACATCAAGACGTACGCCATGGCGCTGCTGGGCACCGGCTACCGGACGACGTCGAAGCGGACCATGCCCCGCGAGTGGTTCGGCGAGCACGACCATGAGCATGTCGCTTTGGACGACGCGATCGAGCAGGGTGCCCTGTTCTGCGCCATGCTCGCCGCCAACCCGGCGACCCGCTGACGCGGCAACCCGCTTCTGCACTGATGTGAGGCTGAGATACCTATCGCCGCCAAGATAGGGTGTCTCAGCCTCACATCGTGTGCCGGCGATACCGTTACACCCGCGCGACGCGCCAAGAAGGTGACGCGATGCGACAAGCTGTCTGGGTGCTCGACGTCGACGGAGTCGTCAACGTGACCCGCCCCGGCTGGGGCGCGGCACCGTGCAACGGCACCGCACATGTCGGCGCGGTGGAGTATCGGCTGCGGTGGGCACCGGCGCTCATCGACCGGATCCGGGCGATGCACCGGGCCGGCGCGGTCGAGATCCGCTGGTGCAGCACCTGGTGCGTCGAGGCGGACCAGGTGGAACGTCTCTTCGGCCTGCCTCGACTCGGACGCAGCTGGACCCACGAGATGTCCACGTCGACCGCTGCGGGGGCGAAGCTTGGCGCCGCACGTGAGGTCGTCGCGCAGGGACGGCCGCTGATCTGGACCGACGACGCCGAGACGCCGACCAGTGGCCCCGTGTACGAAGAACTCACCGCCAGCGGGCGGGCGCTCCTGATCGCTCCGCTGCCGAATCGTGGACTTCAGCCAGCGCACCTGGATCAGATCGAAGCCTTCGTTGCGAGCGCTGCCGCCAGTGCTGAGGTGGACGAAACTGCTGCCCTGCATACAGCGCGGCGGCTACTCGGTGAGCCCGCAGAGTCATCCGCCGACCTGATCGGCTGACCTGTCCCTACCGCCCATCGACGTCGACGATTCCGCTCCAGTCGCGGCTGATCGACATCAGCTCGTCGACGTCGGCAGCTGAGTGCCGCCGGCCGTGGCGCGGAAGCCGACGCTCGAACGGTACGGGGATGGGGGTGTCCGGCTCCGCGGGGATCAGATCGCCGAGAGCGTCGGGCAGCGAGCTCAGCAAGTCGGCGACCGCCTGTTCGACGGTGTCCTGGGTGAGCACGCCGGTGGGGCGACCGCCGACGGTGACCGTCAGGCCGAGGCGGAGCGCCACAGCGATTGCTGTCGCCGGCGACGGTGGGTGGGTGCTGTCCGGTGGACCCGTTGTCCGGCCGAGCCACAACCGCCACGGGTCGATCGACTCGGCAGCGATCGCCTCGGCTTCCAGGGCGTACCGCTGGTCGGCCGGCAGGTCGGGCCGCCACTGCCTGGGGAGTTGCAGCCAGGGGGCGAGAACCGGCTCGTCCGGGGCCTCCGGGTCGTAGAGGTGGGCGACGCCGGCCGCTGCCGCCAGATCGCCGAGCAGTCCGGCCAGGTCGAGGCACCAGTATCGACCGCAGCCGGTCGGCATCGGGGTGACCGTGCCGGGCACCACGCTGGCCGAGACGACCGCACCGGTGTCGACGTTGGCGACCGTGAGCACCAACTGGGCGCGCCGTGCTCCGTCGCCGGCCGAGCCCGGCCCGGTGTGTCGCTCGGTCAGCGGTAGCCGGACGGGGTGGCGGTCGCGGTGTAGCTGCTCTGCCAGCGGCGCGGCGCGTCCTTGATCCGGTCGTTCTGTTCGTACGTGCGGTCGAGCTCGGCGTAGAGGACACCGAGGTCGTAGGCGACCCGTTCGAGGAACGCGGCGACGTCGGCCGGGTCGAGGCCACGTCCGTGGGCGCGTCGGCTGGCGGTGCGGAAGTGCTGGCTGCGGACCTGCCAGGGCCGGATCGGCCGGTACGCGGTCGGCCGCTGGTTGCGGCCATTCGCGGGTACGCGGTACACGCCGCTGCCGTTCGGCCAGTCACGCGGTGGCAGGGTTACCGACCGCCGCCGTTGCCAGCGGACCCGCCACCGTCGCCACAGTTCTCGCATCGCGCTTTCCTCCCCTTGGGTGTCGGGTGTGTGGAAGGGGTGGCCCGGCAGCTTTGCCGAACCGGCCGGGCCACCCCGCCCCAATCGCCGCAGCCCTCCTTGGCAGTACGGCAACCAGGGCAGTCTTCGATTCACGGCGGATCGATCGGATAGGGGCCCGGGGCGCGTGCGTACTCCATTTCGGTGTTACTTGCGGGAACGCGGTGTCGGCCGCGTCGTGGCCACGGACCAGCACCGGAGCGGCCATGGCACGGGGGTTCCTGGCTGTTCCGGTGTTGACGGACGTGGCCGTGAAATGGTTTTCTCGCACGCGCCCCGGGGGCTCGGTCCTCCGTGTATCTTGCTTTCTCAACTTCCTACCCCTCTACCCTGGACTATCCACCCCATGCAATGGAAGATGTGGGAGTCGGAGGGTTCTCGGAGAGATCCTACGAATCTGATAAGGGGGCCGATAATGATCGACTTGCAGGAGGCCATCCGCAAGGAGCGGACCGCGCGAGGGCTGTCGCAGGAGCAGCTCGGCGCGCTGGTCGGGGTGAGTGGGTCGTCGATCGGCAGCTACGAGGCGGGGCGGCTCATCCCGGTGCCGGCGATCGCCAAGGCACTCGACGGCGTCTTCGAGACCGGCGACCGGATCCAGCGGCTGGCGGCCCAGGCGCGCGGGCAGTCGATCGCCCCGTTCCTGCGCTCGTGGGCTGAGAACGAGGCGCAGGCGAGCATCCTGCGCTACTTCGAACTCTCCGTCGTCCCGGGGCTGCTGCAGACCGAGGCGTACGCCCGACAGCTGCTTACCGACGTCGGCCCGGTCGACGATGTCGAGACGTCACTGGCCAACCGACTGGCCCGGCAGGAGATCATCACCCGGGCAGACAATCCGGCGCACTTCGTCGCGGTGCTGGACCGGTCGGTGCTGCACCGACAGGTCGGCTCGCCGGACGTGATGGTGGAGCAGTTGACCGCGCTCGCAGCCGCCTGCGACCGGCCCAACGTGCGGGTGCACGTCGTGCCGGCCACCGCCGGGGCCTACGCCGGGCTCAACGGTCCGTTCGTGCTCGGCACGGTGCACGACCGGAGGGTGGGCTACCTGGACACCCACTTCGGCGGCGAGCCCATCGACGACCCGCAACGGGTGCGTCGGCTCGAACAGGTGTGGGAAGATGTCCGCAGCTACGCCCTGCCCATCGCGGAGTCCCGCGAGATGATCGAGAAAGCGGCGCTGACATGGAGCTGACCGGCACCCCTCGTTTCCGCAAGTCGACCCGGTCCAACGGTGCCGGTGGTGCGTGTGTCGAGGTTGCCGACAACCTGCCCGGCGCGGTGCTGGTGCGGGACAGCAAGGACCAGGCCGGCCCGGTGCTCACCTTCGCCCCCGCCGCCTGGTCCACCTTCGTCACCCACCTCCCCACCCACCCCTGACCTCAGTTCCGCGGCTCGGCAACTGGCTGACGATGGCGTGACCGGATCTGAGGAGGCGATGTGGCTCCGGCGGTTCGGTTTCTGCTGATCACGACGGTGCAGATCGTTGTCGTCGTGGTCGCGTTCGCCTTCGTGATGACACTGCTGTTCGACCGGGCGGGCTGGTGGGAGTTTGGTTGGCTCGTTGACCTGCTGCCGCTGCTCACCACGATCGTCGTCATCAACTGTGTCGTACAACTGGCGCGGCTGCGCCGACAGGCCGCACGGACCCGGCTATAGGCGTGACGTCGAGTCCTGAGTTCAACCAGGACACGGGACGGGCGACGACCGCTACCCGCAGCGGGCCGGTCTTCGACACCGATCCTGGCCGTCCGGCGCACGTGCTGCCGGCGTTCGAGGACCATCAGCGGTCGACCGGAGACCAAGGGAACATCGTCGACCTGATCGGGCTGTTCCCGGGCGAGGCCGACATTGAGCTTGTGGCTACGCGGTCACGTGATCTCGTCCGGCCGGCGGACCTGTGATGATGTGGTCGCCTGGGGCGGCCAGCTCAGCCTCGACACCGACTCGACCGTTTCCGTGGTTTCCGTGGCAGCGCCTGTTGACTCGCTGCCAGGCTTGGCCGGGGCGCGGTAAAGAGCCTCCGCGTCACGCATCAGCAGGTCTTTGACATCCTCGCCGCCCTAATCGGCGGCGATTCCAGCCACGCCGCGCGTGACACGCGCAGTGTTCTGGCGGGTTACCGTTTCACCGCGCGGTGCCGGGACGGGTCCCGGTCCTACCCGCGCTCCACGGTCGTTGACGTCCGCC
>NZ_JBHMIQ010000057.1:0-23274 GCF_048060315.1 Micromonospora sp. LOL_013
TCGTCTTGGTCGATAAGCCATCTACCGGAGACCTCGCTGTTTACCGGGCAGCGACACGCCGGAAGTTCGTCAACCGCCCACGGCCGACTTTGATACACGCCCTAGGTCGCGAGGTCGCAGCCGCACCTCGAGTCGGGCCGGCCGCCGGCTGAACCGGTTACTGACAATGGCCACGTCCGCGACCGGAGTGACCAGCGCGAGGTCGGGGAACCGGCCGAACAACCGGCCGATGGACTCCTGTAGCTGGACCCGGGCCAGCGGCGCGCCCAGGCAAAAGTGGGCACCAGCGCCGAATACGAGGTGGCTGTTGGTCGATCCGCGGGAGAGGCCGAACGACTCGGGAGCTGACAGCCGCATCTCGTCGCGGCCTGCCGAGTCGATTGACACCAGCACCGCCGCGCCGGCCGGGATCACGACGTCAGCGACGGTGACGTCGCAGGTGGCGTACATCATGCCGGAGAATCCGGTGCTGGCTTGGGCGTACCGGAGGATCTCCTCGACGGCAGCGTCGAGAGCCACCTCGCCCGACCGCAACCGGGCCAGCTCGGTGGAGTGCTGGAACAGTGCCAGCAACCCGTTGCCGAGCTGGGTCGCCACGGTCTCGTAACCGGCGATCGCCAGCAGGAGCACCGTGGAGACCAGATCGTCGTCGGACAGCTCACCCGGCTGTCGGATCAGCTGGGACAGTGGACCGTCACCGGGCTGGGCGCGTCGGACGTCGAGCAGCTCGACGGCGGCGCGGTGCAGGCGGGACATCACGGCGCCGAAAGTCACCATCGACGCGCCGCTATCCAGCAGAGAGACCGCCCACTCACCGAAGGCGGGACGGATGTTGTCGGGCACTTCGAACAGTGCGTACAACACCCGCAGCGGCAGCTGGAAGGCGAAGCGCGCCATCAGGTCCACTGGCGGTGGGGTACTGGCCAGCTCGTCGAGCAACTCCTCGACGAGCTGTGCGACCTGGGGTCGCATGGCTTCGGCCTGGCGGACGTTGAACACCTGGTTGACGTGTCGGCGCCAGCGGGCGTGGTCCGCCGGATCGGCTATCGACAGCCCGAAGTCGAAGGCGGGTGTGGCGGGCCGGGTCCGGCCGTCGGGTGACCCACCGGCCTGGCCGGAGACGGCCCGGGCACGCACCGGCCGCCGGCTGAGCCGCTCGTCGGTCAGCACCTGCCTAACGTGCTGGTAGCTGCTTATTAGGTACGCGGGTGTGCCGGTGGGAAGCCGAACCTGAGCGACTGGGGCTTCGCGGCGCAGCCGGCCCAGCTCCGGCGGGAGTCGGAAGGGGCATTCGGCGGCGAACGGATACGTCGGCGGATCTGCCGGTGAACCCGAACCGGTGGATACCGAGGTGCCGCCGTCTGCTGAGGTTTTGTCCGTTTCGGTGTTCATCTCAACTCCGCTGACAGGAGGGTGGATCCTCTGGTCATGAAATCCGCGTGACGGACGAGTGGATGGGCTGCCCACCGGTGGCTCAAAAGATAGCGTGGACATCCGTGCTTTGCAAGGTGTCTTGCTTCTGGTCAAGTCGAATAGAACACCGCTGTAGCGAGATTAGACCGAACCTTTAGGCGATCGCCCGCACCATCCGAAGTGAGGCTGTGTCGGGAGCTTCGGGTCACCTCCCGGAACTGTCCGTTCGCCCGTTCATCTTCTAGGATTATCGGTGGCCACAGTTTATGAGGAGGACGCCATGGTGGCGAAGCGCCTGTACTGCTCCATCATCCTCTGGAATCTCTCCCAGTCGGAACAGACGATCACCTCGTTGCGGGGTTACCTTCGTGACTACGCTGTCGATGCGTACTCGCAGATCGTCGGGCTGAGGCAGAAGCTCTGGATCTCGTCGACCGGTCCGGAGGGCGAGCTTTGGGGTGCGGTCTACCTATGGGACAACGAGGAGGCCGCGTACGGCAGACCGCCGGCCGTATCCCGGGTGGGGGAGTTGATCGGCTACCGGCCGACTAGGAGGGAATATTTCTCGGTCGAAGCCGCGGTCGAGGGCATCAGTGCGGTCGGCGCGTTGATGGCCGGCCTCGGACTGGCATTCCAGGAACCTGCGGTGGAACCGTTCAGCCGGCCCAGGGAGTACGTCCCCGAGCCTGACGCGCTGGTCATTCCGACGACCAAGGGTGATCCGGGCGAACGGTCCTGACGGCTGAGACCGTTCCGCGCCCGCGCGGCAGCCTCACCGGCCGGTAACCGCCGGATCCGTTGCCGAGGATTCCGGTGCCGACAGAGTGTCCAGGACCGACAGCGCGTCGGTGCCACTCAACGATTCGCAGCTGCGGCTGACCAGGTAACAGAGCAGGTACCGCTCGGCCATGGTCAGACCGGCTGTGTGTAGTCCGAGATAGAGCAGGCTGGTACCGAGGCGAACCGCTAGGAAGGCCGGGTCGCTCTGCACGTACTGCTGGAGCGCCTCGGAGGACGCCGCCTTGCGGTGAAATCCGCTCCGCGACAGGTCGTTGTCGTGCGTACTGGGATCGACCAGTGCGGCTACCTGAATCTCCCCCGATCGGAAGGCCGCCTCGAACTCTTGCCTCGCCGACCGGGCGGTCCGGTACCACAACCCTGCCGGTTCGTCCGCCAGTAGGCCGGCATCAGCTGCTCGTAGGACGCCCTCGACCGTCGTGTCGACGACGGATCGCGCACGCTGGTAGCGCTCGTCCATGGACGAGCGTGCGGCACGCGGATCACGGCAGGTGCTGAGGAACGCCTCGGCGTGGGACCGGAAACTGACGAAGCCCAGCGGCACACCATTGAGCGGCAGTTCCGAGGCGCCCGGCGCGGACGACGGTCCCTGCGCCGCCAACTGCGCGGCCATGACAGACAGGGCTTCCTTGACGAGAGACTGCCGCTGCCCGCCGCCGGCTGCGGCTAGCTCGACCACCACCGGTCCGACCTCCCGCAGAAAAGAGCGGGTGAGGGTGGGCAGGGCCCGTCCGCCGAAAACCGGGCCGGCGAGCGGGACAAGGCTCGCGGGGCGCACCACCGCGGTATCGGGGGTCGCCACGAGCCGGCGGCCAGGGTGGTCGTGGGCTTCTGGACCCGACGGGTCGACAATGGCGTCGGCGGCGACCGGTAGCGGTCGCCGCGTGCGGCCGCGTACGGCCCGGTACGCCTCCGCGAGATCGCCGTCGGAGGCCGCCCGTGCCTGCAGGTAGAGCGCCGGCAAGCCGTGTGCGGTGACGTCACGGACGAGCACGGTGTCGGCGATCGGCGCCGCTACTTCCGAGACCGTACGCAGCAGCGGTCCACCGACCTCGACGACGGTCGCGCACCAGTAGTCCGCCGGAACGACCAGCTCCAGCTCCCACCACTGCCAATCGGCGTGGGTCACGCCAACTCCGGCTGCGACATCGCCATCTCGAAGGCGAGCTCGATGAGCGTCACTCCGACGTTGCGTACTGGTAAACGGATGCCACGTTCGTCACAGATGAGCCCTCGTCCCCGCAGGAAATCGGTCAGCGGCGCGATGGCCGGACGGGTGAGCACCTCGTCGAGGTCGGTGCCAGTGGAGACGAGCCACTCGTCGCGCAGGATGCCGTCGAACATCGCCAGGCCGGCCTGAAGGAAGGAGATCAGGACACGGTCCTGGCTGGCCGGGACCGCGACGTCGAACTTGGTAGGGGCGTCGACGTAGCTGTGCAGCAGGCCCTTGCGATGCGCCAGGAACTGTTGGTTGACCAGTGAGATCGCCCCGGAACCGAAGCCCACCGTGTCGGCGCGCAGTTGGAAGTACATCGCCGCGAACGGTGACACCTTCCCGAAGTAGCCGGACGCGTACTCACTCAGCCCGGCCGTGGTGATGAGTCGTCGGGCCTGCGTGAACAGGTGCTTCTGATCGCGGAGGTAGCCGCGCTTCTCCTCGGGGTTCATCCGACGTCGCATGAACGTGCCGGGTGTGGGGCGGAACGAGTAGAGGGACAGATGGTTGACTGGCAGTTGTACCGCCTGGTCGACGGTGTACCGCAACTCGTCGAGACGCTGGTCCGGAAAGCCGGACATGATATCGATCGACACGTCGTCGAACCCCACCTCGCGGGCGGCATGAGTGAGTCGGATGGCCTGGTCGGCGGTGTGCCGGCGGCCTAGCCGCCGCAGCCGGTCGTCGTCGAAGGACTGCACCCCGCTGGACACTCGGTTGAAGCCGAGTTTGCGAAAGAAGGCCAATCTCTCCGCGTCTACCGTGTCCGGACTGCACTCGATCGTGGATTCGGCAACCGTGCTGAGGTCGAACGCGTCCCGCAGGGCTGTCATGACGCGGGTGGCCTCGTCGTTGTCGAGGCTGCTCGCGGTTCCGCCACCCCAGTAGATGACGTATGACATCGCGTCGCTCCCGGCGAGCTCGGCACCGCGCTCGCGAATCTCCCGGCAGAGCGCGTCGATGTACTTCTCCCGGACGGAGTCGTCGGGTTTGCGGAGGAGGTCCTTGTTGGGGATCGCCTGCACCCAGTCGCAGAACGTGCAGCGTGAGTGGCAGAACGGGACATGGGCGTACAACAGCAGGACACGCCTGTCCGCAGTGCTGCTGGGAAGGCCGAGCTGGTTGTCGGCGGCGGGGGCGGTCCTCATCAGCCGGTCCTTTCGAGCGTCTGCGGCTTGGCTGCCGTTCGAGCGTGTCCCGTGGCGGTGGGGCCGGCGACCACGGGACACGCTCAGGCGTGCGAGCGTTCTCTACACCGGGGCACCGGACTTCACCGGCGGACCCAGGCGGTCGAGGGTGATCAGGAGGAGCAGCTGCAGCTGCACTCGCAGGTGGTGCAGGACGCCGACATGACCTTCGCGACGACCTCGCTGTCCTCGAGCCGGCTCTCGTCCAGGAACTCCGAGATCTCCAGGTCGTCGATGTCGAGCGTCGAGAGTTCGTTCTCCATTTTGCCACCTCTTTCTCTGAAAGTGGTTCCGGATGCGGCCCCGAAGGTGAAGTTATTTATCGATGGGCGGCTCTGTCAAGCTTTGCCAAACAATTCTTGGCAAAGTAGATTTTGACTACAAGGGTGCTAAAACCTTGTTATGATCCGGCTCTATGGGTGGCATCGTTGACGTCAAGGATAGCCATGGTCCGGACCTGTTGTTGCAGCTAGACCCCTTGCTCCTGGGCAATCGGATGGCTTTTACCGGGGTGTTTTTGTGTTGTCAAGTGCGGTTGCGTCTTGCGGTTGCACCGAGGTAGCCTCACCGAGGTCACCCAGTGGGATGCGTCAATTTTGTATGTTGGCAGTAACGGAAATTGCGCCACCACCGACTGTCGGAAGGGGAAGTCGTGAGGGATCAGAGCGCCACAGCCACATCCGATTTCATGAAACCGGACTTCGGCGCTGTACAGAAGGAGGCCGAGGCGGTCGACACGAGGGCCGCGCTGGCGTCGCCCGTCGGTAAGGTTCCCGCCGCAGGCCGACCTGCCGTCGCACTGGCCCTGTGGCAGGACCGGACGATCTCCACGGAAGAGCTCATCGCCGCCGCAGAGGCCCGGTGCGCGACTCGCGAGCCGCGATTGCACACGTTCGTGCCGCTCTATACCACCAACCACTGCGACTCCGAATGCAAGATGTGCTCGATGCGTAAGGGCAACACCCGGATGGATCGTAAGTTCTCCGGCCGAAACGAGATCCTCGAGCAGCTCGACATCCTCTACACCCATGAAGGCGTCCGCGGGGTCGGCCTGCTGACCGGCGAGTACCAGGACAAGTACACACGGCTCAGCACGGCGTTCCGGATCGGTTGGGCAATGCGAGCCGCGCTCGACATGGGCTTCGAGCGCATCTACTTCAACATCGGCAGCATGGAACCAGACGAGATCGACGTCCTCGGGGAATGGATCCGCCCCTCCGAACCCGTCACCATGTGCGTCTTCCAGGAGTCTTACGACCGGGAGACGTACAAGCGGTTCATGGGCCGGACGCCGCAGGAGGTGCCGAAGGCCGACTTCGACCGCCGAGTCGTCTCCTTCGACCGCTGGCTCGACGCCGGGTTCCGGTACGTCAACCCAGGAGTGCTGGTCGGCCTGCACGACGATCTGGCCGCCGAACTCGTGGACCTCGTCGCGCACGGTGCCCACCTGCACGAACGCGGTGCCGTGGTCGATCTGTCGTTACCACGGATGCGTCCTGCCAACGCCTCCCGCGACACCACCCGCGTCAACGACGACGACTACCTGCGGATGCTCGCAGTCGTCGCATTCACCTGCCCGGAGCAGCGTCTCGTACTCACCACCCGAGAGCCGCAGGACTTCCAGGACAAGGCCGTCGGTCTGGCCGGAGTTTTCAGCCCTGGCAGCCCGGACGTGGCACCGTACCGCGCGGGCATCCAGGCGCAGAACGATGTGAACACCTCACAATTCCTGGTCGCCGACCTGCGCCGCCCTCGGCACATCCTCAGCCGGTTGCAGGCCAACGGCATGCGGGTCGAGCACTTCGTCGACCCCGCCGGCGTGCCGACCGTCGCGATCGGTTGAACCGGCAGGCCGACCAGCCGCCTGTGTACCTGCTGCATGGGCTGCTGGGCACCGGGTACGGACACTTCAGCGGGCAGATCCGGGCTTGGGAGGGGCGGTACCGGGTGGTACCCGTCGACCTTCCCGGGCACGGCCGGTGTCGCCTCGACGCTGGCCCCGACTACCTTGACACCGCGTTGAACTATGTGGCGACGGTCATTGACCGTTTCGGTCGTCCCGGACGGCTGGTCGCTGCGTCGTACCTCGGCGGACCTTTGGCGGTGCGGTGTGCGGCCGGTCGACCGGACCTGGTGGAATCTCTCGTCCTCACCGGCTTCGCACCCGGCCTGCGGCACGACGTCTTTGTCACCCTGCTCGCCGGATTCGGCACGTTGATTGACGCTGACCTCGCCCTGGTCGCCGAGTACGACCGCCTGCACGGAACCCGGTGGCGGGCGACGCTGGCCGCCTTCACCGAGCACGTCGAACGGGCGTACGAGGACACCGCGCTGGTCCGTCCAGAGGCCCTGGCCGTGCTCGCCACCGACACGCTGCTGATCAATGGGACGCTCAAGTCAGTGGAGCTGGCGGCCGCGCGCGATGCGGATCGGTACGGACCACGGGTGCACGGACATGTCATCGACGGCGCGGGACACATCGCCAGCCACGACGCGCCGGATGAGTTCAACAGCGCCGTCGAGGCGTTCTGGCGGAAGGAGTACGGCAGTGAGCGATGACGTGCGAGCTCAGCTCTCCCATCTGGTGCAGGAAGAAGACGCCCGTCGCACTCTTGACTCGCTGGAGTCGGTGGTCATCCGGACGTACCTGACGAATCAGGGCTACGGCACGCCCGCCGAGGACGGGCCGCTGACCATCGAGGGGTGGGTGGCATGGGTCGAGCAGCATTCCACCGTTTCCTGACCACATCGTCCGCCACCACCGGGGTGTACTGGGGCGGCGAGCACGCAAGCTGGCGGGACCTCGCGGCCCATCGGGTCGCCGAGGTCCGACCGGGCGGGGCCTACGTGGTTGATCCGTCCGTCGGTCTGGCATCCTTGGCGGCACTCCTCGCAGTGGCGTCGGTCCCGGACACCACCCTGCTGTGGGCGACTCCCGGCTCCATTGGCGCACGCCGGCAGCTCGCCACCGGTCTTTACGAGATCGAGCCACCCTTGCCGGGTCCCACCGACCGCCCGATCTGGGGCGTGGCCACCTCCGGCAGCTCTGGGGCCGCGAAGATCGCGTTCGGTCACGCCGACGCCTGGGAACTCGTCGCACTGCACTACGAGCGGGCAATGTTCCAGCCCGCGTTTGACGGTCGCACCCCGGCGGTTCTCGCCACCTGCCTGCCGCTGCAGTTCTCGGCAGCGTTCTTCATGGTCGTTCTGCCCAGCTTGTTCCTGCAGCGGGACATGGTCGTCTTCCCGACGCACGACTGGGCGCCGGTGTCGGATTCGTCGCGCGACACGTTCGTGCTGGGCGTGCCAGCGGTGACCGCAGCGGCCTGTGCCGGCACCGCCGCACCCGTCGACATGCGGCACGTCCGCCTCTTTCTCGGCGGCGGCCATGTAACCAAGACCCGGGTCGACCTGATCCGAGATCGGTTCCGGGGGGTCTCGCTGGCCAACCTGTACGGGACGGCCGAGACCGGGGCCATCACCGTGGACCATGACCCCGGCCACAACCAGCATGTCGGTCGGCCCATCCTCGGCAAGACCGTGTGGATCGACGAACCGGACGAGCGGGGGGTGGGCAGGGTCGCGGTGGCCGGACCGGACTGCTGCCGCTATCTCTGGCGGCCCGGGGAGTCGCCGCGTGCCACCGGCGATCATGTCGAGGGCATGGATTACGGCCGGGTCGACGCCGCCGGGAACCTGTGTCTCGAGGGCCGGGTCGACGCTGGCGAGAAGCTGCACGGTGTGCTCATCTACCCCCGGGCGATCGAACGCCACCTGTTGCGACTGCCCGGCGTGTCGGACGTGCGGGTACTGGTCGAGCGCCGCGACTCCGGTCTGGAGCGGCTCGTCGCCCGGATCGTTGGCGACGTAGAACCGGCCGCGGTTCGGGCGCACTGCCTGGAGCTCGACGAGCTGGAACGGCCGATCGACGTCCAGGTGTTCGCTGATCAGGCGGCCGGCACCGTATACAACGCGCACGGGAAGTTGCGATGACGGCAGCTGACTCGCGTCGGTTCCGCATCCGGCCAGACGCGTTTTTCGTACGACGGCCCGACGGGGTGCGGCTGAGTAACAACTCCGGTTCGTTAACAATCCGCGGTGTTGGCGCCTACCGGCTCGTCGCCGCGCTCTTCGGCAGCCTTGACGGCGAACGCACGCTGGACGACCTAGTATGTGGACTGCCCGACGCGGCCCGCCGTTCTGTGCTGGAACTGGTCGCGACCCTGGACGCGAACGGCTTTCTCGCCAAGGTCCGGCATCCGGCGGAGCCGGTGCCGGACCGGCTCCGCCGGTACTACCCGGCCCAGCTGGACTTCCTCGAACTGCACGCGGAGGAACGGCCGGTGGCGCGGTTCCACCGTGCCCGGTCGACACCGCTGCTCGTGGCCGGTCGTGGCGTCGCGCTCACCGCGCTGCTCGGTGCGCTGACCGATTTCGGGCTGGCCAGACTGCACGTCGTGGTGGCCAAGTCGGACGACGAGCGGGTCGCGCAGGTCCTCGCCACCGCCGAACGACGGGACGACCAGGTGCGGTACGACGTCCAACAGGTCGACCAGGTCCAGCCGGCGGAACTGGTCGACCGAGCGGAGCAGTTGAACGCGCCGATGGTGCTGCTTGCCGACGAGGCGGACGATGATCCAGCGGCGGTCTCCCGCCTTGCCGACGCTCAGGCCCGGCTACGCGACGAGGGACGGTTCCTGTCGGTTCTCGGCCGATGCGGCGACTTCACGGTGGCTCTGCCCGGCGGTTCCCGCAGTTGTTGGGATTGTATGCACCGCTGGACGGCGGCTCGGGCGGTGGCGACCACCGGTGAACCGCTGCCGATGGCTGCGGCACCCGCCGCGATCGCCGCACTGCATCTGGCACAGCACGCCTTCGCCGTTTTGGCCGGAGTGCCGCAACCCGCGTTCGAGCGGATCGCGACCATCGAACCGATCGCCCCGGTGGTGCGGTCCCACCAGCCGCGCCGGCACCCGCGCTGCCCGTCACACCGGGCGGACCCGGCCACCGCGCAGCACGCCGCGCACGGAACCCGACTGGAGCCCGCCGGTGACGAGGACGATTTGGTTCGTCCCGACGTCCCGACTCCCGAGGACACGGCCGACGTCCTCGCCGTCGCGGACCGGATCGTCGTTGCATGCGCAGGGTGGACCGACCCTGTCGTCGGGCCAGTGCTGGCGCTCGGCGAGGAAGACATCGACCAGGCTCCGCTGGCAGGTAGCGCGTGCCGGGTCGCCCGGCCCGACAACAGTGCCCGGGTGCCCCGTGTCGTCCGCATCGTCTGCCGCGCGGTGTCCCCCAGGGAGGCCCGCAACCAGGTCGTCCTGGCGGCGTGGGAAGAGCTGGCCCGGGAGTTGGCCGACCGCGCCGGGCTGCTCGCCGAGGGCTGGTACGTCGGTGCGGGCTGGTCCCGGGCGGAGTCCCTGTACCGGGCCCGCCTCGCTGCGGCGCAGGCCGTGCCCACCGTGACGCAAGCCGTCCCAGCGGAGGTGGCGCCGACCCGCGCCTTCCCCACCCTGGACGACACGACAGGACCGGTGGGTACGTTCCTCGCCAGCGAACTCGCCACCTGCGGCTCCTGGCGGACGGCTGCCGTGACCGACGACGCGACGGGTTTCGTCCGGGTCGTGCTCGACACCACGACGGGGATCGTTACCGGCCAGGGTCTCACCGCCGGCCACGCCCGGGACAACGCCCTGCTGCGGGCGGTGGCCGACGGCCTTGCGTGCGCTGCCGACGACGGGCCGGTCCGGGCCGCCCATCTGGCCCCGCCGGTACGTACCTGGAGGGAGGCCCTGGCCTGGCTCGACCGGCGGACCCGGTGGGCGGACGGTCTCGACCTCGGCCACCTCCTGGGCTTCCTCGACGACCAGGCGTTCGTTGTGGCCGTTCCGGGGGTGCCGGCATGACGGCGACGGCGATTGCATCGATGGACGTCGTCGGGACCGGCTTCCTGGCCCGTCACCTCGCGGCGCGGCTGACCTGGTTGGCGGGCACGGGCACCGGGGTCCGCCTCCTGGTCGCCAAACTCGACGACGTCGACAGTCATCACGACACGATGGTGGAATGCGTCGGGCTCGGCCAGTCCCTGCTGTTCGTGGGCTTGTGGCGCGCCCTGGTGTACATAGGGCCGATGTGGATGCCCAGCCGAGCCGGCTGTCCCCGCTGCCTGGTGATCCGGGTGGCGAACTCTCCGTTCGGTCCGGACGTGGACGGCGACACGATGCCGGAGTCGTCGAGCCAGGACTCGCGGATCTGGTCGCTGCGCCCGGCTGCGCTGGGGATGGTCGAGCGCTACGTCCAGGCTGCCCTGGACGGCGCGCTGCTGCCCCCGGGCCGGGTGCTCGTGCTGGACACCGAGGTCGGGACGGCCGAGCCCCAGGTCTTGTTGCCCGACTCGACCTGCGCTGGCTGCGGCCGGCCCGCGTCGACGACGGTGCCATCGTTCACCCCGACCGACACCGCCATGCCCAAACTGACACCGGTGACCCTGCGTACCCGACAATTGGACGCCGCTACCCTCGGCAGAGACTATCTGTTCTCGGGATTGGGGCTGTTCAAGGAGCTCCGGCAGGACCTGCAGAGCCCGTACGGGGCCTGCTCCGTCGAGTTGACCACTCGCTGGGGGCGGCGGGAGCCGGCCATCGGCCGGGCCCGCAGCTACGCGGACAGCCGCACGATCGCCGTGCTGGAAGGCCTGGAACGCTACGCCGGCCTGCATCGCGGCGGTCGGCGGGCACCGGTGCGCGCGGCCTACGCTGATGTCGCGGACCAGGCCCTCCACCCACCCCGGCTGGGCATGCACCCCGCGAGTTCGTACGCCCGGGATAACTTTCGCTACCAGGCCTTCGATCCGGACATCGTCGTCGACTGGGTGTGGGCGTACTCGTTCCGGACCGGAGACCGGATCTTGGTACCCGAACGGTCCGCGTTCTGGGGGCCGCGGCACGACCAGGAGGTGTCGTTCTGTTACGACACCTCCAACGGGTGCGCCCTTGGCAACTCTGTCGAGGAAGCGGTGCTGCACGGACTGCGGGAGGTAGCTGAACGCGACTCGTTCCTGCTCACCTGGTACCGCCGCCTGGCCCTGCCGGAGGTAGAGCTGCCCACCGATGGGGATCTCGGCGTGCTGCTGCGCAAGGCCAAGCTCTTTACCGGCTTCGACGTCCGTTGCTTTCAGTCTACGATGGAATATCGGCTGCCGACGTTCTGGCTGATGGCGTACCGATCGCAGCCAGGTGTCGGGCCAGTTGTCTTCGCTGGCTCCGGAGCCCATCCGGACCCCCGGCAGGCAGTCACTGGCGGACTCCACGAACTCGTCGGCAGCATCCTGGCCACCCGGCACAGCTATCCACAGCGGCGGCCGGAGGCGTTGCGGATGTTGGCCGACCCCACACTTGTCCGGCGGATGGAGGACCACTCGCTGGTAGGTGCCCTGCCCGAGGCACGCGACCGCTACTCGTTCCTGCTCGACACCGTCCAGCCGACTGTTGCGCTGGACGAGGTCGTGGCCACCGTCGCCGTGCACGATCCGGACATTCGGAGCGACCTGCATCAGGCTGTCGGTGATCTCCTAGCCGTCGGACTGGACGTGCTGGTCGTCGACCAGACGATGCCCGAGCTGGCCCGCAACGGGCTGCACTGTACCCGGGTGATCGTGCCTGGCCTGGTGCCGATGACATTCGGCCATCTGAACCGGCGTACCGAAGGGTTGCCGCGCCTCACCGACGGGACGAGCCTGCCCTACCGCAGTCAACTGGCCGCTGGAGAGGAGGTAGGAAATGTACCGCACCCCTTCCCCTGACCGGATCACCGAGTACCTGCGGCGGCTACGCGAGGATCCGCAGTCGGTCAACGCACCCGACTGGCGGGTGGACTATCCGGACGGGCCGTGGCCGGTGAAGGTGCACCAGGGTGGGACCCGGGTGTCGCCGGAGGGGCCACTGGCGCGGGTGTTGGGCGGATCGGTCGCGGTCACTGCGGTACGGGGTCCTCGGACTACGATGCGTCGCGCCGTGCCATCCGGTGGTGCGATGCACCCCACCGAGGTGTACGTCTTGTGCGCCCACACCGATCGGCTCTGGCACGTCGACCCGTACCGGATGGAACTGCTCGCATTGCCGGCGGACCGACCGAGCCGTCTCCTGCGCGTGGGTCTGCGGCTCGCGCCCGGGGCCGCCCTGCCGCCCGTCGTGCTGGTCCTGACCAGCCGATTCTGGAAAAACTTCTACAAGTACGGGAACTTTTCTTTCCGACTGGGCGCCGTCGATGCCGGCGTCGTGCTCGGTCGCGTGCTCCGGCTGGCCGAGGCGGAGTTCGGGACCGCCCTGGTCCGCACCGACTTCGTCGACGCCACCGTCAACGCCGCTTTGGGCCTGGACGGCCGGGACGAAAGCGTGTACGCCGTCGTCGGTTGCGGCCCTGTGGAGGCGGACGGCGCGGCCGGACGGGTCGATCCGGCACCGATCGAGGCACCTAGCGTCTTGGAGCGGTCCCGGCGCGTCAAGCGGTCCCTGATGTTCGACTTCGTCCAGGCGAGCGCTCAGGTGCTGCCGCCGGACCCGGTGGCGTTCCGCGCCGCGCCGGAGGTGGCGTCCCGCGTCGGGGCGGTGGCGCTGCCTGCGGCCGCGCCGGTGGACCTGAACGACCTGCGGGTCATCGTGCGTCGACGCTCCGGCGGCCGGGCGTTCACCGGCCACCCCGTCGACCCGGCGACGCTGTCCACCGTGCTACGTCACGCCGAGGCCGCTGGCGCGCAACTGCGCGACCGCGCGGATCCGGCTGTGCCGGACATCCGACTGTTCGTGGCGGTACACCGGGTGCGGGGCGTGCCGACCGGCTGGTATGCGTACCGTCCGGACCTGCTCGCCCCGGCCGGCCGGGGCCCGGACCCCGGACTCGGTCCACGCCTGCAGGCCGCGCTGTTCGGCAGCGGCGTGAACGCCGAACTGGCGGCGTTCACCGTGCACGTCGTCGCTTCCCCCCGCCAGGGGTGCCGGTCGGCCCGGCACTACCGCACCCAGCAGTTGGCGGTAGGCGTGGCGATCGAAGCCACCGTCCTCGTCGCGACCGCTGTGGACCTGGGCAACCACCCCTTCCTCGGCTTCGACGCCGGTGCGGTGGACGCGGCGTATGGCCTGGATGGGCAGGACAGCGGCGCGCAGGCACAGATCTGTGTCGGAGCTGTACATGCCGGCGACGAGTGGGAGGTGGCGGTGAGGCCCCGATGACCGGTGACTTCAGCCCGTACATGCTGTTTCGGCGGGGCGCGTTCGGCCTGCCCGCGCTGCGTGGTCTGGTGCCCGAACGGTTCTGGGCACTGCTGGACGAGGCGGAGGAGACAGCCCGACGGCGGGCACCGCTGCGCGAGAAGCTGGCCGACGCGTTGTACGCCGCCGTCCCGCTCAGCGCGACCGAGCACCGGAGGGAACTGCTCGCCATCAGGCGGGCGGTGCACAACGACCGGATGCCGCCCTCGCCGTCCTGCCCCGATTTGCTTTCCGACCCGCTCCGAGGCCTGCTCGACGAGTGGCGTGCCGAACGCGGCACCGCCGACGGGCTGGCGGCCCGGGCCGACGAGGTGCTGGCAGCGGAACTGACCGCAGGACGGCAGGCGCTAGCCGAGGTCGCCCGAGGGGAGGACTTCCAGCGCGGGGTGCAGCTGTCCGGCGAGGACGTCTACCGGGAGGCAATGGCGTATGCCGCGAACCCGCTGGAAGCCAGACGCAAGGCCAGCCGGACGCGCCGGGCCGAGAGCACGGTAACCAGCTTCGCCTACCGGGTCGCACTGAAACCCTCGCCATTCGGCGCCTTCACCGAAATCGGTGCCGGGCCGTGGGCGCCGGTGCCCACTACGGCGGTTCGGCGTACCCAGGTCCGGCTCAGTGTCGGGCTGGTCATGTGGATGCTGCATCAGTTGCACCGGATCGACGGGGCGGACGCCCTACTGCGGGTCCGGTTGAACAATTCGCTGCAGGTCCGGAACGGCCGCGCAGTCTTCGTCCGCCGACCCATCGAGGGCTCCGAGGATGGGTTCGAGCCGGACAAGGTGGTCGTTGCCCGACACACCGATCTGGTGCGGGCTCTGACGACGATCCTCGGCGCCGGCGACCTGACCGTCAGCGATCTGTGCGAGCGGCTGGTCGCCGTGGGACTGCCGGCAGCGTCCGCCCGGGACACCGTGGAGAAGCTGATTCGGTTAGGGTTGTGCCACCGCGGGCTCGGGCTACCGGACCAGACCACCGACCTGGCGGGGGCGGCCGCCGTCCGGCTGCGCCGTCTCGGCACCCCGCAGGCGGTGGCGTGCGCCGAGATCTTCGACGGCCTGCGAGCGATCGAGTGGACGTACGGTGCCGCGAGTGCCCGACGTCGGACCGACCTGCTTGCCCAGCTCAGAACGCTGGTGCACCGCTTCGCCGAGGTGTGCAGCGGCCCACCTCCCGCTCCGGAAGCCATGCGGGCGGCGCTCTACGAGGACGTCGGCACCACCGGCCGGCCCAACACCTGGCGGCCGCAGATTCTCGCCGCCAACCGCGACAACCTCGACCTGCTGCAGCGGCTGGTCCCCGTCCTGGACGACGCCACGATCGAGAAGCTGGGCTTGTACGGATTCTTCGTCCAGCAGTTCGGGTCCACCGCGCAGGTGCCCCTGGTCGAGGTGTACCGGCAGTTCGCCGAGCTGCCGCCAGCTGTGGCCAGCGCGGTGATGTGCGGCATGCACGATTCCACCAGTGCAATCGTGCACCGACTTCGGGAGGACTTCTTCGGCCTGCTGCGGTCCCGGTTGTCCGCCGACCCGGCAGCCGAGCGGTTGGTCCTGGACCCGGCCGAACTCGCGGCGTTCGTGGAGCGACTCCCGCCCTCCGTGGCACCGTGGCGTTCGGCGGCGTACCGGGTGCAGTTCGACGCCGGAAGCGGCACTGCCGTCGTCAACGGGATGACAACCGGACGCGGGGTGTTCTTCTCCCGCTTCTGTGAGCTGCTGGAGCCCGAGGACTCCGATGGCTGGAGCCTGGCGACGGTGCTGCGGCGGCACGTCGCCCGCACCGCCCCCCGGCAGACCGACCTCACGGTGGTGCTGGGCCTGAACTTCAACCTGCATCCCCGGTTGAGTCCAGTGGAACTGGTGTACCCGGGCTCGGTGGCGGTGCCAGGCGGTGCCGCGACGCTGACCCTGGCCGACCTCAGTGTGCGCGCCGACCAGCATGGGCGCCGCCTGGTGCTGGTGTCCGACCGGGACGGGCGGCCGATCGACCTGGTGCCGCTGAACTTCCTCTATCCAGCGGCGGCACCCATGCTGTACCGGTTCCTATGCGTCTTCGCGCCGACCCGGACCTACCGGGGCGGGCTGTGGGACCAACTGGACCGCGCCGACGGGCCGTACGTGGGCCCGCGGCCCCGGCTGCTCCTCGGTGATCTTGTGCTGGACCGCCGGTCGTGGCGGTTCGACATCGACGACCTGCCGGCCCTGGCACAGCTCGAACGGTACGAGTCCAGCGGTTTGGCGGACTTCGACTCCTGGCGCCGGTCCGTCGGCCTGCCGCGACAGGTGTTCTTTCGGCTGGTACCACGGCGGGCGGTGCCGCACGGCGAGCGGGACCTGCTCGCCGAGACCCGACAGTGGGCGTTGGAAGCGCGCAGCGCCCGTCTGCACAAACCGCACTACCTGGATACGCGCAATCCCTTCCTGGCACACGTCTTCGCGAAGCAGGCGAAGGCGATCCGAGGCGGGTCCGTGGTGCTCCACGAGTGCCTGCCCCAGGCTGCGGACCAGGACGGGGCGGCCGGCGCCGAAGAGTTCTTCGTGGAGTTCAACCGGAGGGTGACCGATGTCGGGTGATGTCTGGCGCAGTGTGCACGTGCACCGGCTCGTCGGGCAGGACGCGTTCCTGACCGATGGGCTGGGTCCCGCGCTGGCCGATCTGCGGGCGCAATGCCGCGTCCGCCGGGCGTTCTTCCTGCGGTACTGGGAGGGCGGACACCACGTCCGGGTGCGGGTCCGGTGCGCGTCGACGGACGCCGATGCCGTCGTAGCGGACCTGGCCGGGGTGCTGACCCGGTACCTGCGCGTACACCCGGAGGACCATTCGTTCGACCTCGACGAGTTCGCGCGTATCGCACAACCCACGATGGCCGCGCTGGAGGGTGTACCGGCGGGAAGCACGTACCCACCGGGCACTGTCCGCGAGGCACCGTACGTCCCCGAGTACGACAAATACGGCGGACCGGCCGGGGTGGCCGTAGCCGAGGAGTTCTTCGACCGTAGTGCCAGCCTGGCGCTGAGCGTACTACCGCAGGTGATCGAACGTCCCGGCCGCCGTCTGGGCCTGGGCTTCACGATGATGCTCCGAGGTCTCGACGCGGCGGGGTTGTCGCTGGCGGCGGCGGCGGCGTTCCTGCGCCACTACTGCCTCATGTGGTCGCCCTACGTCTTCGACGAGTTCCTCGACACCTGGCCGCAGCTCCTGGCACAACGCCGAGGCCAGGTGACTGCCCAGACCGGGCGGCTGCTCGCCGCACGACCGCTGACCGACGGCTACAGCACGGCGGTACGGACGGCCGTCGCCGCAGTGGCAGCCGAGGCGACGGTGCTGCGGGCGGTGACGTTGGCCGGTCCGGACGCCGACCCGGCACGCCGCCGCCGGGTGCTGTTGGTCAGCTACCTACACACCCACAACAACCGGCTCGGTCTCACCCCGGAGCAGGAGGCGTTCCTGGGCTACCTGGGGCACCACGTGCTCGCCGAGTATGCCGGCACCGTCGCGGACCAGGATCTGCTCCAGCAGACCCGCGCCGAACGGGCACAGCGGTTCAGTGCCCTGACTCACCCCGTTTCTTGACCCCAAGCCGGAGGACGATCATGGACGTGACCGCCACCCCCTACCCGTTCACCCGCACCAAGCCATTCGTGGAGCCACCACAGTGGGCATGGATCCGTGAGCATGCCCCGGTGACCCGGGTGAAGTTGGCCAGCGGCGACCCGGCCTGGGTGGTCACCCGGTACGAGGATGTCCGGACAGCCCTGGTCGATCCCCGCTTCAGCCGTTCCATCAACCGGGCGGGCGCGGCTCGGGTCGACACGGGATACCAGGCCGACCGGTCAAGTCCCACGTTCACCTTTGGATCCTCGATTTCCGAGCCACCGGGACACACCCGCTGGCGGCGGATCGTGGCGAAAGCGTTCACCCAGCGGCAGGCGGACGCGATGCGGCCGAGTATCGCCGCGCATGTCGAAGAGATCCTGGACGGGATCTCCGTGCGGAGTGACCAGTTCGACCTGATGGCGGACTTCGCCTACGAGCTGCCCATCCGGGTGATGAGCGACCTGCTCGGCATCGAGGTCGAGAATCGTCCCGAGTTCGTGGAGCTCGCGGCCAAGATCACCCGCCGGGACATGCAGTCGTCGTTCGCAGAGTTCGGCGAGGCGATCAGCGGTATCGGCCGGTACGCGGCCCGGCTCATCTCACGCAAGCGCCGCGACCTCGGCGAAGACCTGCTGAGCCGGCTCATCACGCTTCGAGACGAGGACCAGTCATATTTGTCCACCGAGGAGCTGATTTCCACTGTGATATTGCTGCTCATGGCCGGGTACGAGAGCACCGCCGTGCAATTGGGCAACGCCTTCTTCGCACTCTTCCTCAACCCCACCCAGCTGGCCCTGCTACGGGAACGTCCCGAGCTGATCGGCACCGGAGTGGACGAACTGCTGCGATGGGCACAGATGGGCACCGGGTTCGCGGTGGCGAAGTACGCCACCGCCGACATCGAGGTCGGCGGAACGACAATCCCGGCCGGTGCCACGGTCTTCGTCTCGCTCGGGTCGGGCAACCGTGACACTTCAGTCTTCGGCGTGAACGCCGACGTGCTGGACCTCACTCGGCCGTCGGCGACCAACCAGCTCGCCTTCAGCCATGGCCCGCACTACTGCCTCGGCGCGGCCCTCGCCCGGAGCGAGATGCAGGAGTGCATTTCGCGGGTACTGGCGCGGTTCCCGTACCTCCGCCCCGCAGAGGACCTCTCCGACGTGGTCCTGGCCAGCAATCTGTTCACGTACTACCCGAGGGAACTACGGCTGACCACCTCTGGGGACGAGCGATGAACGCCACGCCGTTGGCCGGCAGTACGCTCCCGGCCGGTTTGCTCTGGGACGACGTCCGGGGCCGGCTGCAGGTCCGTGATCCGCGGCTGGCTGAGATCGTGCTTCGCGACCAGCACATCATCACGGGCGTCGACCACGGCAAGTCGGGCCGGCCGGCCGAGCTGCCCCCACCAGGACATGCGCCGACGATCACGCAGTTCTTCGAGATGTGGTACACGGTCGGTGAGCACTATGCTGTGTTCAACAGCGAGTTGCGCAAGGTGTTCATTCCTCGGATGGTGCAGGCGTTCGGTGCGGCGTTCCGGGCCGAGGCGGACCGGCTGGTGGCCGGTATGCCTGCCCGGGGCGACCTGGCTCGTGACTATCTGTCGCCGTACCTGGCGCACAGCACCTTCCTGATGCTCGGCGTACCGGAGCAGGAGTGGGGCCGCCTGGCCAAGGTCTCCCGGTTCGTGATCCACCTGTTCAAACAGCAGCTGCTGGGCGTCACCGAGTACGGCGAGCGGGAGCGGGCCGCCTTCGCCACCACCATGCTTTATCTCAAGCGACTGACCGACGAGCTACTCGCCGGCACCGGCGCCCAACCGTTCCTGGCGGCGGCCCGCCAGCTTGCCACAATCGGCTCCAGCACTTGGCCCATCGCCGCCCTGATCGGGCAGCTCCTCATGGCCGGGATCGAACCGATGATCGTGGGGTCGAGCATCGCCTGCCGCGAGATCTGGTCGTCTCCGCACCTGCGGGAGTCAATCCTACGCGAGGTGGTGGACACCGGCGAGATCGCCGAGGAGGTGCTGCGACAGAACCCGCCGTTCGGCAACATCTTCCGGTTCGTCAGCCAGCCGTGCGAGTGCCTGGGCGTCCAACTACCGCCCGGCACGATCGTCGCGGTGGACACGGCTGCGGTCAACCTCAGCCATCGCGCTGCGGCCGACCCGGCCAATGGCTGCCCGGTCCGGCCCAGTGAGTTGCTCACCTTCGGCAAGGGCACGCATTACTGCCTGGGCGCGCACAGCGCACGGCTTCAGATCGCGACCGGGCTGCGCCAGCTGGTCCACGGGGCTCCCGAACTGGAAGTGGACGTTGCGGCTGTCCGCGTCGACACGAGCAACAACCTCAAGGAGGTACGGGCGATTCCCTACCGGATCGGGAGCGACGATGCCGAGTGAACCGGACCAGTGCCGGGCCGCCGCGACTTCTACCGTCGCCGCGCGCGGCGGGCCCGCAAACGATGCCCAGACCCTGCCTGCCGGGCTGTCCTGGCGCGCCGACACGAAGCAGTGGCTCGTCAGAAGCCACGACCTCGCCGATATCGTGTTGCGGGATACCCATATCGGCATGGAGCTGGCGCCTGATCGGGTGCGGGTACCGTTACCCAGAACCGACGAGGTTCCGTCCGTGACCCAGTTCTTCGAGCTGTGGTACCAGAGGGGAGCAAACCATCCGGCCTTCGGCCGGCACCTGCGTCGCGCATACGCCCCCGCCGCGGTCGCCGACTCCGCCGCCGACTTCGTCGACCTGGCTGCTGCCCGGGCTGCGGTACTGCCATCGGCTGGCGACCTCGTCACTGACTTCGTGGAACCGTTCTGCCTGGACAGCACGTTGCGGCTGATGGGTTTCCCGGCTACCCGGTGGCCGATGCTGGCAAAGGTCTACCGGGTCATCATGCTGGTGATCCATGCCCGCTCGCGCGGTGTGCTGGATCTGCCGGCCCGCCAGGCAGCGGCGTTCAGTAGCGCGTTGCGCTATCTGCGGGGCGCAATGGACGAGCTGACCGCTGGCGCGGCGGTGACCCCGGTAGTGGCGAGTTTCCAGGCACACGCGGCGGCGGAGGGACGGGACCCGTGGGGCGACGTGGCGGCGGTGGCGCAGCTGCTGGCAGCCGGCGTACCACAGGTGACGACGGGCACCGCGGTGGCCTGCCGTTCCGTCTATGGCGATCCTGCGCTGTTGGCTTCGTTGCGAGAGGGCACGGTCGACGCCGCAGGCGTGGCCGAGGAGGCGATGCGGCTATCGCCGCCCTTCCTCGGCGTGTACGGCTGGGTGCTGGCAGACTGCGACTGTCTCGGCGTCCGGCTGCGTTCTGGTGAGGCGGTAGTCGTCGACCTGGTGGCCGTCAACCGCGATCCGGGCCGGATGACCGATCCCCTCGCTTTCTGCCCGGGACGTAGCCGCAACCTCAATATCACCTTCGGCAAGGGTGCCCATTACTGCCTCGGTGCGGCCAGTGCCAGGTTGCAGGTGGTGGCAGGGCTGGTTGGTCTGGTAGGCGCGGTTCGCGTTCACCCGGATGTGTCGGGCTTTCGGCTGACTGACGACGGGTTCGCGCTGACGGCCCGGGCGTTTCCGTACCGCGTGGCGGACCGGCCGACGGGAGGCCGAGCCGACCCGGGGTCCGAGCGGGGGAGCACGGGCAGGGCCTAGCCCGGGCCACCCACCGACCACGGCGCGGTTGCGACGTCGGTCGGGATCCGCTGCTGTGGTACGGACCGCTGTGGCGTGCCCTGCGCCCCGGGCGCACCCAGTGTCCCCAGGGCGCCCTGCCAGGGCTCGATCAGGTTCGTCGTCGCCTGGTCGGCGCTCAGCATCGAACGGTGCAGGCGACGCAGAGCTGGCGAGGGTTCCAAACCGCGCTTGTCGGTGAGGTTGGCGCGGAGTCGCTGGTAGGCCTCCAGCGCCTCGCACCGGCGGCCCGACCGGTAGAGGGCAAGCATAAGGTGCGCCACTAGGCCTTCATGGGTGGGGTGCTGCGAGGTGACCACGGACAGCTCGCCGATGAGTTCGTGGTGTCGCCCGAGACGTACATCGGCCTCGATCCGGCAGAAGAGGGCGTTGAGCCGACCTTCGCTCAGGTTCTGCGCGTACAGCCGTAGTCGCGGGCCGGCCTGAACGTCCGCGAGGGCGGGCCCCCGCCACCAGCTGAGCGCCTCGGCGAAGGCCCGGGCGGCGGCTGCATGCTCCTGCCGTTCCCGCGTCCGGTACCCGATGTTGGCGAGCCGCTCGAAGTGGCCGGCGTCGACCGAGTCGCGGCGTACGCGGAGCAGATAGCCGGCCGGAGTCGTCACGAGGACCTGCTTGGCATCGTCAGCTTCTCCTGCGGCGGCGGCGGCACTCTGCATCAGTTTGCGAAGGCCCAGAATGTACGTCTGGATGGTGGTACGGGCATGTCTGGGCGGCGACTCGGACCAAAGTTCGGAGATCAGAATGTCCACCGGAACCACGTCATTGGCATGCACCGCCAACACGGCAAGAACTGTTCGTGGTTTGATGGCGGTGGGGACGACGGGCTGACCGTGGTGAGTCGCAGCTAGCGGGCCTAGGATTGCAATACGCACGGTCACTCCCCAAGTGCAAAGAACGCGGACCAGCTCTCGGTCTGCGAGAATTCGTGTCGGCGGCACGGTCCGAGCTGAAAGACTCGAACGCACATCTCGCGGCGAGAACCCGACCGACACCACAAAAAGCCACAGCGCGGGCGGCCACCGCGGTATCTAGATCTGGACGGGTGGCGTCAGGCTCCCCCGTCATCACTGGTCCCTACGAAGCCGCACCGGACGATCCGACAGAACGGTCGTACGTGTCGTGGTGCCGGTCGCCAGAAAATCGATTTCGATGCATTTCGACGGGCATAAGACGCCGTTGTCTAGAGAGCCCAAGTTGAACACTCCCGTCGGCATTCTCCAGGCACCCCCGTCGGCAACGCTCCTCGACCATAGCACCCGATCGGCAGGGGGGTAACCCTCTGCGGTGCCTCGGTGACGCTTCGGCTGTATGGCTCTTGGCCTTGACCGCGCTTCGGCTGGTCTGTCCTCACTGTGGCGAGAGTCCGCTGAGTGGCATCGTGGCGCTGCCCAGGTTGCGGCCGACTGGTCCGATGGTATCCCAGTGGACTGAGTCGCAATCCAAGGCTGCGCGCCTTGTCTCGTTTTGCAAGAATGCCGATGATCTATCTGGTTGACGTTATTTGTATTGAATCTTTGGTGGCCCTGCTCCAGCGGCCGGCGAACCCCTGGCGCTCGGGTTCGCCGGCCTCACTTGCGTACGGTCGTTACGCTGCTGCGTCGTGGTCGACGAACCGAGCCGAGTCAGCACGTGGGCGCTCCGAGTGATGGTGTACTGCGGGGCGGTGACCGGGCTGGCGCTGTCGGCGGCGGCGATCGTGGTCGAGGACGCGCCGCTGTGGTGGGTGCTGGTGGGTGCGCCGCTGGCGATCTGCTGCGGGCTGCTGGTGTTCGTCTGGCTGCGGTTCCGGCTACGCCACCGCTCGCCTGAGGCCCGTAAGCGGGCGGTCGAAGCGATGGCGGCTCGGCGCGGCACGGTGGGGCGGCCGTTGGAACGTTCCCGGATCGCCCAGCGTGCCACCCGGCACAAGAACGCGGTGCTCGCCGCTGGGGTGCCGACCACCGCGGTGGTGCAGTTCCTCGCTCCGCACACCGGGCCAGTCAGTTTCGCCACCTGGTCTACCTGGGCTGGAGGTCGTTGGACAGGACGGTGCCCGATACGACCTGATGGCTTATTCGGTGTAGGTCAGGCGGCGAGGGTGAAGTCGAGGCGTTGGAGGTGTG
>NZ_JBHMIQ010000058.1:0-21008 GCF_048060315.1 Micromonospora sp. LOL_013
CGGTCACCACGACCGGGACGTCAACGCCGCGATCAACATCAAGGCCGCCGGGCAGGCGGACTTCAACGACCGTGGAGCGCGGGTAGGACCGAGACCCGTCCCGGCACCGCGCGGTGAAACGGTAACCCACCAGAACGCCGCGCGTGTCACGCGCGGCGTGGCTGGAATCGCCGCCGTTTAGGGCGGCGAGGATGTCAAGGACCCTCGTCGACGCGTACGGCCTCGACGAACGCCAGCGCCGTGACCTCGTCCCGCTGCTGGTCCGCCGGGCCCGGTCGATGCACGACTTCCTCGCCGAGCAGTCGGCCGCCGGCGTGCTGCCGTGGACCCGGCTGTGGGACGACGGCCACGGCGAGACCTGGCGCCGCGACGCCGAGCACATCGGCGACCGGGCAGCGGACTGGACGGCCGCGCTGCTGGACTGACCGGCGCCCCGGGCGGGAGCCGGCGGAAACCCACCCGTTCATTGAGGCGCTTCGTGGTTCCGTAGTGCGCCGTCGGACCCGGCCTTCTTACCTTGGAGATGCCCGGGAGCCGGGAAACGGCCCGCCCCGGAAGCAGCCATCGACCGAGGACAGAAAGGAAGAAGGTCATGCCGGTTATCGCCGACAAAGCTGTGGTCTGCCTCGTCTGCGACAGCCCGCTCACCATCGACGGCGACGCCGAGAAGGGCGAAATCATCGAGTGCTCGGCCTGCGGCCAGGAGCACGAACTGACCGCGGCGGCAGACGGCGTGTACGAGGTCTGCATCGCACCGGAGGTGGAGGAGGACTGGGGCGAATGAGCGGCGCGCCTACCGACGTTCTGCTGTCGGTGACGGTGCTGCGCCCGGAGGAACGGCGGCTCCTGGACACCCTGCGCGCGCAGGGCCTGACCGCCCGCCCGGCACTGCCACCCGACATCGGCGAGGTGCTCTCCGGCTGCGAGGAGCCGCCCCGGGTCGCGCTGATCAGGAACCTGTCGCATCGCGAGGCGCTGAGCATCGCCCGGCGACTGGATCGGGCCGGGATCACCACCGTCAACAGCGCGTCGGCGATCGAGGTCTGCGGCGACAAGGGCCTGCAGGCGCTGCTGTTCGAGCGGTACGGCATCGCGCATCCGACGACCCGGCACGCGTTCACCCACGACCAGGTGCGCCAGGCCGTGGCGGAACTCGGCTGGCCGGTGGTGGTGAAACCACCGTCCGGCTCCTGGGGCCGGGGCGTCGTGCGGCTGAGCGACCAGGGCGAACTGGAGGCGTGGACCGGTGGCCGGGAATCCGCCGACGCGGCCGGCAAGCTGTTCCCCGTGCTGGTCCAACGGTACGTCGACAAGCCCGGCCACGACCTGCGCGTCATCGTCGTGGGCGAGCGTCCGGTCGTCGCGTTCCGGCGGCGCAGCGAACACTGGCGTACCAACACCCACCTGGGCGCCCAGGTGGAACGCGTGGAGATCTGCGCGGAGATCGGCCGGCTCTGTGCCGACGTCGTCGCCGCGCTGGGCCCCGGCTTCTACGGCGTGGACCTGATCGAGGACCGCGTCACCGGCGCGATGGTGGTGCTGGAGGTCAACGCGAACCCCGAGTTCGCCCGCTCCTCCGACACCCACGGCGTGGACGTGGCCGGCCACTGCGCGGCGTACGCGACCGAGGTGGCGCGCTCCGGACTCACCCTCGCCGCCTGATCTCAACCTCGTTACTGCGGCGGCCGCCCGCGCCGGGACGGCGCGGGCGGCCGCAGAAAGGAAGACCCGATGGAACGGTTCGACACCGCGCTCGTCCTCACCCGGGTGCTGACCTCCGGCGTGGTGATGAGCATCGAAAAGAACGACAAGGAACTACCGGCACTGGAACGGCTGTTGACCAGGCACAGCGGCCGGTCCCGGGCGGTCCTGGTCAACAGCCGCACCGCCGCGATCCACGCGGCGCTGTGCGGGCAGGGCATCGGGCACGGCGACGCGGCCGTACTGCCCGGACTCGACCCGGCCGCCGCCTCGTTCGTCGACTGGCTCGGGGTACGGGCCACCGACGGCCCGACCCCGGCGTTCGACCTGATCAGCCTGACCCCCGACAACGTCGACGAGTTCGCCGTGGCCGCGCGCGGGCGCACCGCGCCGGCGCTGGCCGTGGACCTGACCGGCCTCGGCTTCGGCCCGGCGGCGGCGATGCTCACCGACGACGAACGGATCTGGGCCCGCGCCGAGCGTCTGAAGATCTTCGGAGCCTTCGACCTGCGCACCATGTGGACGCAGCAGGAGGCCGACCCCGGCCTGGCGCCGGGTGTCCAGTTCAACTACCGGCTGAGCCCGCTGGTCGCCGCCTGCGTCCGGATGGCGCTGATGCAGGCCGGTACCCGTACGCCCGCAGTGACCGGAGGTACCCAGCGATGATCACTGACTTCCCGTCGGCCCCGCTGCCGCTGCCCGACCAGCGGGACGTCGACGCCGAACTCGCCCAGTTCGGCGGCCCGGCGATGATCGCGTCCGGGCAACGCCGCACCGTCTTCCCGGTGATCACCAAGGAGGACGTGTTCACCATGCTGCTGGCACAGCGCAACGACCCGGACAAGGTCGTCGCGGACTTCGCCGGCGACTACCGCGACTACGTCGGTGCCCGGCACGCGCTGCCGACCGCGAGTGGCACCTCCAGCCTGCATCTGGCGCTGATCGGCGCCGGGGTGCAGCCCGGCGACGAGGTCATCGTGCCTGCGTTCACGTTCATCGCCACCGCGCAGGCCGTCGTCGCCGCGAAGGCCGTACCCGTGTTCGTCGACATCGACCCGCGCACGTACTGCATGTCACCGCAGGCCGCCGAGGCGGCGGTCACCGGACGGACCCGGGCGATCATGCCCGTGCACGTGCACGGCCTGCCCGCCGACGTGGCGGCGCTGCGCCAGGTGTGCCAGCGGCACGGCCTGGCCCTGGTCGAGGACGCGTCGCACGCGCACTCGGCGCGGATCGGCGAACGAATGTGCGGTTCGCTCGGTGACGCCGCCGGACAGAGCCTGATGGCGGACAAGAACTTCCCGCTGGGCGGCGAGGGCGGCATCGCGTTCTTCGGCTCCGACGCCGCCTACGCCCGGGCGACGGAGTTCCTGGAGCGCACCGGCATCGACTACCGGATGTCCTGGGTGGCGGCGGCGTTCGGGGCCAGCCAGCTCAACCGGCTGCCGTACTACGACGCGGTCCGGGCCCGCAACGCCGCGCTGCTGGCCGGCGCGCTCGGCGAGACCGGCCTGTTCACCGCCCCCTACGTGCCCGACGGGCACACCCACGCCTACAACATGTACCGCGTCGGGCTCGCCCCGGCCGCGGTCGGCCTCGACGACCTGCCCGTGTGGGCGGTCAAGGAGGCGGTGCACGAGCTGCTCACCGCCGAGGGCGTACCGGCCCGCGAGTGGCAGAACACGCCGATCCCGTGCCACCTGCCGTTCCGGCACCGTGACGGGTTCGGCAACGGGTACCCGTTCACGCTGAACCCGGGCGCGGTCCGCGACCACGAACCGACCGACTTCCCGAACGTCGTGTCGATGCTGGAGAGCACCGTCGTGCTCTGCCGGGAGCTGCGCTCGCCGGTCGAGTACGAGCGGGTGATCCGGTACGCCGACGCGTTCCGCAAGGTCGCGGCCCGCCCCGACGCCATCCGCAAACTCGTCGCCGAGCGTGAGTACCGGAAGGTCGCGGCCCGCCCCGACGCCATCCGCAAACTCGTCGCCGAGCGTGAGTACCGGCGGCCCTACGAGAAGGCGGCCCGCCTTGGCTGAGCGCAGCGCGGTGCGGGTCGCGGTCCTGGGCGCCAGCGGTTACACCGGCGCCGAACTGGTCCGGCTGCTGCTGGACCACCCGCACGTGGAACTGACCTACCTGTCCAGCGAACGGTACACCGGCCGGCCGATCACGTCGGTGCTCGCCGGGGTACGTAACCATCCCCGCGCGGCCGGGCTGCGGTTCCAGCCCGTCGACGCGGTCGACGAGGTTGACGTGGCGTTCGGCTGCATGCCGGGCGGCGCCCTGCCCGCCCAGATGCCCAAGCTGGCCGAACGGGCCCAGCGGGTGATCAACCTGGCCGGGGACTTCCGCCTCGCCGATCCCGCCCAATCCGCCGCGCACTACCCCGAGTCGCAGGCGTGGACCGAACCGTTCCGGTACGTCGTCCCGGAGTTCGACGAACCGTCGGTCGATGACCGGTTCATCAACCTGCCCGGCTGCATGGCCGTCACCACCTTGTACGCCCTGCGGCCGCTGGTCGCCGCCGGGCTGACCGTCGGCGACGTCGTCGTGGACGCCAAGACCGGCGCCAGTGGCAGCGGCAGCCGGTCCAGCGAACACCCCGCCGACCGGATCGGCAACTTCCGGGTCCACAAGCCGTACGGCCATCGGCACGCGCCGGAGATCGCCCAGGCGCTCGGCGCGGTCGCCGACGAGCCACCGCGGCTGCAGTTCTCCACCTACAGCCTCGACGTGGCCCGCGGCATCGTGGTCACCGCATACGGGCGGCTGCGTCCCGGCGTGTCCGCGCTGCAGGTCAAACGGGCCTACGGCACGGCGTACGCCCGGACCCCGTTCGTGCGGGCACGCACCGCGCCGAAGAGCCCGGGGGACTTCCCGATGCTCAAGAGCGTGGTGGGCAGCAACGTCGCGGAGGTCGCGGTGAGCGTCCGCGACGACGAGTACGTCGCGGTCGCCGCGCTGGACAACCTGCTCAAGGGTGCGTCCGGCCAGGCCGTGCAGACGCTGAACCTGCTCTACGGCTTCGAGCAGTCCCTGGCCCTGCCGTTCACGGCGGTGACGCCATGAGCCGCCGGTCGCTGTACGTCATCAAGATCGGCAGCAGCACCCTGCTGCACCCCGGCGTCTTCGCCGAGATCGCGGCGATCCGGGCGCGCGGTGCCCGGATACTCATGGTGGCCGGCGGGGCCGAGGGCATCGAGCGGTACTACCGCTCGACCGGCCGGGACATGCCGCAGCTCACCCTCGGCAACGGCGACACCGTCCGGTACTGCCCGCCGACGGAGATGCCGCACATCGTCGCCGCCTACCGGCAGATCACCCTGCCGGCGGTGGAGGCGGGCCTGGCGGCGCACGGCCTCGCGGTGCACGCCTGCGTCGCCGCCGACGCGGCGCTGGTCACCGGCACCGTCAACCGGCCGCTGCGGGTGGTCCACGACGGCCGACCCAAGATCGTCCACGACCACCGGGCGGGCACCGTGTCCGGAGTCGACGCGGTGCGGCTCACCGCGCTGCTCGACGCGTACGACGTGGTGTGTCTGAGCCCTCCGGTCCGTGACGCCGCCGGTGGCGCCGAACTCAACGTCGACGCCGACGTGCTGGCCGCGACCCTCGCCAACGCGCTCGACGCCGACCACCTGCGGCTGGTCACCGGCACCCCGGGGCTGTTGAGCGACCCGGCCGATCCGACCTCGACCGTCCGCGACGCGGTCGCCGGCGACTGCGGCCGGTACGCCTCCGGGCGGATGCGGCAGAAGGTCCGCGCCGCGGAACTGGCGCTGCGCGGCACCGCACACGTGGCCATCACCGGACCACACACGATGGCCGACGACCGCGGCTGGACCCGTTTCTGGGCCACCGAAGAACCCGCCGCAGACCTGCGCCTGCTCAGCCACGCCGCGCAGATCCCGTCGGTCTCCCACGACGAGCACGAACTGGCCACCTACCTGGCCGGCTGGTGCCGCGACCGGGGCCTGACCGCCCGGGTCGACGAGGTGGGCAACCTGGTCGCCGAGCGCGGCGACGGACCCCGGACGCTGCTGCTGCTCGGCCATCTCGACACCGTGCCGTTCACCTGGCCGGTGCGCTGGACCGGCGAGGACCCGGCGGTCCTGCACGGACGCGGCACGGTGGACGCGAAGGCCTCGCTGACCGCGTTCCTGGACGTCCTGGCGGGCACCGACGTCCCCGACGGCTGGCGCCTACGCGTCGTCGGCGCCGTCGAGGAGGAGGTGTCCTCGTCGCGGGGCGCGTTCCACGTCCGCGACCACTACCCGGCGGACGCGGTCGTGGTCGGCGAGCCGAGCGGCTCCGGCGCCCTGACACTGGGCTACTTCGGCCTGTTCAAACTGCGGGTGACCGCCGCCGTGCCCAGTGGCCACTCGGCGGGATTCCAGGCGGTGTCCGCCCCCGACCGGCTCGCCGGGGCGCTGGAACGGATCCGTACCGCGGTGGTCAAGGAGGCCGACGAGGCGCTCAGCGCGGTCATCGATCTCCGCTGCGACGCCGACGCCGCCAGCCAGTACGCGACGGCGATCCTCAACTTCCGGGTGCCGCCGGGCGCCGACCTGGACGCCCTGCGCGCCGCCGCCGGCGAGGCCGCCGGCGACGGGGTCCGGATCGAGTTCCTGCGGGCCACCCCCGGGTACGCCGGTTCCCGCACCAGCACCCTGGCCAAGGTGTTCGGCCGCGCCATCGCCCGGGGCGGCAACCGGCCCAGGTTCTTGCTCAAGAAGGGAACCTCCGATATGAACACACTTGCCACCACGTGGCGGGACGTCCCGATGGTGGCCTACGGTCCGGGTGACTCCACCCTCGACCACACCTGCGACGAACACATCGACGCCGCCGAGTACCGACGGGCCCGAGCCGTGCTGGACGAGGCGGTGACCGCGTTCTTCGCCCTCAGCACGGCCGAGGGCGAACAGCGACCCGGAGGTGCCCGGTGACCGTGACGCTCTGCCCGGCCGCGCCGGTCCGGCCCGGCGCCGACGACCTGGCGCAGCGGTCCCGCGCCGCCCGCCGGATGGTGATCGACATGGCGGCGTCCCCGACCGGCTGCCACCTCGGCGGCAGCCTGTCCGTGCTGGACATCCTCATCGCCGCCCTCGACCGGAAGATCAGCGCCGACGACGGCACCGAGGTGGTGCTCAGCAAAGGCCACGCCGCCGCCGGCCTGTACGCGGCGTTGCACGTCAGCGGCCTGCTCCCGGACGACCCGGTGCCGCACTACGGCGCCGCCGACGCCCACTTCACCGGCCACCCCGGGCACGCCGTGCCGGGGGTACGGTTCCCCACCGGCAGCCTCGGCCACGGCGTGCCGTATGCGTTGGGCTGGGCGCTCAGCCGTCGGCTCGACCGGGCCGACGGGCTCGCCATCGCCGTCGCCGGTGACGGCGAACTGCAGGAGGGCCTGATCTGGGAGTCCTGCCAGGTGGCGGCCGCCCAACAGGTCGGCAACCTGATCGTGGTGGTCGACCGCAACGGCGGCCAGAACGACGGGCTGGTGGCGGCGATCTCACCGCTGCCCCGGCTGGCCGACCGGTTCGCCGCGTTCGGATTCGACACCTGCGAGGTGGACGGGCACGACCTCGACGCGCTGCGGCAGGTGTTCACCCCGCAGCGCCCGAGCACCGGGCGTCCGCTGGCCGTCGTCGCCCACACGGTCAAGGGCAAAGGGCTCAAGCCGATCGAGGGCAAGGCCGCCGCCCACTACGTGACGATCGACGCGGCCCGGGCCGCCACCTGGAAGGAGCTGGTGCGATGACACTGCCCGGCCGCGCCGCGTACCGCGACGAACTGACCCGCCTCGCCGCCGAGAACGAACGTATCGTGTGCCTGGAGGCCGACCTCGGCGGTCGTGGCCACCCGTTCGCGCAGGCCTTCCCGGACCGGTTCTTCAACGTCGGTATCGCCGAAGGCGCCATGATCGACATGGCGGCGGGACTGGCCGCCGCCGGCTACCAGCCGTTCGTGTCCACGTTCGCGCCGTTCGCCGCGCTGCGGGCCGCCGAGAGCATCAAGCTCGCGATGGGCTACTACGGTGCCGGCATCACCGTGGTCGCCCCGTACGCGGGTGTCTCCGGCGCCTGGTTCGGCACCACCCACCACTGCCTCGAGGACATCGCGGTGCTCTGCGCCATGCCGGGGATCACCGTGGCGGCCCCGTACGGCGAACGTGAGATGCGGGCCGTCGTCCGGCGCGCGACGCGCACCGGCACCCCGCACTACATCCGGACCGGCCGCAACGCCGCCCCGGAGAGTCTGCCCTTCACCGGCGACGAGCCGCCGGTCGTGTCTGTTGTTCTTCAGCTTCGCCGGCTGGGAGGCGGTCACCCATCTCTCCGGCGAGTTCCGCGACCCCCGTCGGGACCTGCCCCGGGTGACCGCGACGACGCTGGTGGTGGTCGGGGTCCTCTACCTCGGCCTGGCGTTGACCTGTGTGCTGGTGCTCGGCCCGCGCCTGGCCGGCTCCGAGGCCCCGCTGACGCAGTTGCTGCACCACGGGCTCGGCTCGACCGCCTCGATGATCACCGCGGTGATGGCGATGCTGCTGACGTTCGGCACGATGAACGCCTACCTGGCCGGCGCCTCCCGGTTGGGTGCCGCCCTGGCCCGCGACGGCGCGCTGCCGTCCGCTCTGGCCCGCGGGCACCAGCCCGGCGAGGTACCGCGCCGCAGCCTGGCCCTGCTGTTCGCGCTCAGCGCGCTGGTGTGCGTGGTCGCGCTGGCCACCGGAGCCACGCTGGCCACGGTGATGCTCGCCGCGTCGGCCTGTTTCATCGCGGTGACGGTCGCGGGCCTGGTGGCCGGCGTCCGGCTCCTGCCGCGCGGCACCGCGGTCTGGTGGGGCGCGGTCCTGGCCGCCGCCGTGATGAGCGTGGTGCTGCTGTTCAGCGGCGTCGCGCTGCTGGTGCCGTTCCTGCTGGGCGTCGCCGCCGTCGTCGGCGCCCGCCGGCTCGGCGGACCGCGGTCCGCCGCGTCCGGCACCGCACCCGCTCCGGCCGGTTCGGATCCGGCCGGTGCCGAGATGGCCGGTCAGAGCACCTGACCATGCAGATGAGACCGGCGCAGCCGGAAGGAGAACCGAGTGGATCTGGGACTGAACGGCCGTACCGCCATGGTCGCCGCCGCGACGAGCGGGATCGGGCTGGCGGTGGCCCGCCGGCTCGCCGCCGAAGGCGCGACCGTGTCGATCTGCGGACGTGACCCGGACCGGCTGGACGAGGCCGTGCGCCTGCTGACGCAGCAGGCGCACGGCGCCGTGCACGGTATGGCCCTGGACGTCACCGACCACGCCGCCGTCCGCTCCTGGGTCGCCGAGGTCGCCGCCACATACGGCGGACCGCACGTGGTGGTCGCCAACGCCGGCAGCCCACCCGAGGGCGGCGCCGAGCGGTTCGACGTCGCCGACTACCGGGCAGCGCTGGAGCTGAACCTGCTCTCCGCCGTCACGTTGACCCGTACGGCGCTGCCGCACATGCGCGCCGCGGGCTACGGTCGGATTCTGTTCATCACCTCACTCGCCGCCCGTCAGCCCATCGCCGGGCTCGCCCTGTCCAACACGGTGCGCCCAGCCGTCCTCGGCTACGCCAAGTCGCTGGTGCAGGAGCTCGCCGAGGCCGGCGAGGGGTCGGTCACCGTGAACGTCATCGCGCCGGGCATGACCCGGACACCGACGTTGCAGGCCTGGGCCGAGCAGCTCGACGGCGGTCTCGCCGCCCTGAGCGCGGACATCCCCCTCGGCCGGCTCGCCGAGCCGGACGAGATCGGCGCGGCGGCGGCGTACCTGGCGTCGACCCTGGCCGGCAGCACCACCGGCGTGGTGCTGCCGGTCGACGGCGGCGCGGGACGGTCGCTGCTGTGACGTCCCGGCCCGTCACCCCGCCGCCGCGCTGGCGCGGGGTGACGGGCCGGGCTCGCCGTGCAGCGCGACCGCCAACTGCGCGCGCCGGCTGATGGACAGCTTGCGGTAGATGCGGGTGATGTGCTGTTCCACCGCCCGCTGCGACATGCCCAGCCGGTCGGCCATCTGCCGGTTGGTGAGCCCGTCGAGCATCATCCGGGCGACCCGCAGTTCGTGCGGGGTCAGCCGACCGGCGTCACCCGGGCGGGCCCTCTCGACGTGCACCGGATGCGGGCGGCGGTGGTGCGGGGTCCGGGCCGGCAGCAGATCGCCCAGCCGGCGCGTCCGGGTCCCGGCCACCACACCGCCACGCACGTACGGGTCCCCGGCCAACACGGTACGCAGGGCCTCGGCGTCCGGCACGTCGAGCAGCAGCGTGTCACCCTGGGCGTCCGTCCAGCTTCCCGCGTACAGCAGGACGCCCTCGTCCGACATGCGACGCCAGTAGGATCGATGCCCCCGCTCCACGCCGGATGGTACGGTCCCGCCGCGAAACTCCCTCTCCAGCACGAATCTCATCATCGCTCCTGAACTCCTCGATAGCGCCTCCAGTCTCGCGTCGCCCGCTACCCCCGCCGTCCCGCCCGGTTACCGTACAATTTGGACTCGGGGATCATGACCCGAACCGGCAGCCCGGCGACGCTTGACACGTATTTGTCATGATCTTTCCGGCACATGTTCGCCGTGGCGCTGCAGACGGGAGTGGCACGGTGACGGATACAGCTGAGGGTCCGGTCCGGTTCAACATCCTCGGCCCGCTCGAATGCCGCACACAGCGGGGACGTCCGTTGGCCCTCGGTGGACTGGTACCGGAGCGGGTCCTCGTCTGCCTGCTGCTCGCCCCGGGCCAGCTGGTGCCGGTGACCAACCTCGTCGAGGCGGTGTGGGGCGAGGACTGCCCCACCACGGCGGCGCACCAGATCCGTAAGGCGGTCGCGGGGCTGCGCCGTCGGCTCCCGGACGGCCCGCAGCTGATCGCCACGTCCGGGCCCGGATACCGAATCGTTCCCGGACAGCACCAACTCGACGCGACCGAGTTCGCCGACCTGATCCGGCAGTCGCAGCAGGAGGAAGCCGCCGGCAACGCCGGTCAGGCCGTCGACGCGCTGCGGGTGGCGCTCACGCTGTGGCGCGGACCGGTCCTGGCCGGCGCCGGTGGTGCGGTGATCGCCGCGGCCTCCGCGGCGCTGGAGGAACGCCGGCTCGCCGCCGTCGAACGCTACTTCGAGCTACGCCTGAGGATGGGAGAGAGCACCGAACTGGTCGGCGACCTGCGCGACCTGGTCAACGCGTACCCCCTGCAGGAAGCGCTTCGCGCCCAGCTGATGCTGGCGCTGTACCGCAGCGGCCGACCGGCCGAGTCGCTGCTGGAGTACGACCGGGCCCGCAGGCTGCTCGCCGACGAGCTGGGCATCGACCCGGGCGAACGGCTGGCCACCCTGCACACGGCGGTGCTGCGCAGCAGCCCCGACCTGGCCTTGGCACCTACGGCACCACACAGCGCCCAGGGCACCGCAACGCCCACGGCGCCCGCACCGCACCGCTGCACGCTGCCGTACGACCTGCCGGACTTCACCGGCCGCAAGGCGGAACTCGACCAACTGGCCGGCCACCGGAGCCAACCCGATACGGGGCACCGCGACGGTCCCCCGCGCGGACCCGGCTGGAGTCCTCGCATCGTCGCCGTCGACGGCATGGGCGGCAGTGGCAAGACGTCCCTCGCGGTACGGGTGGCACACCAGCTCGCCGACAACTTCCCGGACGCCCACCTGTACGTGGACCTGCGTGGACACACCCCCGGCGAACAGCCGCTGCAGCCCGGAACGGTCGCCGGGATGCTACTGCGGATGCTCGAGGTCCCCGGCACACAGATTCCCGACGACATGCCCGGCCGGCTCGTGATGTGGCGCAGCACGGTCGTGCGCCACCGCCTTCTGCTGCTGCTCGACAACGCCGCCGGCAGCGGGCAGGTCCTGCCGCTGCTGCCGGGCTCCGCCGACACGCTGGTCATCGTCACCAGCCGCACCCGGCTCGTGGAACTCGACGGCGCCGAGTGGATCTCGCTGGCTGTCATGCCCCCCGCCGACAGCACCGCCATGCTCACCACGATGCTGGGTGCCGAGCGCGCCGGACAGGAGCCGGGCGCCGTCGCCGAACTCGCTGAACTCTGCGGTCATCTGCCACTGGCGCTGCGGATCGCCGGTGCCCGGCTGCGCAACCGCCCCCGCTGGACGGTGCGGTACCTGGTCGACCTCCTGCGCGACGAGACCCGGCACTCCGGGCCGGCGAGCGGAGCGTCACGGCCACGCTCACCCTGTCCTACGACGCGCTCGACGAAGCGAACCGGGCCGCGTTCCTCCTGCTGGGCCAGCACCCGGGCACCGAGATGGACAGGTACTCGGCCGCCGCGCTGCTCGGCACCGATCCGGCACCGGCCGAAGACATCCTCGAGCACCTGCTGGACACCCACCTTCTCCAGCAGCACGAGACCAGCCGGTACGCGTTCCACGACCTGGTGCGCAGCTTCGCACTCTGGCTGCGTTCCCGCAACGACCCGCCGGGCGCCAAGGACGACGACGCGCTGACCCGCCTGGCCGACTACTACCACGCGGCGTCCGACATGGCCTGCGACCTGGCCTTCCCCGGACGCCGACCCGCGCAGCAGCCCGGCCCCGCATCACCGCTGTCCCTGCCCGTGCTGACCAGCGGCCACACCGCTCGGGCGTGGCTCAGCCGCGAGTCGGACAACCTGGCCCAGGTGGCCGAGCACGCCCGCGACGCCCGCCAGTACCGGCAGGCAGCGGACCTGGCCCACAACGCCGTCCTCGCACTCGACGCCCGCGGCCGGTTCGAGGAGTTCCACCGCATCGCGACCCTGGGCGTCGAGTGTGCCCGCGCCCTGCACGACCAGTCACTGCTGGCGCGCGGTCTGTCCGACATGGCGGCCGCGGCCTGGCGGCTGGGCCGACTCCGGGACGGCCTCACGGCGACCGAGGAGAGCCTGGACCTCGCCGTGGCCCTCGACGACAGAACAGGGGAAGCGGAAAGCACCGGAATGCTCGGACTGCTGCTCGCCACGCTGGGCCGCTACGACGAGGCGCGGGCACACCTGCGGCGTTCCATCGAACTCAAGCACGAACTCGGCGCGCACCGTGCGGAGGCCCAATCACTGACCGACCTCAGCAGCCTGCATGAACACTGCGGTCGCTACCGGGAGGCGGCCGAGGCGGCCCGCCGCGCCGTCGAGCTGAACCACCGGATCGGCGCCTGGGACATGGAAGCCCTCGCCCTGACCGACCTGGCCGTCGCCCACCTCAGGCTGGACCAGGACGAGCAGGCCGGCAACTGCCTGGACCGGGTGCTCGAACTCAACGCGGAGTCCGGCCCGGCCGCGGAGATGTCGCGCGTGCACGCACTGTGTGCCCAGGTCCGGCATCAACTGGGCGAGAACGCCGCGGCCACGCGGCACGTACAACGGGCCCTGGAACTCGACGGCGGCAGCCGCGCCCCCCTGCGGCAGGCCACGGTGCGCAACATCCTCGGCGGGGTGTACCTCGGCCAGGGAAGGTACACCGCGGCAGCTGATCTGCACACCGAGGCCCACGAGATAGCCACCGGGGTCGGCTACCGGATCGAGACGGCACGGGCCCTCGCCGGCCTGTCGGCGGCGCTGCGGGCATGCGGAGACATCGAGGCCGCCGACGCCTACCGGGGCCGGGCCGCCGCAGAGTTCGACCAACTGGGCATCTCGTCGGGGAACCGCACCTGACCTGCTGCCGACCCGCGCTGGTACCCGGGTTCGCAGTCGCGGATCACCACAGTCACCGCCTCCGGTGGGCAGCCGGTGATCCGGGCGACCACAGCGGTCAGCTCGGCCCGAAGGGTCGCCCGGATCCGGCGGTCGTTGCCCTGCCGGCAGTCGAGGGTGAGCACAGGCATGGAAGACCTCCTTTGACCTGTTCGGGAGCAGTCATCGTCCAGGACCGCCTTCCCGAACCGGTTCCGCTGCGTTCCCGCACCGACGACGGTCACCGCGTTCCCACACCGACGACGCGGACATCCAGGCCCGCGAACGTCGATGGACCAGGTCCTACCCGGCCGAGGCCCCGACCCGGCGCTCCAACTGCTCCAGTCGTCGGGTGACCGGCGCCAGCTCACGGCGGACCAGGGCCGCGACCGCGGCGAGCGGATCCGTCCCGGCCGGCGCGGTCACGCCGCCGTCGGACGCGGTCGCCGCCTGGGCACGCAGATGCGCGTACCCGGCGAGGGCCGCCACCACCGCGCGCCGGGTCGCCCGCAGCTCGACACCGGATTCACGCAGCACCCGCCCCGCGGTGCCGTCCGGCTCGGCGACCAGCCCGAGCAGCAGATGCTCACAGCCGACGTAGTTGTGCCCGAGCGCGGTGGCCTCGGTGACGGCCAACTCGAGCGCGCCCGCTCCGGTGCCGGTGAACCGCAGGGTCGACACCGGGGCACTCGTCGGGGCCGACCCGCTCGTCGCGACCACGGCGGCCAACCGGGCCGTGACCTGCGCCGGCGGCACCTCGATCGTCTGCAGCACCCGGACACCGAGGTTGTCACCCTCGTCGAGCAGCGCGGCCAGCAGGTGCCGGGTGCCGACCTCGGCGGCGTGCGCGGAGCGCGCCTGCGTCCGGGCCCGAAGCAGTACGTCACGGGTACGGGCGGTCAGGTGGGGCAGCTGCGCCGCCAACTGGTCGGCGTCCAGGTCGGCCAGGTTCGTCGCCCGGATCGCGGTGACCCGTCGGACGGCCTGTTCCAGTGCCCGCTGACACACCGCCGACACCGCGATACCGGTGTCGCGGACCGCGTCCGCGAGGTCGTCCGGCAGATAAACGTTGATCTTCGGCACGGCTTTCGCCTCCTCGGTGCAGGGTCGGACCCAACGAGCGTACCTCACCTAACCCCTGTGGGGGTACATGGGGTTATCTTGAGGTCGGTCTGGCTGGCGAGATGCGGAATGCCCACTCCCGGGCGTACCAACGTCACCGCCGGTACGCCCGCACCAGCACCCGACGCGAGTACGCCACGAACACCCCCTCGGCGCGGATCCTGCGGTGCAGCGCCGCCAACCGGTCCCGGTAGCGGTCCACCGTGAAACCCGGCACCGTCCACACCACCTTCCGCAGGAACACGACCACCGCGGCGATGTCGAAGAACTCCACCCGCAGCGACTCCACCCGCAGGTCCACCACGTCCAGACCGGCCGCCGTCGCCGCCTCCCGCACCCGGTCCGGACGCTGATCGGCACGCGGCGGCACCGACACCCCCAACGCCGCCCGCAGCTCACCGACCGAGTCCGGGCCGATCTGCTGGGACAGGTACGAACCGCCCGACGCCAGCACCCGCGCCACCTCGGACCAGCCCACCACCGTCGGATGCCGGCTCACCACCAGGTCGAAACAGGCGGACCGCAACGGCAGCCCGCCGTCCTGCGCGGCGCGCACGACATGCACACCCAGCGGCGCCAGCCGCCGCCGCGCCACGGCCACGTTCGGCGGCCAGCCCTCCGTCGCCACCAGCAGCGGCGGCACCGACGTGACGCCGGCCAGCACCTCGCCGCCACCGGTCTGCAAATCCACCGCCCGCCGGGCACCGGCCATCTGACGACCCAGCAGCCGCGCGTACCCCCAGGACGGCCGCTGCTCCGTGGCCCGGCCGGCGAACCAGGAGAAGTCCCAGCCCGCCACCGGCACCGCCGAAGCCTCGGCGATCAGCTCGTCGAACGTCGACACCGGACGAGTCTGACCCGCACCGGGCGACCCGGCCACCGAGAATCAGTCCGGCCCGCCCGAAGCCGACCCGGCTGACGCCGCCACCCGGACACGCAGATAGGCGTCCAGTTCGGCGGCACCGGCGAGCATCGCCCGGCCCCGCGCGGACAGCCGGTCCCGCCAGACACGCAGCGTCGACTCCAGCGGGGCGACGCCGCCGACCGCACGGACCTGGGTGATCAACGGCGCGATCTGCGCCAGCAGATGGCCACCCCGGCGCAGCTGGTGGACCAGCATCACGTCCCGCACGTCGTCGGCGTCGTAGACCCGGTAGCCGGTCCGCCGGTCCCGGCCCGGCCGGACCAGACCGGCGGCCTCCCACGCACGCAGGGTGGCCGGGCGCAGACCGAGCCGGGCCGCCAACGGGCCGATGAACGTCCCGCCGCGCTCGGGCGCGACCGGCACCAGATCACGCAGCGCGACCTCGACCGCCTGCACGGTACGCCGGTCCTCGACCAACTGGCAGTGGCTGTCGTCGACACGTCGCAGCGCCTCGTCGACGGCGCCCCGGTTCACCGCCCGCATGATCGCCGTCGCCGTGGCGTGACCGTGCCCGGCGACCAACGCGACGAACGCCCGCAGCGCCTGCGCGTGCACCGGCGTGTAGACCCGGTAGCCCGCGGCGGTCCGCGCAGCCGCCGGCAGGACACCGGCCTGCTCGTAGTTGCGCACCGCCTGAGGGGACAGACCATGCTCCCGCGCCAGGTCCACCGGCCGCACAGCTACCCCACGGTTTGAAGGTTGGCGAAGCATCCACAGTGCCGAACGCACACAAACCTTACACCGTTGTTTCAACGATACCGTTGAAGGAATGGATATCACGGACACCGCCCGCCCCGTCGACGGCGCGGGCATCTCGGCGTTGCTGCGGTCGCTGCCCGCCCGCCCCCTGCTGCTCGGCCTCGGTGAGGCCCGGCACTTCGTGGAGGAACTCGGCCAGCTGCGCAACGACATCTTCCGGCACCTCGTCACCCACGAGGGCTACCGGTCGATCGCCGTCGAAAGCGACTGCCTGATGGGCCTCGTCGTCGACGAGTACGTCACGGCCGGCACCGGCACCCTCGACGACGTCATGCGTCACGGCTTCAGCCACCAGTTCGGCACCTCACCGGCCAACCGCGACCTGGTCAGCTGGATGCGGGCCTACAACACCGACCACGACGACAAACTACGGTTCCACGGCTTCGACGGTCCCCTGGAGTACTGGGCGGCCAGCCCACGCCAGGCACTCACCGGCCTGCACGACCTGCTCGACGACCCGCCGCCCGGCACCCGGGACACCCTCGACTCGCTGCTCGGCCCGGACGACCGCTGGTCCGACCCGGCCACCGTCACCGACCCGTCCCGGTCGATCGGCCGGTCCGCCGACGCCCAGCAGCTCCGGCTGATCACCGACGACCTGCTGGCGCTGCTCGACACCCAGGCGCCGCAGCTGGACCCCGCCGACCGCGAACGGGCCGAACTGTACGGGCGTACCGCCGTCGGCCTGCTCCGCTACCACCACGCGATGGCCGACCCGTCCCCGACCAGGATCGCCCGGCTGTCGGCGCTGCGGGACGCCATGATGGCCGCCAACCTGCGGGCCGTCGCCGACCACGGCCCCGCCCTGGTGTTCGCCCACAACCTGCACCTGCAGCGCACCCGAAGCGTCATGTCGTTCGGCGACCAGCAGCTACGGATGTGGAGCGCCGGCGCGATCACCGCGGCCCGCCTCGGTGACCGGTACGCCCACCTGGCCTGCGCCCTCGGCACCCTCGGCGACGCCACCCCACCACCGGACACCGTCGAAGGTGCCCTCGCCACCCTGCCGTGGGACACCTGCCTCGTCGACACCCGCCGACTGGCCCGGACCCTCACCGCAGCCGTACCCCGGGTCAGCCCCGACTTCGCCTACTTCCCGCTGGACCCGGCGCGGCTCGACACGATCGACGGCGTCGTGTTCGTCAACCACGTCCCCCGACCGGGCACACCGGCGTGACCACCGGCGCGCCCACCCGCTAACTCCTGCCGGCTCGTCGTCGGTGGTGTGCGCCGGCGTGTCGGTGTGCCGCGCGCAGCAGATCACGCACCACGGCGTCGGTGCGCGGTCCGGGGTCGACCACCGCCAGCCAGCCGCCGGCCCCGTACACGGGATGGGCGAACACGGTGTCGGCAGCGGCGGGATCGACCCCGGCCGGGGCGGCCCCGCGAGGCTCATGCCCGGCGTGCCGCAGGAAATCGTCGCGTCCGACGGCGACGTTGAGCCGGAACACCTCCGGCCGGTCCAGGCGCGATGTCGCGTCGCCCGGGTAGTCCTTGGTCACGATCGTGGCGAACGGCTGCCGCCCGGTCGGGACCGTGCCGTCGGGCGAGACGTAGAAGAACGTGTCGCCCCAGCTGATCGGCGGCGTGCCGTCGCCGGACGCCGGTCTGAGGGTCAGTACGTCGCCGAGACCGGCGACGAACGCGATGATCTCATCCTGGGTCATACCTCAAGCGTTACATTGCAGTGCTTATGGAGACTTCACGGTCACGACATCAGGCAGACGAGGCGGAAGGTCTCCACTCGCTTCGAATGCGCACTGTCGACGTCGCCCGGCGGGCCGGGTACGGCGTTCAGCAGATCCGCAACCTGGAACGCGACGGCGTCCTGCCGCCCGCGGACCGTACCGCCACCGGCCACCGGGTGTTCGCGGAACTGCACCTGCGGTCGGCGCTGGCCTACCGGGCTTTGGCCACGGCGGTGGGACCGGCCCAGGCGCGCAGGATCGTCCGGGCCGCCCACCGCCGCCCAGCCGACGGGATGCTCGCCCTGCTCGACGCGGCCCACGCCCGGCTGCACACCGACCGGGCCGACCTGCGACAGGCCCAGCTGGCGGCCCGGGCCATCACCGCCGAACCCCTCGACGACGTACGCGACTGCGACGCGATGAGCATCTCCGAGCTGGCCGCCGCTCTCGGCGTACGCCCGTCGACCCTGCGGCACTGGCACGCCGAAGGCCTCGTCGTGCCCGGCCGCGACCGACCGGGCGGACCGCGCCGCTACACCCCGGCCCAGGTCCGCGACGCCCGCGTCGTGCACCAGCTGCGTCAGGCCGGCTACCGGGTCGCACCGCTGCGGGCGCTGATGCCGCGACTGCGCTCCGCAGGGCGGTCGGCCGACATCACCGCCGCGCTGGCGGTCCACGACGCCGATCTCACCACCCGGTCCCGGGCCCTGCTCGACGCCGCCGCCGCACTGGCCACCGTGCTTACGCTCACCGCCGCCCCGGGCAACACCCCGGCAGCCGACGGGTCGGATCCGGTCGACCGACTACGATCGGTGTCGCCATGACGTGGACACTCCGGGAGCAGCCGATGACCGTCGACGCCACGCTCGCCCGCATCAACGACGGGGTGCAACTGCACCACCAGCGTGGTCAACGGGAGGCCGCCCGTGACCTGTTCACCCGGATCTGGGACGAGATCGGCGGGCACAAGCCTACGGATCGACACATCAGATGTCGGCACCCCTGCGGCTCCACGGACAAGGTCGTCGCCAGCGCCAAGCTAAGCGTGACGTCTGGTGGCGGCTGGCGGACTGGCTCGGCCGCGTCAAGCCGTCCTGCTGTCGCTGTCGCCTGCCAACAAAGCTGGCAGGAGGTTTAGGTTGTTCGGGTGGCTTGCTTCAGGTCGAACGTTCGGCGATGAACAGGAACTCTCGACCTGGGCGATCGGGTGCCTCCCGCACGTCGAGGACTCGGTAGCCGTTGGCGGCCAGGCTCGATTCGACCTCGTCGCGGCTGCGGAACCGGAGGGTCGAGTCAGATCGGCGACCCGTCACCTCACCGACGACGGACTCTCAGCCTGGCGGGAAGCCGTGACCCGACACCTTGGCCCCCAGGCAGGCATGCGAATACTCGACCTCGGCTCGGGCACCGGAATGTGGGCGCGAGCCTTCACCGCCTGGTACGACCGTATCGAGGTCACGGCGGTCGAGCCCTCCGAGGCGATGCGCGCCCGCTCGATGTACCAGCCTGTCGTGCATGGCGACGCCGAGCGCATCCCGCTCGACGACGGCAGCGTCGACGCCGCCTGGATCTCCACGGTCATCCACCACGTGCCAGACCTGCACCGTGCAGCCCGAGAACTACGCCGCGTCGTCCGCCCCGGCGGCCCGGTGCTGATCCGCTCCGCGTTCGCCGGCCGACACCAAGCGATCACCCTGTTCCGTTACTTCCCCGAAGCCATCCGTGTGCTCGACACCTACCCCAGCGTGGCCGACGTCGAAGCAGCCTTCACCGCCGCCGGGTTCGTCACCGTCGGCCGCGAACAGGTCCCGCAGGTAACCGCGGCCTCACTACGCGAGGCCGCGACGGCACTGCGCCGCGAGGCACACACCCCTCTGCAACTGATAGGCGACGACGAGTACGCGGCAGGCCTGGCCCGACTGCGCAAGGCAGCGCAACGTGAGACCAGACCCGTGGTTGACGTCCTGGACCTGCTCGTCCTCACCTGAGTGGCACCCGTGCGCGTTTCGTTGGCGGCTGATCCAAACGCCTTCGATCCGTTCACCCCGGCGACACCGCGACCTGGTGGCCCGCGCTCCTGCCCTCGCTACGGGCGGACACGCTCAGCTTCGACGCAACACGCAGACCACCTTGCCGAGGAGCACCGCGCGGTCACCAGGGCTGACGGGGCAGCGCAGGTTGCGGGGTAGCAGATCCACGGCACCGTCCCGGATGCGCAAGACCTTTACGGTGGTCTCGCCGTCAATCATGTCGGCGATGGTGTCAGCACTGGCTACCGCTTGCTGCGACGTACTCATCAAAGGTCGGCACCGGCTGATGCTTCCGTATGCGTTTCCAGGTAGGCCCGCACCTTGTCCAGCAGGGCGGGGTTCTCCTCGACCGCCCTTGTCACCAGATTGCAGCGGTGGCAGAGCAACTGCCGGACGACTCCGCTGCGGTGGTCGTGGTCGACCGCCAGGCGCCGTGGCGCACCGCCCCGGCCACGCGCTGTCTCGTACTGACCGCAGATCGCGCACCGCCCTGCCTGGTCGGCCAGCATCTGCTCGTACTGCGCCGCGGTGAGGTTGTACTTCTCACGCAGGACCTGCGCGTGCGAGACGCGGTCGCCGTCCTTGGTCGCGTAGCGGGCACGTTTGTCCGCCAGAATGCAGGCCTTGCATGGTCTGCGGGGCAGAGCCGAGTGCAGCTGGTCGTAGAAGGCGGTGCGTGGCTTCGTCTGGCCACATTTCCGGCAGAACACCATGTCATCACCCACCACTGCACCATACAGGTAGTGTGTTGTTGCCGCATAACTGTCATTATGGTGTATCGGTTCTCCGCACCCGCAGCTCGACTCCAATTATCGGATTGCAGATAACAGTAATTCGATAATTGGGTGGCAGGGTGCCGGAGGGGCCGGTGGGCCTGGACCGCCATACTGGTCCGCCATGGACCTGGACGACTATCAGCGCGGCGCCGGGCGCACCGCCGCGCCGCGCGACAAGAAGAACGAACTGCTCCACCTGGTACTCGGACTCGTCGGTGAGTCCGGTGAAGTCGCCGAGAAGTTCAAGAAATGAGCCTTTGCGAGTAACGGTCCGCGACTGGGTGTAGTGCCGGTACTCGGCTCAGGTGGTT